>NZ_JBHLVZ010000001.1:0-341828 GCF_042433125.1 Muricoccus vinaceus | reverse complement strand
CGTGCCCGTCGACGAGCTGCTCGACGAGCCCGAAACCAGGGCGCCGTCCTCCAGAATGCGCGCTGACAGCTGCGGCGCCGCCTCCGCACCCGTCGCAACACCCAGCGCCAGAACGGCCGCCGTCGCCAGAAGTAACTTGCGCATCAATTTGGTCCTTCGCTGACAGAAAAGTGCGAGGCGCCACTCGCGGCCGCCCCCGAACCGCTAACCGCAACGACCGTGCCAAACGGTATTGCGCTTCAAAATCAGCATCTTGTGCTATTCTCAGAGCGTTCCGATCCGACTTTGTAAAGAAGGCCGACATGCCCCCTCAGGATCCCGCGCGGCGGGACAGGGCGTCGGCGCGCCCCACCAACTCGGCCTGCGACCCAGCGATCGCCGTCAGCAGCGCGCGACGCTCGGCCGGAGTGGGTGCCGCCGCATCGCCGGCCTTGGGCCGCAGAGCGATGGCCACCACCACGGGTAAGCCGCCCTGACCGCCCAAGCTGTTGAGCGCCTGCGTGGCGCGCGACCGGAGGCCGTCTCCGGCCAAGTGTCCGTCGAGCCAGGCCGCCGCCGCCACGGTCTCGTTGCCCGCTGGTGGCTGGCGCGCGTCCCATGTCGCCGGGCCTGCCTCGATGCGAAAGGCCAGGGCCTCGTCCTCGTTGCCCAGCAGGCGCCGCCGCGCCGCGGCCACTCCGGCCCAGGTGGTGCGGGCGGGGAACACGAGAAGCCGTGCCGAGGCGGTGAGCGCGCCGCAGTCCAGGGCACCGTCCGCCATTGCCGTGCAGCCGGCCGTGGGTTCCAGGCGCGGCGTGGCTGCCAGGGGAGCAACACCCGCGGCATCGTTCAGGCCGGCGGCAAGCGCCGGAGCAGCCCCGGCGAACAGACCCACCAGCACCGCGGCGAGCGCGAGACGCGCCGCCCCGACAGGCTCGCGCAGCGGGGCCGGCCGGGTTCCTGGCTCGGGCGGCATGTCCTCGCGGAAAGGCAGCCCCACCAGGATCAGCAGGATGATCACCACCGAGAAGAAGCCCCAGCCATAGACCACGTGATCCGCCGCGGCCGCCTCGGCCGAACCGAGATGCTGCGCGAGCACCACGATCCCGAGGGCGCGGATCCCGTTGGCCACAACGGGAACGACGAGCGCCGCCAGCAGAACCGCGAAGCGCCGTCCGGGACTGCGGAACAGGGTGAACGCATAGAGCGCCCCGAAGGCGAGGGCGGCGACCAGGAAACGGAGCCCGGCGCAGGCCTCGGCGACCAGGAAGGTTCCCGCCGGGGTCTCGATGATCAGGCTGTCCACATAGTGCGGGATGCCGAGGACCCGGAGCCCGAGTTCCACGAAATGGGCCGTGACGGATTGCAGCAGCGGAACCAGGAACTCCCCGAAGGGAACAAGGAAGATCAGGTAGAGAAGCGGTGCCGCCATGGCGCGGCACAGGCGCCAGCCAAGCAGCGCCAGGGCCATGGCCCAGAACAGGCCGATTGCCGCCAGCTGTCGGCCTTCCATGATCCCCATGCGCTCGGCCAGCAGCCAGGCCACGGCCGGTGGAAGGATCAGAAGCGCCAGAATGGGGGAGGGCATAGGCCCGAGACGCGCCAGGCGGTCCCTGCGCGTCCAGGCGAGCCACACCGCCATCGGCAGAACGAGCCAGCAGTGATTATAGGCGGTGGAGCTTTCCCAGGTGCGGACCGCCGCCAGGATCTCCTCGCGGAACAGGAAGCCGAACAGCGCGAGCGCGGCGACGGACACGGCCAGCGTCGCCCCCCAGCGGGCCTGCCGCGGCGGCGCCTGCACCTGGATGCGGTTTCCCAGGGCGTTCATGCCGCAGCGGCCTCCCGGCCGCCCTCCATCATCGGATCCAGGCGCCGGAGGGTCGCCGACCAGTCATAGGCGCCGAGCACCGCGGCACGGGCGGTGTCACCGAGGCCCGGATGGGCGCCATCCAGCACCTCCGCCACGCAGCGGGCGGTTTCGGCCGGGCCATCGGCCACCAGCAGATCCTGGCCCGGCCGGGCACGCACGCCCTCGAAGGCCTGGGGCGAGGCGACGACGGGGCGTGCCATGGCCATGGCTTCAAGCACCTTGTTCTGAATTCCGCGGGCAATGCGGAGCGGCGCGACCGCGACCGCCGCATGGGCGAGATAGGGACGGACATCCGGCACGCGCCCGGTGACGTGCACGCCCGGCAGCGCCGCCAGGGCCGTGACGGCCGGAGCGGGGCTGGCGCCGACGATGTGGAACTCGGGCGCCGGGCTGCGCTGGCGCAGGATCGGCATGACCTCCCGCGCGAACCAGGTCACGGCCTCCACGTTCGGGCGGTAGTCCATGGTCCCCGTGAAAACCAGGGCCGGGGCGGCGCCGAAGGGCCGCTCCTGAGGGATGGCGGGATCGAAGCGGCGCAGATCCACGCCGTTCTCCAGCCAGTCCGCGCGCGCTGCCGCCTCGGGCGCGAGTTCCACGAAGCGGTCGCGCTCGGCGCGGGAAACAAAGAGGCTGAGGTCGAAGGCGGCCGCCGCGCGGCGCTCGAAGGCCAGTAGCGTGCGCGCCTCCCGCGCCCAGACCGGTCCCATCGGCAGGCCAGCCCCGGCGGCATAGGCGCGCCACTTCTCGGAATCGACATCCACCATGTCCAGGATCTTGCGCGGGGCAGGGCGGGAGGATGCCGGGCCCATGGCATAGGGCGCCATGGCCGAGGAATAAACGAAGACCCCGCCGTAGCGCCCGGCCGCGAGGCCCTCCCGCGCCCAGGCGCTCAGCCCGGGTTCATGGAACCAGCCGAGCGTGAGCGGCAGGCCCGGGCGAAGCGCGGTCACGGCCCGCATGGCCTGGGTCCGGCGCCCCACCCCGCGCCACTCCACCGCCGCGCAGCGGGCGCGCAGCACGCCGAGGTGGTCGAGGTCGGCCGGGTCGTCCACCAGGCAGCCCAGCTCCACGTCCCAGCTTTCTGCCAGGTGATCCAGGATGTGCCAGGCCCGGATCTTCTCGCCTTTCTCGGGCGGGTAGGGGATGCGGTGGCAGAGGAAGAGCAGGCGACGGGACATCGGCGGGCTCATCCCAGCCCGCGCGTGAGCGGCGGACCGAGAATATTGGCCACCGGCAACGGCAGCCGCTTCCAGACGGAGATCATGGTGGCGTAGCGCGGGTTCTTCGGGTTGTTCTCCGGCAACTTGGCGCCGGGGCGCAGGCGGTAGGCATAATGCAGCGGCGTCGGCTCGAAGCCCCAGTTCTTCTTAAAGGAGAAGGCGCCCGTTTCTGACTTGCTGCGCCCGAAGTCGAAGAGCCGTGCCCCGCGCTTGGAACCCGCGCGGCGGATCACCTCCCAGTACATGAAGTCGTTGGCCGCGACGCCGCGGGCCGCCGCGGTGCCGCCGCCGTAATAGGGCAGCACCTCCTCGCGGAAGTGGAAGTTCAGCACGGAGGCGACCGGCTTGCCCTCGTGCAACACGGTGGTCACGTCGTGTTCGCCGGGGAAGGCCTCGGCTAGCGCCTTGAAGTACCGGCGCGGAAACACGGGGCTGCCGAGATTGCGGACGCTCTCGGCATACACGCGGTGCAGCGTGTCGATGTCGCCGTTGGAGATCGATGTCAGGCCGTTCTGGATGCCCTTGCGGACCATCGCGCGCTGCTTGCGCGGAATCGCCTTCATGTCGGCCTCTGCGTCGCCCGTGATGGGCTTGCGGAAGGTCCAGTAGAGCGGCGGCCGCATCCCCCAGCCGCGTTCCGCCGGATCCGGCACCGGAAGGTGCAGGTGGCGGAACTCCAGGCAGGCCGCGCCGGTGGAGCGGTGCAGGTCGATGGCGTGGGCTTCCAGCGCCGCCGCCGCCTCGGGCGTGGCGGCGAGCGGGCCGCCGTAGACGCAGAAGGGGGTGGAGGCGAGCAGGTCCCCGAACAGTGCCGTCTTCATGCGGGCAAGCGGCAGCACGCCCACGATGGCGCCGTCCTGCTCCGCCAGGGCAAAGTGCGTCTTGTGGCGAAAAGCGCGCTCGATCACGCCCTGCCAGGGGGAAAGATGGAAGAAGCTGCCATGGGGATGGGCACGCACGAACGCATCCCAGGCGCCCACTGCCGCTGCATCCAGCGGCCGCACGCGAATTGCCACTGGCTCAGGCCCCCACGGGTTCGGGCAGGCCCGCCAGGCCGAAGACCTCGTCCATGCGGCCCCAGGAGAAGTCACGCAGCAACTGGTTCAGCCGCGCCTCCATCACGCCCAGGCCGACGCGATGGCGGAAGCGTGACAGGCGCCGCGCGCTCGGCACGTCCGGCTGGTCAGGATCGACCTCCCAGGGGTGGAAGTAGAAAACGCCCGGCCTCCCCTCCGCCTTGTTCACCCGGCGCAGCCCGGCACGGAACAGGGGATAAGGCACCAGCCGGAACCAGCCGCCGCCGGAACAGGGCAGGTTGCGGCCCATGGCGCGCACGGTGGTCATCGGAACCTCCGTGACCCCATCCCTGTCCGGACGATGCGGAACACGGGGCGCGTCCGGTGCGCCGTAGAGGTCGTGCCGGATCGGGAAAACCGAGGAGGAATAGGTATAGCCCTCCTCCGCCAGGACGCGGTGCGCCCAGGGGGTGGATACCGGGCCGATCGAGAAGGTGGGCGCGCGGTATCCGACCACCGGCACGCCCGCCACGTCCTCCAGCAGGCGCTTGGCGCGGCGAATATCCTGGCGGAAGCCGTTCTCGCCCAGGCGGTTCACCAGGTCGTGGCCCCAGCCATGGCTCGCCAGTTCATGCCCCGCCGCGGCGATGCGCCGCACCAGCGCGGGCTGCCGCTCCGCCACCCATCCCAGGGTGAAGAAGGTGGCGCGCACCCCGGCACGGTCGAAGGCCGCGAGAATGCGGTCCGTGTTCGCTTCCACCCTTGGGGCGAAGCCGTCCCAGGAGGCGCGTGGAATCACGCCGTCGAAGGCCTGGACCTGGAACCAGTCCTCCACGTCCACGCTCATGGCGTTCTGCACGGGCGTGCTGCCGGGCGGATTGCTCACGCCTTCCCCCGGGGCATGTTGAACAGGTCGGCCAGACGGCCGAGAACGCGGTCGTGGCGCGCGAGCATGCCCTCGACCGAGCCGAGGCGCCGGGCGATCTCCGCCGCGTCGCCATCGCCAAAGCTTTGAACGCCCACCGCACCGCGCGCGCCGGTGCCGAGATCGTCCTCCAGCTCCTGCGCCGTCGATTCCACGAGGCCGCTGGTGAAGGTCCAGGTCTCCTCCAGCGCGCCGGCCAGCAGCACGCGGGAGCACAGGCGGTTGATGCGGCGGGGGATGCCGGCGCTGTGTCGATGCACGCTGTCCAGCGCCTCCGGCTCCCAGTTCGGGCGGCCATCCCAGCCCACCGCGCGCAGGCGGTGCTCCACATAGGCGTGGGTTTCCTCCGGCGAGAGACCCGTCAGGTGGTAGGAGGCCAGGATGCGCTGGCGGAGCTGGTCCAGGTCGGGGCTGGACAGCGTGCGGCGAAGCTGTGGTTGTCCCAGCAGGATGATCTGCAACAGTGGCTGCCCCTGCTCCCCCGTCAGGTTCGAAAGCATGCGCAGCTCCTCCAGCGCGGCGAAGGGAAGCGCCTGCGCCTCGTCCACGATGAGCACGTGACGCTGCGGGCCGGTCTGCAAGGCCGTGCCGACGGCGCGCAGCACGTTGGCCTTGCTGCCCTCCATCGGCGCGCCGAACGCATCGGCGGCGAGCGCGAGCAGGTCATCCGCCGCCACCTGCGTGGTGGCGATCCGCGCCACGGCGAAGCCACTGGGATCGAGCCGCGCGCAGAGCCGCTCGACCAGCGTCGTCTTGCCGGCGCCGACCTCTCCCGTGACCACCACGAAACCCTCGCCCTGCGACAGGCCGAACAGAAGATGGCGCTCCGCCCGGCTGTGGCCCGAACTCGGGAAGAAGAGCCGCGCGTTCGGCGTCATCTGGAAAGGCGCTTCGCGGAACCCGTAGTATTCGTTGTACATCCGTGTCGTCCCTAGAAGTCCTGCCGCAGCGAGACGAGGACGAGATTCTGGATACTGGCGCCGCCGTTGCTGAAGCGGTCGCCACTGTCGCGGCGGCTGATGGCGTACTGCACGCTGCCCGATAGCTGGGGCGTGAAGCGGCGCACGAGCGAGGCGCTGGCCGTCGCGTTGTTCCCCGAACCGAAACCGGACGAGGAGTAGGTGCCGTACTGAACGTAGCCGATCGCCGTCATCTCCTGCGTGAGCTGGTGCGACCAGGCGAGGCTGCCCGACGTCGCCTTCTGCGAGAAAACGGTGCTTTCCGGCGTGCTGGCCACCGGAAGCTGCTCCTCGCGGAACACCGAGAGCGTGACGACATCCCGCGTGAAGCTGCGGCTGATGGCCGCCGCCGCGCGCTTGACCCGCAGCAGCCCGCCCTGCGTCGCGAGGAACGGGTTGCCGGAGAAGCTGGAGCTGTCCGCGCCGGGAGAGAAGACGTTGCCGCGGCTCAGCGGATAGCCCGATTCGTCCAGCGAGGCGGAGGAAAGCAGGTCGTTTCCGCGCCGGGTGCTGGTGGTCAGCCGGTCCTGGTAGGTCGCGACGAGCCGGGTGCGCGGGCCGATCGAGACCTGCGCCTCCAGGGCGGCGGAGTTGTAGCCGTCGCGCCGGCCATAGCGGGCGATCACCAGGCTGTCCTCGTTCGGGCGGAGCCTTGCGCCCACCGACCAGATCGGGCCGCTGATCTCGACCCGCGGCGTGCCCGCATACTTCTGGTTCTCGTAGCCGCCCTCGACGAAGCCCGCGATGTTGCGGGTGATCGCGTAAAGCGCCTGCACCGAGGTCTCGCTGCGGTGCGCACCGTCGAGCACGCCCGTGCCTTCATAGGTGGTACCGCTGGCGCGGCCCTCCAGCGCGACGCGGCCCAGGTTCTCCCCGCTCCGCAACACCCCGAAGAGCTGGTTCGAGTTGTAGCTCTGCGAGGTGAAGAAGCGCTGCTGCGTGCCCGGGACGAAGGCATCGTTGCCGGAGGTGGAGCCGTGCCCATAGGCGTAGCCGACGATGGCCGTCGCCCAGCCGCCGAAGCGCTGCACGTAGTAGGGCGAGGCCTGGACGTTGAAGGTCTGCACGTTGTTGCGGCGGTCAACGACCGTCGTGCCCTCGGGCGTGAAGCCGCCCGTTGCCGTGCGGGTATCCGCCGAGCCGCTCAGCGAAAGATAGAAGGAGCCCGGAAGCAGGGTGGCGAGCGCCGAACCCGCGAAGCGGTGGTCCAGCCGGTCCTGCCCCGACGTGTTCGCGTAATGCGCGAAGGTCGGCAGATAGGCCAGGCTGCCCCGGAGCCGCTCGGTGTCCGCCGCCGCGTAGATGCTGGGCGTGATGGTGGTGATGAATTCATCACGCTTGTTGTTGCGCGTGTTGAACAGGTTGTCGGTGTAGAGCTGCTGCAGGCCGACGCTGGGGCGGACCGTATAGGCCTGCCCGGGCGCGAGACCGAGTCCCGCCGGAGGGCCGAGCGGCGCCCCGAGCCCGCCCGGCTGCACCGGGGATCCGACGAAGAGCCCCGCCTCGTCCGGGGCGAGCCCCGATCCGAGACGCCCGACGGGCGAGGCGCCGAAGAAGGTGTCGGCCGCCCCACGCGGCGAGAAGGGGTCGAAGGTGGTGGGCCGGTCCGGACGGGTCAGATCCGTGACGTCGGGCACCGTGGTCTCGCCGGAGGTCGCCTCACCCGGCCGCTCGGCACCCGTATCGGAAGCCAGCCCCGACCCGGTGGTCTCCTGCGCCGCCGCGGAGCCCGCGAAGGCGCATGCGAGTGCCAGCACCGCCGCCCGCATGGGGGGCGGCGCGCTCGGACGGGGGCGGCTCACTGCGCGTCAGCGCCATAGGCGCCCGCATAGGTTCCGAAGGTGTCGCTTTCCGAGAATCGCGCCTTGTTCAGCACGAGCTGGAGAACAGGGCAGGCTTCCACAAGATCCAGAGCCGCCTCCACCTCGCTGCGCTGGGTGCGCTCCGCCTCCACCACCACCAGCACCTGGCCGGCGACCCCGGCCAGGGTGCCGGCATCGCTGGTGGACAGGGCAGGGGGCGTATCCAGCACGATCACATGACCCGGAAGGGCGGCTGAAACCTGCCGCACGGCGGCAGTCAGCGCGGTGCCCGGCGGCACGCCAGGGCCCTTGGCCGGCGCCGCGCCATAGGGCAGCAGCGATAGGCGCGGCACCGCCGTCGGAACCACCATGTTGCGCGCGTTCCGGCCACCCTCGGCCGCGAGCAGGCGCAGACCGGGGCGATCGGCAAGTCCGAGAAGGTGACTGAGAGAATCCACTTTGCCATCCGCATCCACGAGGACGACGGGATGAGACCCGCCGGCAGCAAGGCTAGCGGCAATGTTCAGCGACAGGAACGTCTTGCCTTCTCCCGGGCGCGCGCTGGTCACCAGCACGACGCGGGATCGCGCATCGGCCGGCGGCGCGGACAGCATGGTGCGCAGCACCTGATGCTGCACCACGCTCACCTCCTCCGAGGCGCGGCTGCGGCCCTTCCCGGGCGTGGCAACGAGGCCCGCCGCAAGCAAGGCATCCAGCGGCACCGTCGTGACCGCCGGCATATCCGGCGCCGGCGCGCGCGCCGCCGGGGCGTCCAGCACGGCGGCACCGGTACCGGCAGCCGCGCTGTCGGAAACAACCGAGGACGCCGGGATGGCCGACGGGCCAGCCGGCTGGGCAGACCGCGCCTCGGCCCGCGCAGCCGGAGGCTCGGCCACAGGAGCGACCGGCGGGATCGCCGGAGCGCCCCGGGCCGGCACGGCCAGGGCATCGAGCCCGCCCATGGCTTCAACCGCGCGGTCGATCAGATGGCTGCGCGACGTGGGAGACTGGGGGGTGCTCATGCGAAGGCCCGGGCAATGAATTCAGGGGCATGGGCGAGAATGGAGGGACCCGCAATCGCCGCGGCGAACGCGACCAGAAGCACCGCGCAGGCAGCGCCGAAGGCCGCCGTGGAAAGCACCCTTGGCGCGAGCCGCGGTTGCTGGGCGGAAATTCGCCCGAGCACCGGCACGTCGAGACGGCGGAGGTCGTGCACCGTGTAGAAGCCGCTGTCGAGCTGGGACAGCAGCAGCGCAAGCACCACCCCGGCACCCAGGCCGGCCACGAGCACGCCGGCCAGCAACAGCGGACGGTTCGGCGAGACCGGCAGGTTCGGAACCGTCGGCGGGTCCACCACCTCGAGCTTCACGCGGTCGGAGCCCGTGCGGGCCGCGTCGGCCAGCGAGATGGACTCCCGGCGGGCCAGCAGTTCCTCGTAGTTGCGGCGCAGGACGTTGTAGTCGCGGTCCAGATTGGTGAACTGCGCCTGCACCTCGGGCTGCTCGCGGGCCTTGGCGTCCAGCCGCTCCAGCTCGGAATTCGCGTCCTGCATCTGGCGCTCGAGCGAGGCGACCTGCGAATCGGCGTCCACCATGCGGATCTGGAGCTGCTCGTGCAGCGGGTTGGCGCGCATCACCGCGCGTCCACCGCCACCACCGCCGCCCGCCCGGGCCGCGGCCAGGGCCTGCTGAGCCGCGCGGACATCGGGGTGCGCGTCGGTCATGCGAAGGCGCATCTCGCGCAGCTCGCGCTCCAGCTCGGCCGCACGGCCGTTGCCACCGCCCTCCGTGCCGGCCGCGATCATGGCCGGCTGGGCGGTAAGCTGCTGGCGCGTCAGCTCACGCCGCGTGCGGGCGTCCTGCAGGTCGCCCTGCACCTGACGGACCCGGGCACGGGCTGATTCCAGGCGAGAAAGGCCGCCGTTCGGGTCCGGAAGAATGTCGACGTTGCGGGACTGGAACTCCGCGCGGCGCCGCTCGGCCTCGCGCAGGCGCACCTCGTAGGAGGCGATCTGCTGCAGCAGGAAGCCCTGTGCGTTCTCGATGCCCTGGCGGTCCGTTCCGGCCGCCAGTTCGATGAAGAGGTTGAGCGCGGCCTGGACCACGTCCTTGGCCATGCGCGGGTCGGTGTCCCGGTATTCCAGGGTGAACAGGTTCCGCGTCTGCGGGGCCAGCCGGATGTCCTTCGCCAGCGCAGCCAGCAGCCCCTCACGGGAGGCAGCGCTGGTGACGCGTTTGTCGAGATCCGTACGGGCGACGATCTGCTCCAGGTTCGGCCGGCTGAGCAGCGTCCGCTGAAGCAATTCGACCTCGCGGCCCGCGGTGCTGTCGATCGCGATGCCGCGCAGCAGCGTGCTCAGCACCGCGTCCGCGTCCGCATAGACGCGGGCCGTGGAGCGGTACTGGTCGGGGATGGCGCCCACCCCCGCCCAGCCGATGGCGAAGATGAGCCAGGACAACGCCAGGGCTTTCCACCGGTGGCGCCAGGCGGCCGCGACGTGCCGCCTGATCTGGGAGGAGATGTTCATGCCCGATGTCCGATCAGAACCAGCCGGTCGGGATGACCAGGGTATCACCCGGGCGCAGAGGAACGTTCTGGGCGACATCGCCCTCGTTCAGCAGGTCGCGCAGGCGGACGGGAATGGTCTGCCGCGGAGCGTTGGGCCGGCCATCGGCAACGCGGATGATGCGCGCGCTGTTCCCGGCCGCGAAACGCGTCAGGCCGCGGGACGCGATCATGGCGTCGAGCACCGTCATGCCCTCGCGGAAGGGCAGGGCCAGGGGCTGGGCCGCCTCGCCGATCACGCGGATCTGGCGGTCGGCCGGCCCCACGAAGGAGCGCACCATCACCGACACCACGGGCTCCCGGATGTACTGCTTCATCCGTCCCTCGATCTCCCGGCTCAGCTGGCTCGGGGTGCGGCCGGCGGCCTGCACGTCCTGGACCAGCGGGAGGGAGAAGCGGCCGTCCGGCCGCACGGGCAGGTCGGCCGCGCTCAGCTCGGGGGCGCGGTAGACGAACACGCTGAGAACGTCTCCCGGGCCGATGACGTAGTCGGGCGCGGCGACCGACGCCTCCTGCACCGGGGCGCTCGAGGGGCCGGAGCAGGCCTGCAGAAGGCCGGCCAGCAGCAGCGCGGCCAGCGCCGCGCGCGGGGCAGGGCGCCTGGTTGGGGATCCCGCCGGGTTTCGGCGGGCGAATCCGGCGCGGCTCGGGTGGAGGCACCTTTGCATCATGTTCAGCGCTCCATCCTTCATTGTGTCGTTCAAGCTCGGCTCCCGGTGTGGCATCGGAACGATCCGCGTTCCCATCGGACCGCAAACGTAACCCATGGGCATGTGACGGCGTCCCTAGACGAAAACGGCCTGGGCCTGAGCATCACATATTAGGGATACTGTTGCAGGAGTGGTTTTAGAAGACTTCGTTTGATTCGGTGAAATATCCTTTTCCCACACCCTCGATCACATTTGTTTGAGTGGCGCCGGGTCCGGCGTTAGCCGCGAAAGGACGTTACACCTTCGAAGAAGTTTGCGGTGGTCAAAATGGTGAATGACAGATTGTTGAGAGGCTTAGCACTTGCTCCAGGGGGCGAGATGCCATCTTTGTGCGCGACATCGAAGCCACTGTTCGCTGCCGTGATCCACGGCACGGCGCCACCGAGGATCGTCCGCTCGGCTCTCAAGAGGGAAAACCTCCTTTGAGCGAAGCGGCATCTATGCGTGGCGATACGCCATGTCGAGTGGGTTTCGAGGGGGAGCGGATCAGGATGACCAGCCTTTTCGGCCATAGCGTTCGATCCGAAGGCTTGGCCCTCTACATGGCCGAGGCAATCGTATGCTTCGCCGTTATTTACGCGTTGTCCGCCTCTATTGGCGGGCCGGGCTCGCCGGATGCTTTCCAGGCGGCCGGGCTTGCGGCAATTCTTGCCTTCTCCACTGGCCTGGCCGCTGCGGCGACGGGCATGCACGACCCGACCGGATGGCGGAAGGCGCGGGGCCTGCTGACGGGCACGCTGCTTACGGCCGTTCTGCTTGCCCCGCTTGCCTGGGTGGCGGTGGAGTTCCTTCGGGTTGATCTTGGTGGCTGGGCAAACAACCCCGCTGTTGCGGTGGTGATGCTTTCGGCTGCCGGCACCGGGGTGGTGCTGACGACGCGGATTCTGTTCCTGGGCGTGGCCAGGACCGGGTTGTTCACCCAGCCGATCGCGGTGCTCGACGGGCCTCGCGCTTCGCTGGTGACGCTTCCCCCCTGCGGGCCCCACCGCCTCGGAAGAGCCGTTTCGCGTTGCGCTCCGGCTTGGGGGCTCGGCCGATCTCACCGCAGCCGGCGCTGAGCAGACGCTGGGCCTGGCCGCGCAGGAGCTGACGGCGCGGGGCATCCGCTGGGTGGTCTCCCCCGAGCCCGAGACCGTTCCCCCGGTTCTTCGGGAGAGCTGGGCGGGATCGGGGATCCGCCTCGTCGGCGAGGTGGAGTTCCTTGAGCGCTTGTCCGGTCGGGTGGATCTGGACGCGCTGGAGCCGAGCTGGCTGGAGACGGCGCGCGGCGCTCACATGACGCGCGGTGAGGCGCTTGTTTCCCGGTCCTTCGATGTGGTCGTCTCGCTCGGGCTGTTGCTGCTCACCCTGCCGCTCACGGCGCTTGCGGCGCTGGCCATCCGGCTCGACAGCCCCGGACCGGTCTTCTACCGGCAGGCGCGGGTCGGGAAGCGCGGCAAGATCATCCACCTGACCAAGCTGCGCAGCATGCGCACGGATGCCGAGGCCGGTGGTGCGCCGCAATGGGCGACGCGGCGGGATCCGCGGGTGACGCGGGTCGGCCGCTTCTTGCGGCTGACGCGCATCGACGAGATCCCGCAGGTGCTGAACGTGCTCAAGGGCGACATGGCGTTCATCGGGCCGCGCCCGGAACGGCCCGCCTTCGTGGAGCAGCTCTCCCAGGTCATTCCGCACTACGCCGACCGCGCGGTGGTCAAGCCGGGGATCACGGGCTGGGCGCAGGTCAACTTCCCCTACGGCGCCTCGGTGGAGGATGCCCGCCAGAAGCTGACCTATGATCTCTATTACGTGCGCCGCCGCAGCCTCTTCCTCGACCTGCTGATCCTGGTGGCAACGGTGCGCGTGATCCTGTTCCAGGAGGGGTCGCGGTGAGGCCCCTGGCCGGGAACACGACAAGGCCATGAGCGGGGTCGGCACGACCCTGCTCGTGTCGTGGCCGCTCCACGCTGCATGTGCCGGGTTCTGCGCCCTTATCGCTGTTCTGGTCGCCGCAACCGGTCGCCGTGGTTTCACGACCTGGCTGATCAGCGGAAGCACCATGGCGCTCGCCGTCTGGTCAGGTGCCGTGGCGCTCTGGCCGCAGGATGCCCCGATGGACGGGCTGCCTGGGTTGCTGGAGCTGGCGCGGGCGCTGTTCTGGTGCGCCTTGCTCCTTCACCTGCAGGAGCGCGAATCGGCGGAGGCCGGACGGTGGCGGCGCCGGTCCTGGCTGATCGGGGCAGCCTTTCTGGCCCTGGTCGCCTGGGCACCTCCCATGTCCGGCGTGGCGTTCGCCCCTTCCGCGAGCGGCGTCCTGGCCAACCCCTCCATCGTGGCACGTCTGGGCCTGGCCGTCCTTGTGGTGTTGCTGGCGGAGAACGTCTACCGCGGTGCCGGCGAGGCTGCCCGCTGGCACGTCAACCTGCCCTGCATCGCCATCGGCGGCCTCGGCGTGTTCGACATGGTTCTGTATGTGGAGGCGATCCTCGCCCGCCGTTTCTCGCCGATTCTGATCGACGCGCGCGCCGCGCTGACCATTCTCGCAGCAGGGCTGCTCCTGGTGACGGCGCTGCGGGACCGCCGCTGGCGGCGCGGCCCGCCGGTCTCGCGCCAGGCGGTGTTCCATGGCGCCACCCTCATCGTCAGCGGCACCTTCCTCTTCGGCGTCGGCGCCGCCGGCGAGATGATGGAGCAGCTGGGCGGCAGCTGGGGCCGCACGGCGCAGGCCAGCGTGGTCGCGGGCGGGGTCATGGCGTTGGTCGTCGCCTTGGCGTCCCGCTCCGCCCGTTCCCGCATCCGGCGGTTTCTGGTTGACCCCTTCTTCCGTGCCCGTTACGATTACAGGCGGGAATGGATGCGCTGCATCACTGCCCTGTCCGGGCCCGATGGCGAGGCGCCGGCCTCTTTGCGCGCCGTGCGCGCGATCGCGGATGCCGTGGATAGCCCGGCGGGCGTCCTGCTGCTCCGCGATGCCCCGGGAGAGGCCCATGCTGGCGGCCTGCGCTGGGCTGGCTCCTGGAATGCCCCCTCGGTCGCTGCGCCGGAGCTGGGGCCGTTGCTGGAGGCACTCGGGGCTGGCGAACGTGTTCTCGTGCTGTCCGGCGCAACGCCGGGCGCGGATGCGCTGCGGGAGGCATATGGCTCGCTCTGGCTCGCGGTGCCTCTGCTGCACCACCGGGACGGCGTGCTCGGCACCGTGCTCCTCGCCCCGCCCCGGGCTGCCTTCCCCCTGGATACCGAGGTCTTCGAACTGCTGCGCGCGCTGGGACGTGAGGTGGCCATGTTTCTGGCCGAGCGGCAGGCCGCGGAACGTCTCGCCGACGGACGGCGCCTGGCCAGCTACGCCGCGCGGTTCGCCTTCGTGGCCCATGACGTGAAAACCGTATCCGGCGGCCTCAAGCTTCTTCTCGGCAATGCCGAGGACAACATCAGCGATCCGGAGTTCCAGCGGGACATGCTGATCACCGTGCGTGCCGCGACCGCGCGCATCGACACCCTCATCGCCCGCCTGCGCGAACCCGCCGACGCGCTGAGCGTGGCCGAGCGTTCCGATCCGGCGGGCAGCGTGCCGGACCTGCCCGACCGGCTTCGCGCCATCGCGCGCAGCCGCGGCCCGCAGGTTGCCGTCGAATGCGACGCGATCGGCTCGGCGGCCATGCGGCCCGACGCGTTCGAAGCCGCGGTCGGGCATCTGCTCGACAACGCGATCGAGGCCTCGCCCCCAGGCGCGGCCGTCCGGCTTCACCTTCACCACCAGGGAGACGCGCTGCTGCTCGATATCGTGGACCAGGGAGCGGGCATGACGGCCGACTTCATCCGGGACGAGCTGTTCCGGCCGCTCCGCACGGCGCGGGCCGATGGCAACGGCATCGGTGCATGGCAGGCGCGTGAGCTTCTCCGCGAGGCCGGCGGCGAGTTGGAGGTGCAGAGCCGCAAGGGCCACGGCACGACCATGCGGCTCCGCCTGCCCCTCGCCACCCGGGCCACGGCCAGGCAGCAGGCGGCCTTCGCATGAGCAAGCCGACGCTGCTGATCGTCGAGGACGATCCCGGCCTTCTCGCCCAGTATCGCTGGGCCTTTCCGGGCTGCCGCGTTGTGCTCGCCTCCGACCGGCGGCAGGCGGAGGTCGTGGCGCGGCGGGAGCACCCTTCCGCCGCCCTGCTCGATCTCGGCCTGCCACCGGACCCGGAGGGCGTGTCCGAAGGGTTCGCGACCCTGGACGCGCTGCGCCGGACCTGTCCGGGCCTGCCGGTCGTGGTGGCCAGCGGGCGGGACGAGCGCGCGAACATGCTGCGTGCCATCGCGGCCGGCGCCTACGACTTCTGCGAGAAGCCGGTGGACCTCGACGTGCTGCGCACGGTGGTGGACCGGGCGCTGCGCCTGCGCGCGCTGGAGGAGGAGAACCGCCAGCTCGCCGCCGCACCGCGGCCCAGCCCAATCTCCGCCATCATCACCGCCGACGACAACATGCTGCGCGTTTGCCGCACGGTGGAGCGACTGGCGGGCGTTTCCGTGCCGGTGCTGCTGCTCGGCGAGAGCGGCACCGGCAAGGAGGCCCTGGCGCGGGCCCTGCACGAGCTCGGCCCGCGCGCCAAGCGCCCCTTCGCCGCGCTGAACTGCGCGGCCATCCCCGAGGCGCTGCTGGAAAGCGAGCTGTTCGGCCACGAGCGCGGCGCCTTCACCGGCGCGGTGCGGCAGGTGACCGGCAAGATCGAGGCGGCGAACGGCGGCACCCTGTTCCTGGACGAGGTGGGCGACCTGCCGATGTCGCTCCAGGCCAAGCTGCTGCGCTTCCTTCAGGACCAGGTGGTGGAGCGCGTGGGCGGCCGCACCCAGCTCCGGGTGGACGTGCGCGTGGTCTCCGCCACCAACCAGCCGCTGGAAACGCTGGCGGCGAACGGCGGCTTCCGTGGCGACCTGCTTTACCGGCTCAACGGCGTCACGGTGCGGATTCCGCCCCTGCGCGAACGGGGTGGCGACGCGCTTCTGCTCGCCCGCTGGTTCTTCGCGCGCCACGCGCAGGAGTTCGACCGCCGCCTGCGCGGCTTCGACGCCTCGGCGGCGGATGCCATCGCCGCCCATGCCTGGCCCGGCAACGTGCGCGAGCTGGAAAACCGCGTGCGCCGCGCCGTGCTGATGTCCGAGGGACCGCAGGTCAGCGCGGCCGACCTCGAGCTGGAGCCTGCGGCGCCCTCCGACCAGCCGCTCGACCTGCGCACCGCCCGCGCCGCGGCGGAACGGGCCGCGATCGCGCGCGCACTGGCGCTGAGCGACGGCGGGGTGGCCGCGGCCGCCCGGCTGCTCGGCATCAGTCGGCCAACGCTTTACGGCCTGCTCGACGAGCACGGGCTGACCGCGCGCCCGGGCGCGCGCGGGGCCGCCCAGGGCGCCGACGGCGCCGGCGAAGCCGCCACGCCAGAATCGGCGGGCATTCACGACAATCCTTCCGGAGACCTTGTATGATCCGCCCGACGGCGTTCCCCCGCCCCCTGGCCTTTGCTCTGCTTGCCGGGATCTCGGCGGCCGCCATCGCCCCGGCCTCGGCCCAGCCGATGGAGAGGGCCCGGGCGGCCCAGGCCCGCGGCGACCTTCGAACGGCGCAGATCGAGATGCGCAACGCGGTGCGGGACGAGCCGCGCTCCGTTGCCGCCCGCATGGCCCTGGTTCAGGCCAGCCTGGACCTCGGCGATGGCACCACGGCCGAGAAGGAAGCCAGGGCAGCGCTGGAGATCGGCGCGGATCCGGCCATGGCGACCGCCGCGATCCTGCGCGCCTACCTCATGCAGGGCCGGCACGCCGATCTTCTGCGAGACTTTCCGCCCCAGCCGGGCAACCCGGCGCTGGGCACGCAGATCGCGTCCGGCCGGGCGCTGGCCCAACTCTCGCTGAACCGGCAGGACGATGCGGCGGCCTCGGTGGCCGAGGCGCTCAGCCTCGGGCCCAACACGTCGGAGGCGCATATCGCGGCGGCCGCCCTCGCGCTGTCCAAGGGTGATCGCCAGGGCGCGGAAGCGGAATCCGACAAGGCGATCGCGATCGACCCCAATTCGGTCGAGGCCCTCCTCCGGAAGGGAACGCTGCAGGTCGCGCGCGGCGCTCAGCGCGAGGGCATCGAGACCATCGGGCGCGTGCTCGCGGTTTCGCCGGGCAACGTGCCGGCCCGTTTGGCGAGGGCCGAGGCGCTGATGCAGCTGGGCGACAATGCGGCCGCGCGGCGCGATGTGGATGCGGCCCTGACCACCCAGCCCGGCAGCGTGGCGGGTGGCTACCTGCGCGCGACCCTGCACGCGCGGGCTTCCGAATGGCAACTCGCGGACGAGAACCTGGTCCGCCTCAGCTCCTTTCTCGGCAACTTCCCCGACGGGTACCTGCTGCTGGCTGTCGTGAAGCGCGGCCTTAACCAGACGGCGCAGGCCGAGGACGCCGCTCGGCGTCACGTGGCGCGGCGGCCGGAGGACCCGCGTGGCGTGAGGCTGCTGGCCGCCATGGAGATGGAGGCCAACAAGCCCGACGCGGCGGCAGGCACGCTGAGCCGCTACGTCGGCCGGCTGGGGCCGCAGGGCACGGCGGATGCGGAGACCTACGACCTTCTCGGCCGCGCCCAGGCCGCGGCCCGGCGCCCGCGCGAGGCCGCCGAGGCCCTGGGCCGGGCCGCGGCGCTGGCGCCGCAGGATACGGGCATCCTGAACCGTCTCGCCGCCGCGCGCCTCGGCGCAGGGGATGCGCGGGGCGCCATCGAGGCGGCGGAGAAATCCCTCGCCCTTCAGCCGGAACAGCCCCCGGTGCGGGAGCTGCTCGCCACCGCCTCCATGCTGCGGGGCGACATGAGCACGGCGACGGCCCAGCTGGAGCGGCTGGGCGAGGCCGGGCGCCACGGCGAGGCGGCGGGGGTGACGGAGGGCACGATCAAGCTGACCAAGCTGGACCTGCCCGGCGCCCGCGCCTCCTTCGAGGGCGTGCTGCGCGACCATCCGAATTCCATTGGCGCGCGGCTCGGCCTTTCGCGCGTCGCCGCCGCCAGCGGCAAGCCGGAGGAAGCGGAGGCGCTGCTGGCCGAGGTGCTGAAGCGCGAGCCGGCGAATGCCGACGCGCTGGCGCGGCTGGGTGCCGCCGCGCAGCCCAACTCTCCCCGCGCTGCGCCGGCCCGCGCCCTGCTGGAGCAGGCGCAGGCGGCCGCGCCGGGCGAGTTGCCACTGGCGCTGATGCTGGCCGAGATCATGGTGCGCTCCGGCGAAGCGCCCAAGGCGGTTGCGCTGCTCGACGCGCCGGCGCTGCGCGCGGGCGCCCGCAGCCGCGGCCCGCTGCTTTCCATGGCACGCACGGAAGCGCTCGCCGCCGCCGGCCGCTGGGACGACGCGCGCGAGGCCGCCCGCACGGCGCTTTCGGAGGACCCCGCCTCGGTCGAGGCACGGATCCGCTTTGCCTCCCTGACACTTCGCGCGGCGGACCAGCGCGGCGCCGAATCGATCATCCAGGAAGGACTGCGCTCCACGCCCGCGGATGCCCGTCTGCAACAGGCCTATGTGGGCCTTGTGAAGCAGGCGCGCGGACTGGATGCCGCCCTGGCGGCCGCGGACAGGCTGGCAAGCCAGCCCGCCTCCCTTCCCGCCGCGGCCGCTCTTCGCGGCGACCTTCTGGCCGGGGAGAACCGCCTGGAGGATGCCGCGCGTGCCTATGGGGCGGCACAGGCCAAGACGCCGCATTCCGTGCTCGTGCAGCGGCAGGCGGCCTCCCTGCGGAACGCCGGGAAGGTCACCGAGGCCGCGGCGGTGCTCCGGACCTGGCTCGCGAAGGAGCCCGGCGATATCGCCGTCATGTCCGCGCTTGCCTCCATCGACATCGTCCAGGGCCGCTACGCCGAGGCGGAGGCTGGCCTTTCGAAGGTGGTGGAACGCGCGCCGAACGATGCCCTGGCGCTGAACAACCTCGCCTGGCTGATCGACCGGCGCGGCGCCACGCCGGCGGCACGGGAGTTTGCCGAACGTGCCTTCGCCCTGTCGCAGAACGTGGACACCGCCGACACGCTCGGCTGGATCCTGACGCGTGCGGGCGACACGGCCACGGGCCTGCCGCTGCTGCGCCAGTCCGTCGCAGCGCGCGAGGCGGCGGGGCGGCCCGATCCCGGGGCGTCCTGGCGCCTGGCCTTCGCACTCCGCCAGGCGGGGCAGCGTGAGGAGGCACTCCGCGTGCTCACGCCCACCCTGGCGACGCCCGCGGCCTTCGACGGCCGCCAGGATGCGGAACGCCTCATGTCCGATCTGAAGGCCGGCCGGTGAGCCGTCGCCTGCCAGCCCCTTGCCCTACGGAGCGCGCCGCCCATGCGTGACGCGGTTTTCCTCGCGACCATGCTGCTGCTGCTGCCGCTCGCGGTGGCACGACCCTTTGTCGGCATTCTGCTGTGGTCCTGGATCTCCTTCATGAACCCCCACCGGCTCGTCTATGGGGCGGCGGGCTCGATGCCCTGGGCGATGATGGTTTTCGCGGCCACCCTGCTCGGTTGCGTGCTGGCTGGGGAGCCGAAGCGTTTTGCCTTCAATGCCGTCACCGGGCTGATCATCGCGCTGATGATCGCCTTCTCCGTCACCACCATGATGGCGCTGGGGTCGCCGGGCGCGGCCTACGCGAAGTGGGAGCACGTGGAGAAGGTGCTGCTCGGCCTGCTGCTCACAGCCTCGCTGCTGACGGAACGGCGGCGGGTGCACGCGCTGGTCTGGGTGATGGTGATCTCGATCGGCTACTACGGCGTGCGCGGGGGCATCTTCTCGATCCTCACGGGCGGGTCCTACCGGGTCTGGGGCCCGGAGCAGACCATGATCAACGACAACAACCACCTGGCCGCCGCGCTGCTGGTGACCCTGCCGCTGATGAACTACCTGCGCCAGCAGTCGCGCAACGCGCCGGTGCGGATCGGCCTTGCCGCGGCCATGTGCCTGACCCTGCTTGCCACCGTCTCCAGCTATTCCCGCGGCGCCCTTCTGGGCCTGGGCGCGGCGACCGCGGTGTTGTGGTGGCGCAGCAGCCGGAAGGTTGTGACGGGCGCCGTGCTGGCGGTCTGCCTGGCCGGTGCGCTCGCCTTTATGCCGGCGCAGTGGACGGAGCGCATGCAGTCCATCGGTTCCTACGACGCGGATGCCTCCGCTTCCGAACGGCTGGTGCTCTGGGGCATTTCGCTGAAGCTGGCACTCGACCGGCCGCTGGTCGGCGCGGGCTTCACGGGGCCCTACACGCGGTCCGTGGTGGATACCGTCGCGCCGGGCGGGCCGGCGCGGGCCGTTCACAGCATCTGGTTCGAGCTGCTCGGCGAGAACGGGTTCCCGACCTTCGCCCTCTGGCTGATGCTGACCCTGGCCGGCGTCTACTACTGCTTCCGCCTCGTCGCGATCTCGCGCAACCGTCCGGAGCTCGCCTGGGCCTATGATTTCGGGCGAATGGCCCAGGTGTCGATCGTGGCATTCCTGGTCAGCGGCACCTTTCTTTCGCTCTCCTACTGGGACTTCTACTGGACGCTGCTGGTGGTGATCGCCGGCGCGCACTCGATCGCCAAGCGCGAGCTGGTGGTCGAGGCCAGCGCCGGCGCGCGGGGGTGGCGCCAGCACGCATTTGCCCGGGCCAACCCGGGCCTGGCTGCGCCACCGGAACCGGAGCCGGGGATGGCCGTGGCGACGGGCAGCGCGGCCGCTCCGCCGCTCGCGCGGCCCCTGGCCAAGCGGCCTGCGGCCGCAGTTTGACCAGCAATGGATATCCGGTGAACGGGATGCGCGACCATGGATGGATTGTACTTTCTGTGCATGCTGATCGGCATCGCCTGGCTCGCGGCCTGGACCGTCAGGCCGGAGCCGCATCGTCGGGACAAGCTGGGCTGGCTCTTCGACATGGCGGGCGAGCCCGATGAGCCAGGATCTGCTGCGGGATCCCGCGCCGCACGGGGGAGCCGTTCCCCGTTCGGCTCCTGGCGGGACCGCGCCGCCAGGACGGCCGCTGCGCCTGCTGACCTTCAGCACGCTCTACCCAAGCGCGGCGCGGCCCAGCCACGGCGTCTTCGTCGAGAACAGGCTGCGGCACCTCGTCGCCGGCGGTGAGGCGGAGGCGACGGTTCTCGCCCCCGTTCCCTGGTTCCCCTCCCGCTCGCCCCGCTTCGGCGACTGGGCGCGCCACGCCGCCGCGCCACGGGCCGAGGAGCGGCACGGACTCGCGGTGCACCACCCGCGCTACGCCGTGATCCCGCGGTTCGGCATGTCGGTGGCGCCCTTCCTCCTCTACCGCGCGGCCGCCAGGGCGCTGTCCCGACTGGTCTCGGAGGGGCTTTCCTTTGACGCGATCGATGCGCACTACCTTTACCCTGACGGCGTGGCGGCGGTCTGGCTTGGCCGGCGCTTCGGAAAGCCGGTGGTGATCACCGCCCGCGGCTCCGACACCAGCCTGCTGCCGCGTCACGCCATTCCGCGCCGACTCATCCAGCAGGTCGCGATCAAGGGCTCCGATGCGCTGATCGCCGTCAGCGCGGGGCTTGCGGAAGGCCTGCACGAGCTGGGCGCTCCGCCGGAGAAGGTGACGGTGCTGCGCAACGGCGTGGACCTGCGCGCCTTCCAGCCGCAGGACCGCGCGGCGGCGCGTGCGGAACTGGGGCTTGGGGAAGGGCGCGTGCTGCTCTCGGTCGGCCTGCTGATCGAGCGCAAGGGCCATCACCACATCATCCCCGCGTTGCGCGACCTGCCCGGCCACACGCTGCTGATCGCGGGGGAGGGACCGGACCGCGCCGCGCTGCTGGCGCTCGCGGCCGAGTGCGGCGTGGCGGAGCGGGTGCGGATGGTGGGGCCGCAGCCGCATGGCCGCCTGCCGACCTTCTACAGCGCGGCGGACGCGCTGGTGCTGGCCTCATCCCGCGAGGGCTGGGCCAATGTGCTGCTGGAATCCATGGCTTGCGGCACACCCGTCGTGGCGAGCCCGGCCTGGGGCAGCCGGGAGGCGGTGTCATCGCCCGCGGCCGGGCTCGTGATCGACACCGTCACGCCGGACGCGATCGCCGAGGGCGTGCGCAGGCTGCTTTCCGCCCCGCCCTCGCGCGAGGCGACGCGCGCCTACGCCGAACGCTTCGGCTGGGACGAGACCACTGCCGGGCAGCTCTCCCTGTTCCGGCGCGTGCTGGCGCGGGGCGTGCCGGGGCGGGCCGGGGCATGAGCGCGCGCCGCATCACCGCCGTTGTTCCTGCCTGGAACCGCGCGGCGCTCCTTCCCGAAACACTCGACCGCATCCTCGGCCAGGAGCGGGCGCCCGACGAGGTCATCGTCGTGGACGATGGCTCCACCGACAGCACCCCGGACCTTCTCGCACGCTACGCCGCGCGCGGGGTGCAGGCCGTCCGGACGGCCAATGCGGGCGACCTCGCGGCGCGCAACGTCGGCCTGCGGGAGGCCAGCGGCACGCTGGTCGCTTTCTGCGACAGCGACGACCTCTGGCACCCCGGCTTCCTGGCCGCGATGGAGGCGCTGTGGGACACGGAACCGGGCCTTCGTGCCGCATACGGCAACTTCCGCATCGTGCGCGAGGGAAGCTGGAGCGAGGCCACGAAGTTCGACGATGCCCCAGCCGGTTTCTGGGAGGGCATGCGCCCCATGCGTGAAGGGGCCATGGTCTTCGACCGCCCGATGGCCGAGCGGCTGGTGCGCTTCCAGCCCTTCTTTCCCTCCGCACTCGTGGTGGACCGGGACTTCCTGCGCGGCGCCGGTGGCTGGGACGAAGGCGTATCCGGCCTCGTCGGGCGCGACTTCGCCACCGCCCTCCGCATCGCCGAGCACGCCCCGCTCGGGATCCTCTGGACCCCGCTGGTGGGCATCCGCAAGCACGGCAGCAACGATTCGGGCGACGTGCTGGCGATGAACCTGGGCGATGCCGAGGTGCTGGACCACGTGCTCCGGACGCGCCCGCCCTTCGCGGCCCATGCCGATGCCTTCCGCGCCAGCGCGGCCGAGCGCCGTCGCGCGGCGCTGGACACCGCCTTCGCCCGTGGGCGCTTCGAGGAGGTGCGCGCCATCGCGCGGCTTATTCCAGCTGGCGCCCTGCCACCCCTGTCGCGTGCCAAGCGCGCGGTCGCCGGGCTGCCGGAGCCGGCGCGTGCGGTGGTCGCGCGCCTCGTGATGGCCGCGGGAACGCTGAAGGGGCGGCTGGCCGCCGCGCGCCGCTAGTCCGGACCGGCGCTCAGCGCCGTCCGGTCCCGGGCGCCGGGGCGGGAGGCATCGGCCCGCCGCTTAGGCCGCGCCCGGTTGATCCAGGCCTCGTGCAGCACGCCACGCCAGAAGTTCAGGTCCCACGCCGCGCGGAAGCGCTCGCGGGCGTTGCCGCGCAGGCGGGCCACCGCCCAGCGGCCGGCGGCCTCGCCCACTTCGCGCAGGATGTGCCGGGGCACGCCGAGGATGGCGACCCGCTCCGGCTCCGGCTCCCAGTAGCCCCGTCCGGCGCGGAAGGCCCGGCCCAGGATCCAGCTGCGCTTCATCTGGAAGGGGCGGATCATGTGCCGCACACGGGCGCGGGCGACGTGCCGGCACCGGGCGCCCTGGGCGGCAAGCTCCTTCGTGAAGGTGGTCTCCGAACCCATCCGATAGGCCATGGTGCCGTCGGGGCCCACCTCCTCATCGAAGCGATGGCCGCCTTCCAGCAGCGCCGAGCGCACCATCATGTTCGGGCCCCAGATCCATTGCGGGTCGCAGGGGCCGTCCTCGCGCTCCACCGTCAGCGAGTAAACAAGCCCGAGGGGCACGAGATCCGTGATCCAGCGAGCGGGCGGACGCGGCCAGCACGGATCGATCCGGCCACCGAAAACACCCGTGTCCGGGAAGTCCGCAGCGGCCTGGCGAAGCTGCAGGAGCCAATCCGGGTCGGGCAGGACGTCGTCATCCGTGAAGACGACGAGGTCGCCCTCCGCCTCCTCGAGCGCCAGATTGAGCGCGGCGTTCTTGCCGGGCCGCGCCTGATGCAGGGCGGTGAGGGGGAGGCGTTGCTGGAAGCCGCGCACCACGGCGGAGGTCCGGTCGGTGCTGCCGTTGTCCACGACCACGAGCTTCCATCCGCCCTCCGGCGGATGGAGGGCGGCGAAGGCGTCCAGCGTTTCCTTCAACCAGCCCGCGCCGTTGCGCGACGCCATGATGACGGTCAGCATGGCACCGCCGGTCGCAGGGAACGGCCCCTGCTCATGCGAGGCCGGGCGTGACCACGGCGTTGCAGTAGCGCCGTGCCGTCTCGTTGCGCCGGCTCGGGTCGCGCGTCATCGCGGCGCGCAGGAAGGTGAGGAGCTGCGGCACCTCGCGCGGATCCATGGACCAAGCGAGCAGCGCACAACGGACGCCGTTGAGCGGCACGCCGTTCGCGAGGCTGTTCACCGCCATGCCCTTGTACTGGCGCACCACGGCCCAGCGCAGCTGCTTGCGATACGGGCGCAGCCGCCGGTCGGAATAGGCGGTTTCCTGGGCCTTGGAGAAGGCGCGGGTCAGGCGCTCCCGCCGGGTCATCATGCTCGCGTGCTGGCGGCGCAGGATGTAGAGCGGCTTCTCGGTGCCCACGATCCGGCGCGCGGCGGCGAGCCGCACCATCAGAAGCCAGTCTTCCCCGTAGAGCAGTGTCTCGTCGAACAGCCCGACCTCCTCCAGCGCCTCCTTTGGCGCGAGAAGGCAGCCAAGGTGCCGCCATCCGGCGATCAGGCCGGGCGCGGCCTGGTCAGGCTCCCAGGCATACCAGTCATCGCGGAGCAGCTGCCCTTCCTCCGAAAGCGGCAGCGGGGAGGCGGTCACGCGCAACTCCCCCGGAAGAAGCTCCTCGAAGGCACCGAGGATGCAATCCCCCGGCCCGGCGGGTGCCGAGAGGCGAACGGCCAGGCTTCCCTCGGGCCAGAGGTCGTCCGCATCGATGAACCCGATCAGCGATCCCCGTGCCGCGCGAATGCCGGCGTTGCGCGTTCCCGCCGGGCCGAGGTTTCGCGGGTTCCGGATGAAGCGGACCCGGGGGTCCGCCGCGATCGCCTCCAGCGCCTCCAGGGTGGCGGGGGCCGTGGTGCCATCATCGACCAGCAGGAGCTCAAGCTCCACCGCCTCCTGCCCCTGCCCCTGCACGGCCTGTGCCCCGCCGGTCTGACTCAGAACGGACGCCGCGGCCGCGCGCAGCATCGATGCGTCGGTGTTGAAGACGGGGCAGATGACACTTACGAGGGGCATACGGCAATCCGGTTCGCTGTGGGGCACCAGGCCTCACCTGTGTGCGTTGCAACAACGCGCGAGCAGGTCAAAAGGCGAAGCTCTTCCTTGCCGCACCGTGGGCGTAAGCACCGGGCCGGCCACGATCCGCCGCGGCCAGGCGCCACCGTCGGTTCACCCGCAGGCCACACCGGAACGGCTTGGCCGCGGCAGGCTTGGAAAGAGCGGATGGGGTCATAGGCCAGGAGGGCGGCCCTGTGTGTCACAGCTGTGTTAACTCGCTGTAATCCGATGCGCCCAGCGCGTGCGGTTTCCGGTCTTCCATCCCGGGAGGAACCCTGGCGCCCAGTCCAAGTTAACGGACTGGGCAATGGTGACAGGCCGATAGCCGGAGGGGAGGGGAGGATGGCAAAGGGCCGCGTGCCGCGCTGGGCGATCTGGACGGGGGTTCCGCTTCTCCTGCTCCTTTTGCTGGTGGTGTTCTGGTCGTGGGATTGGTTCATCCCCCTCGCGGAACGCCGCGCATCGGCCGCTCTCGGGCGTCCCGTGCGGATCGAGCACCTGCATGTCCGCCTGGGCCGCATCACGGAGGTCGCGGCCGAGGGGCTGCGTATCGGAAACCCGGAGGGCTTCCAGGAGGATCCCCCCTTCGCCACGACGGAGCGCGCCTCGCTGAGCCTGGACGTCATGGCTTACTGGCACGACCGCTCCATCGTCATTCCTGCCATCGAGTTGACGCGCCCGGTGGTGGAGGCGATCGCGCGCGAGGACGGACAGACGAACTACGCCTTTGATCTGGGCCAGCCCGCCGGCGACGCGCCACAGCCGGCGGAGGCGAGACCCGGGCCACGCATCGGGTTGCTGCGCATCGTCGAGGGCCGCGCGCATGTGGTCGACCCCCGGCTGAAGGCGGACTTCAACCTCGCCGTCGCCACCCGCGCCGAGGACACGCCTGATCCCCGCATCGTGGTGGATGCCCAAGGGACCTATGCGGGCCAGCCGATCACCGGCACCGCAACGGGCGGCGCCGTGCTGGCGCTGCGGGAAGCGGACCGGCCCTGGCCCGTGGAGATGCAGCTCGAGAACGGGCCGACCCGCGTGAACCTGCGCGGCACCCTGAGCAACCCGCTGGAGCTGCAGGGTGCCGATGTGCGGCTCGATCTGCAGGGACCGGACATGGGGCTGCTCCAGCCCCTCACGGGCGTGCCCATCCCCAAGACGCCGCCTTTCCGGCTCGGCGGGCAGCTCGACTACGTGGATGGCCGCGTACGCTTCCGCGACTTCACCGGGCGGCTCGGCAGCAGCGACCTGTCGGGCACCATCGCCGTGACGACGGCGGGTTCCAAGCCCAGCGTGGAGGCGGAGCTGCATTCGAACCGCGTGGACCTCGCCGATATCGGCGGCTTCATCGGAGAGGAACCGGGCCGCGCCTCCACGCCCGGGCAGACCGCGCAGCAGCGCCGCGAGCAGGCGCGCAACCAGGCGCGCGCGCGCGTGCTGCCGGACGATCCCATCAACTTCCCCAAGCTCGACGCGGCCAACGTCCACATGACCTACCGGGCGGACCGCATCACCGGGCGCAACATGCCGTTCGACACGCTGCGCACCGAGATGGAGCTGAAGGACGGCGCCATCACGCTCCGCCCCGTGGCGCTCGGCGTCGGCACCGGGCAGATCCAGGGCAACATCTCCTTCACGCCCGAGGAGGGCGGCCGCCTGCGGGCGCGGGCGGACATTCAGTTCCAGCGCCTCGACCTGTCGCGGCTGATGCGCGCCACCAATGCCTTCGAGGGGGCTGGCCGGATCAGCGGGCGCGGGCGGATCGAGGGCGCGGGCAAGTCCTTCGCCGATATTCTCGGCCGCGGCACGGGCGAGATCACCCTGGGCATGAGCGGCGGCAACCTTTCGGCGCTGCTGGTCGACCTCTCGGGGCTGAGGCTCGGGAACGCCATCCTCTCCTCGCTTGGCGTGCCCGGGCGGACGGTTGTGCAATGCTTCGTCGGCAACTTCGCCCTTCAGCGCGGCGTGCTCGGCCTCCGCACCGTGATCCTGGATACCGAGGACGTGATCGTGAACGCCACCGGCAGCGTGAACCTCGCCGCGGAGCGCATGGAGGTGCGGCTGCGGAGCGAGTCGAAGCGCTTCACCATCGGGGCCGTGCCGACCTCCATCCTGATCGATGGCAGCTTCCGCGACCCCGATGTGGGGCCCGACATGACGGAACTGGCGGCACGCGGCGGCGTCATCGGCGGGCTTGCCGCGCTGGTCGCCCCGGTGGCGGGCCTGCTGCCCACCATCCAGTTCGGGGTGGGCGAGGACAACCGGTGCGAGTCACTGGTGCGCGGGCGAAGGGGGGGCGAACGGCCGGCGCGGTGACCGGGCGCGAGGCACGGATCAACGCCGCGGGCTGACCCGTGCCCAGATCGCCGGCCCCGCATCCTCCACCGCCGAGACGATCTCCGACCCGCGCCCGGGCAGCGCGGCGAGGAAGTCCCGCCGCACCACAAGCACCGCGTCCACGACCGGCACGGTGACCGATCCGCCCTGCACGAAGCGCCGTCCCTCGGCATTCACGGCGACGCGGGTATCGAGCAGGTTCTCGTAGCTGCCGCTGCGCGCGGTGATCTGCTCGAAGCGGTAGATCGGCTGGCCGTCCGCCAGGCGCATGCCGCGCAGCTCCGGAACGGTGACGCTGACCAGGCGCATGGCCCGCCGCCCGTCGGGCGTGTTGGCCGACATCCGGTTCGCCCCCTGCATGTCGCCGCTGTTCAGCCCGCTGATCCAGAGCATGCAGGTGTCGCGGCTGTCCTTCACGCGGTTCACGGCCACGAGGTTCACCGGGTCGTTCACCCGCTGCACCGCCGCCAGCGCGGGTGCCGCACGGATCAGGGCCCGCCAGGTCTCCGCCGTGCCGCTTCCATCGCCGCCGACGATCAGGCGCGTGCGGCCGTCAAAGGCGCCGGCATTTGTCCAGCCGGAGGCGAGCGGGCAGAGGATATGCGCGTACTCGCCGTAAACCCGCTTGAAGGGATCGAGCCCCGCGACCTGCTGCGGGTGCTCAATGGCGCGCAGTGCCAAAACATCGGCCTGGGAGAAGCCCATCTCGCACTCCCCATCGGCCAGCCGGCGCAGGTTGTCGCCCGAGCCGGCGGTGGTGATCACCTCCAGTTCACCGAGCGCGCCCGCGTGGGCGGCGATCTCCCGCGCGGCGAAGGTGTAGTTGCCGGTGGGGCTGCCCGCGCAGATCCGCGCGCGGGGCCGGGCCGGCGCACGAACCGGCGCGGCGGCGGCTGCGGGAAGGGGGGCGGGAGGGCGCGGTTGGTCGTCGGCCGAGGCATCGGCGACGGGCAGGATGGCCAGGTCCGCGGATGGGAGCGGCGCGGAAGGAGGGCCAGCAACAACCATCGCCTCCTCGCCTCCGGGGGAACGCGGGAGAGGCTCGTCCGGCAGCTCGTCCGGCGGGGCCTGGGCCGGGACCAGGGGCGGCACCCCGGCCGGGATGCCCATATCCTCCGCCAGCGTGATCTCCGGCTCAGGCGCCATGGCCAGGTCAGTGGAAAAGGGGAGTGGCGAGGCGGGCGCGGGTTCTGGCAGCGGCATCAGCCCCGGCAGGGAAAGCGCCTCCGGAAGAAAGGCCGGTGCGGGAGGATCATCCAGCGACGGGAAAGCGGCTCCGCCACCCAGGAACTCCAGCAGTGCGCGCTGCATGGGCCCGGCCGGAGCCGCTTCCGACCCGCGCGGCTCGTGCGGCCATGACACCAGGGTCGGGGCGCCGCCGGGCTCCGGCGCCACGATGCCGGCTGCCGTCGCGGCCGGAGCAAAGCCGGCGACCGGCGCTTCGGCGCGCTCCGGCGGCTGGAAAGGGGAGGGCGAGGCGGCCGCAGGGGATGGGTCCAGCTGCGTGATGCTTCCCAGCATCTGGAACTGCCGCCAGGCGACGGTGGCCGAGGCCGCGAACACCGCGACCGCGGCGGCGCAGGCGAGAAGCAGCACGCGAGGGCGGATCGGAGAGGCTTCGTCTTCCATGGGCTCTTTCCGGGAACGCACGCATTCCTAACCCTCATCACGAGGCCGCGAAAAGAGATTTCGATGATCGGGCGCTAAAAAAAGAAGGCCTCGTCTGGATTTCGGATGGGTGAGCCGCGGGCAGCCGGGGGTCGAGAAGGGTCAGCCGTCCTCCCCGCCGATGATGCCCCGTGCGCGCAGGGAAGAGATGCGCTCCTCCGGATGGCGCAGTCGACCAGCCGCGGGTTGGCCACCATCAGCGCCTCGGCCCCGAGGCCCAGCCGGTCCATCACGCCCGGGCGGAAGTTCTCGATCAGCACGTCCGATGCGCAGGCGAGGCCGCGCAGGATCTCCGCGCCCTCGGGCTGCCTGATGTCCACGACCAGGCTGCGCTTGCCGCGATCGAGGCCCGGGAAGTAATGGCTCTCACCCGCGAGGAAGGGTGCGAAGCCGCGCGTCTCGTCGCCCTTTTCCGGGGGCTCCAGCACGCGCAGCCCCGCCAGTGGATCCTTCCAGGCAGGCCCCGCCTCCGCACCGGCGGCGCGCTGCGGCATCAGGTGGTCCATGCGCGCCATCCTCCGGTCGGGTGTTACTGCGGTGCCAGTCCCAGGCTTCGGACGATCGGGCGATCGCGCCGCATCGGCGCGGCGAGGTCCTCCGGGGGTCCTCCCATCGGGTCGGCGCCGTCATGCACCAGCATCGCCTTGATCGCGGGATCGCCCAGCGCCGTGATGGCGGCGCGGTTCAGCGCCTGCACCACGGCCGCCGGTGTCGCGCGGGGTGCGTACAGGGCGTTCCAGGCCTCCAGCGTCGCGTCCACCCCAGCCTCCTTCAGCGTGGGCATGTTTGACAGCGCCTCGATGCGGTTCGCCGTGGAAACGGCGATGGGCACCACCTGCTCCTGCCGGTTGGGGCCGAGCATGGCGGTGACGGTGTCGATCGAGGCATGCACGTCCCCGCGCAGCATGCCGGTGAGCGCCTGGCCCCTGCCGGTATAGGGAACGGGCAGCAGGTCGGCGCTGCGTCTCTCCCGGATCATCTGCAGCACCGCGCGGGCGGTGGTGCTGGGCAGGCCCACCGCGACCTTCCCGGGCTGCTCGCCCGCCGCCGCGACCAGGTCCGCCACCGAGCGGAACGGCCCGTTGCGCGCCGTGCCCGGCGCCATGCCGAAGCGCAGGATGCCCGCCACCGGCTCGAAATCCCGGACGGGATCGAAGCCGAGGAAGGCGTACATGAACTCGTTTCCGGCATGCGTGCCGTTGGTGCCCCAGAGAAGGGTGTAGCCGTCGGGTTCCGCCCGCGCCGCCGCGGCCGTGGCAGCTTCTGTCCTTCGATCCCGACACCAAGCGCCATGCCCTGGCGAGCGGCCTGGTGGCCCTGGCCCGGGGCATGCTGCGCAAGGATCCGTTCAGCAACCTCGCCCAGCCCGTGCTGGACCGGCTGGCGCGCGAGTACGGCGCGGCGGCGATCGGGGTGGAGGCGACCGGGCTGGACCACATCGTGGCGGTCGCCATCGCGAGGCCGGGGCATGCCCTGCGCCTGAGGTGGATGTGGGAAGCCGCTTTCCCGCACTGATCAGCGCCACGGGCCGCTGCATCGCGGCCTTCGGCGGGCACCCCTCGAAGGAGGTGGAGCGCCGCCTCCACACGCTGCGCCGGGAAGACCCGCCGAGCCTTCCGCAGTGGCGGGCCGACGTGCAGGCCACGAAGGAGAGCGGCTCCGCGGTGGACGACGGCCGCTACATCGCGGGCGTGACGGTGATCGCCGCGCCCGTGATGCCGAGAGGCCGCGTTTCCCACGCGCTGGTCGTGGTGGGCGTCAGCGAACAGCTCCGCCGCATCGGCCTGACAGGGATCGGCACGGCCTTGCGCGGTGAGGCCGCCCGGTTGTCGGAGCGCCTGGAAGAAGGCTGAGGCGGCCTCAGGCCAGCGACACCAGCTCCGCCCCATCCTCCACGAGGTCACCGGGCGCGCAGAGCACGGCCGAGACGATGCCATCCGCAGGGGCGGTGATCCGCATCTGCACCTTCATCGCCTCCAGTACCAGCAGCACCGTACCCCGCGTGACGGCCTGTTCCGGGCGCACCATCACGTCGAGCACCTTGCCCGGCATGGGCGCGAGGATGCGCCCGGCGGCCGCGCCCGCGCCCTCCACCGGCGCGCGCGGGTCCAGGTGGCGCAGCCCATGCGCGGCGCCGTCGATGAACACGGTGATGCGATCGCCACGGCGCAGCGCGCGGGCACGGAGGATGTCCCCGCCCAGGCGCAGCGACACCATGCCGTCCGCCGCCTCGGAGGCGGAAACCTCCATGGGGCCATCCGGCAGGTCCAGCCGGAAGCCGTCGGCACGGAGATGGGCGCGCAGGGTGTGGATGGCCTCGCTATCCTCCAGCACGAAGTCCTGGAAGCCGTCGCCGTTCAGGCGCCAGGCGGTCGGGGCGTTCCAGGGGGAGAAGGGATCGGCCCCGGCCAACGCCACCGGCGGAGACAGGTCCAGCAGGAGCCGCGCGACCGCGGCTGCCAGGGCGGACCGTGGCGCCGGGCCGGGCAACGCCAGCAGGGTGTCCGCGTGGCGGGCGATGAAACCGGTGTCCAGCTCGCCGCGCCGGAAATCCGTGTTGGCGGCGATCGCGCGGAGCAGCGCGAGGTTGGTGGCGGGCCCCGCGACCTCCGTGCCGGCCAGCGCGCGCGAGAGCCGGGCCAGCGCCGCCACGCGGTCCGGCCCGTGGACGATCAGCTTCGCGATCATCGGGTCGTAGTGGATGGTGACCGCATCGCCCTGCCGGATGCCCGTGTCGATCCGCGCGCCGGGCATCTTCTCGGGAAAGCGCAGATGGTCCACGCGCCCGGTGGAGGGCGCGAAATCCCGCGCCGGATCCTCCGCGTAGACCCGCACCTCGATGGCATGGCCGTCGATGCGGAGGGCGTCCTGCGAGAGGGGCAGGGGCTCTCCGGCCGCCACGCGCAACTGCCACTCCACCAGGTCCTGCCCGGTGATCGCCTCCGTCACCGGGTGCTCCACCTGAAGGCGGGTGTTCATCTCCATGAAGGCGAAGGTGTCGCCCTCGGCGATGAACTCGACCGTGCCGGCGCCCACATAGCCGATGGCACGCGCGGCATCGCAGGCAGCGCGGCCCATGGCCTCGCGCCGGGCGGGGTCCATGCCGGGGGCGGGGGCTTCCTCCACCACCTTCTGGTGGCGGCGCTGGATCGAGCAGTCGCGCTCGAACAGGTGCACGGTGTTGCCCTGGCTGTCGGCGAAGACCTGGATCTCGATGTGCCGGGGCCGGGTGAGGTAGCGCTCCAGCAGCACGTGGTCGTCGCCGAAGGCCGAGCGCGCCTCGCCCTTGGCCAGCGCCAGACCTTCCTCCAGCCCTGCCGCGGATTCCACGATCTTCATGCCCTTGCCGCCACCGCCGGCGCTGGCCTTGATCAGCAGGGGGTAGCCGATGCGCTCCGCCGCCGCGCGCAGCGTCGCCGCGGACTGGTCGTCGCCGTGGTAGCCGGGCACGAGCGGCACGCCCGCGCGCTCCATCAGTGCCTTGGCGGCCGATTTCGAGCCCATGGCGCGAATGGCGGAAGCGGGCGGGCCGATGAAGACGATCCCGGCCGCGGCGCAGGCCTCGGCGAATTCCGCGTTCTCCGAAAGGAAGCCGTAGCCGGGATGGATGGCCTCCGCGCCCGAAGCCTTCGCCGCCGCGATGATGGCGTCGATGCGCAGGTAGCTTTCCCGCGCCGGCGCCGGGCCGATCCGGCGGGACTCATCGGCCAGGGCCACGTGCATCGCCTCCGCATCGGCGTCCGAATGCACGGCGACGGTGCGGATGCCCATGCGGCGGGCGGTGCGGATGACGCGGACGGCGATCTCGCCACGGTTGGCGATCAGGATGGTGCTGAACATGCGCGTCACATCCGGAACAGGCCAAAGCCCGGCTTGCGGTCCGACCAGGACTCCACCGGCGCGTTCAGGGAGGCCGAGATGGCCAAGGCCAGCACCGTGCGGGTGTCGGCCGGGTCGATGATCCCGTCGTCCCAGAGCCGCGCCGTGGCGTAGTAGGGATGGCCCTGCGTCTCGTACTGCTCGCGCAGCGGCGCCTTGAAGCGCTCCTCCTCCTCGGCCGGCCAGGTGCCGCCCCTGGCCTCGATGGCGTCGCGGCGCAGCGTGGAAAGAACCGAGGCCGCCTGCTCGCCCCCCATCACGCCGATGCGGGCATTGGGCCACATGAACAGAAAGCGGGGCGAATAGGCGCGGCCGCACATGCCGTAGTTGCCGGCGCCGAAGGAGCCTCCGATCACCACCGTGAACTTCGGCACCGTCGCGGTGGCCACCGCCGTCACCATCTTGGCGCCATCCTTGGCGATGCCGCCGCTCTCGTATTTCCGGCCGACCATGAAGCCCGTGATGTTCTGCAGGAACACCAGCGGAATGCCGCGCTGGCAGCACAGCTCGATGAAGTGCGCTCCCTTCTGCGCGCTTTCCGAAAACAGCACGCCGTTGTTGGCGACGATCCCCACGGGATAGCCGTGCAGCCGCGCGAAGCCCGTCACCAGCGTCGGACCGTAGAGCGGCTTGAACTCGTCGAACTCCGAGGCGTCCACCAGCCGCGCGATCACCTCCCGCACGTCGTAGGGCTCCCGGAGGTCGGCCGGGATCAGCCCGTGGATGCCGGCCGGATCGTGGACCGGCGGGCGGGGCGGCGCGATGTCGAGCGAAGCGGGCTTGCGCGTGTTCAACCCGGCCACGATCCGCCTGGCGATGCCGAGCGCGTGGGCATCGTTCTCGGCCATGTGGTCGGTCACGCCCGAGATACGCGAATGCACCTCCGCGCCGCCGAGGTCCTCGGCCGAGACCACCTCGCCGGTCGCGGCCTTCACGAGCGGTGGGCCGGCGAGGAAAATGGTGCCCTGGTTGCGCACGATGACGCTCTGGTCCGACATGGCCGGCACATAGGCGCCGCCCGCCGTGCAGCTTCCCATCACAACCGCGATCTGCGGGATGCCGCGGGCGGACATGTTCGCCTGGTTGAAGAAGATGCGGCCGAAGTGGTCGCGGTCGGGGAAGACCTCGTCCTGGTTCGGCAGGTTGGCGCCGCCGGAATCCACGAGGTAGATGCAGGGCAGGCGGTTCTGCTCGGCGATCTCCTGCGCGCGCAGGTGCTTCTTCACCGTCAGCGGGAAATAGGTGCCGCCCTTCACCGTTGCGTCGTTCGCCACGACCATGCACTCGCGGCCCGCCACGCGCCCGATGCCGGTGATGAGTCCGGCCGAGGGCACCTCGTCCTTGTAGAAGCCATGCGCGGCGAGCTGCCCGACCTCCAGGAACGGCGAGGCAGGGTCGATCAGCGAGCGCACGCGGTCGCGCGGCAGCAGCTTTCCGCGCGACAGGTGCTTCTCGCGCGCGGCCTCCCCGCCGCCCTGCCGCACGCGGTCGGCCTGCGCGCGAAGATCCTCCACCAGGGCGCGCATCCGCGCCGCGTTCTCCGCGTATTCCGGCGAGCGCGCATCGACCGCCGTGGGAAGGGCCGGCATCAGGCGGTCTCGGCGAAGAGTTCGCGCCCGATCAGCATGCGCCGGATCTCGCTCGTGCCCGCGCCGATCTCATAGAGCTTCGCGTCGCGAAGCAGGCGGCCGGTGGGATAGTCGTTGATGTACCCGTTGCCGCCGAGTGCCTGGATCGCCTCCAGCGCCATCCAGGTGGCCTTCTCCGCGGCGTAAAGGATGGCGCCCGCCGCGTCCTTGCGCGTGGTCTGCCCACGGTCGCAGGCCTTGGCGACGGTGTAGACATAGGACTTGGCCGCCGACATCACCGTGTACATGTCGGCGATCTTGCCCTGCATGAGCTGGAACTCGCCGATCGGCTTGCCGAACTGCCTGCGGTCATGGACATAGGGCAGGACGATATCGAGGCAGCTCTGCATGATGCCCAGTGGCCCGGCCGCCAGCACCGCGCGCTCGTAGTCCAGCCCGCTCATCAGCACGTTCACGCCGCGGCCTTCGCTGCCCAGCACGTTCTCGGCCGGCACCTCGCAATCCTCGAAGACCAGCTCGCAGGTGTTGGAGCCGCGCATGCCCAGCTTGTCGAGCTTCTGCGCGGTGGAGAACCCCTTGAACCCCTTCTCGATCAGGAAGGCGGTGATGCCGCGCGGCCCCGCATCCGGGTCGGTCTTGGCATAAACCACCAGCACGTTCGCATCCGGCCCGTTGGTGATCCAGAACTTGCCGCCGTTGAGGATATAGCGGTCACCCCGCCGCTCCGCCCGCGTGCGCATCCCCACCACGTCCGAACCCGCGCCCGGCTCGCTCATCGCCAGCGCGCCCACATGCTCCCCGGTGATGAGCCGGGGCAGGTAGCGCGCCTTCTGCTCCGCGTTTCCGTTGCGGGCGATCTGGTTCACGCAAAGGTTTGAATGCGCGCCATAGGACAGCCCGACGCTCGCGGAGGCACGGCTCAGCTCCTCCATCGCCACGCAGTGCTCAAGGTAGCCCATGGCGGCGCCACCGTATTCCTCGGGCGCCGTGATGCCGAGCAGGCCGAGATCGCCGAACTTGCGCCAAAGCTCGGCCGGGAACTCGTTGCTCCGGTCGATCTCGGCGGCGCGCGGCGCGATCTCGTCGGCGGCAAAGGCCGCGACCTGGTCGCGAAGCGCGTCGGCCGTCTCGCCGAGATCGTAGTCGAGGCCCCTGAAGCCGCTGCCCAGGCTGTTGCTCATGCCGTTTCCTCTGCCCCGCTCAAGAGGCGGGCTCCGGGCACGGTATGGGTCAGGGCCGCTGCCGGCAAGTCTCCCCGCGCGCGGCCATCAGCAGGCGCTCGGGCGTCGCCGGCAGGTCCAGCCGGTCCACCCCCGCCGCGTCCCGCAGCGCGTTCCACACGGCGGTCGCCAGCATCAGCGGCGGCTCTCCCACGGCTTTGGAGCGGAACACGGTGTCGGCCCGCGCCGGCGCTCCCTCCAGCAGCCGCACGTTCATCACAGGCGGCACGTCGCGCGAGCCCGGGATCTTGTAGGTGGAGGGGCCGAGGGTGCGCAGCCGGCCCTCGCCGTCCCACCACAGCTCCTCGCAGGTCAGGTAGCCCAGGCCCTGCACGAAGGCGCCCTCGATCTGCCCGCGATCCACCGAGGGGTTCAGCGAACGCCCGCAATCCTGCACGAGATCCGCCCGGACCATCCGCTGCTCCCCCGTCAGGAGGTCCAGTTCCACCTCCGCGATGGCGGCGCCATAGGAGAAGTAGAAATAGGGTTCGCCCTTCAGCGCCGCCGGATCCCAGTGAATGCCCGGCGTCCGGTAGAACCCCGTGGAGGAAAGCGAGACGCGCGCCTGCACGCAGCGATGCGCCAGCTCTCCGAAGCCCATGCGGTGGTTGCCGGCAAAAACCTCGTCCTCCTTGAAAAGCACCTCCTCCGGCCGCACGCCCCATTCCGCCGCGGCCAGCTCGGCCATGCGCGTGCGGATGGCCGTGGCCGCGATCTGCGCCGCCCAGCCGTTGAGGTCCGACCCCGTGCTGGCCGCGGTGGGGGCGGTGTTGGGCACCTCCGCCGTGCTGGTCGCGGTGATCCGCACGCGCTCCACCGGCACGCCGAACACGCCGGCCACCACCTGGGCGATCTTGATGAACAGTCCCTGGCCCATCTCCGTGCCGCCATGGTTCAGCCGGATGGAGCCGTCCTCGTACACGTGCACCAGCGCGCCCGCCTGGTTCATGGACATCACGCCGAAGGAGATGCCGAAGGCCAGCACGAAGCTGCCGAGGCCGCGCCTCACCACCCCCTGCCGCGCGTTGAAGGCGTCCACCTCCGCCCGCCGCCGCGCCCAGTCCGCGCCGTCCCGGCACTCCGCCCAGACGCGACGGATCAGGTCGCCCTCCAGCGCCTGGCCATAGGGCGTGACGGCATCGTTCCCGCCGCCGGCCAAGTTGCGCTCGCGCACGGCCTCCTGGGTGGTGCCGAGGTGGCGGGCGATGCGGTGGGTCACATCCTCCATCAGCAGCACGCCCTGAGGCCCGCCGAAGCCGCGGAAGGCGGTGTTGCTCACCGTGTTGGTCTTGCAGGCCACCCCCGTGATCTTCACCGCCGGCACGTCCAGGCAGTTCAGCGCGTGCGTGACCGAGCGGAACACCACCCCGGCCGAAAGGTCCACGCTGTGCCCGCCATCCGCGGCCAGGGTGGCCTCCAGCGCCAGGATGCGGCCGGCCTCGTCGAAGCCTGCCTCCCAGCGGAACAGCATGGGGTGGCGCTTGCCGGTGGCGGCGATGTCCTGCTTGCGCCCCAGCCGCAGCTTCACCGGCCGTCCGGTGCGCCGCGCCGCCATGGCCGCGCAGGCCGCCACCCAGGACGCGTTGCTTTCCTTCCCCCCGAAGCCGCCGCCCAGCCGCCGCACCTGCACCGAGATCCGGTTGTGGTCGCAGCCGAGGATGCGGGCCGAGATGTGCTGCACCTCCGTCGGGTGCTGGGTGGAGGAATGGATGACGAGGTCGCCGTCCTCCCCCGGCACCGCCAGCGCGATCTGCCCCTCCAGGTAGAAGTGCTCCTGCCCGCCCGCGTGGAAGGTGCCGGACAGGCGCCGCGGCGCCCGCTCGATGGCGGCCGGCGCGTCGCCGCGCGTCATCACGGTCGGCGGCATCAGGAAGGCACCCGAATCCAGCGCCTCCGCGACCGAGAGAACGGGCCGCAACGGCTCGATCGCCGGCTTCACCGCCGCCGCGCCCGCCAGGGCGGCGTCGCGCGTCTCGGCCACCACCAAGGCCAGCGGCTGGCCCCAGTATTCGACCAGCCCCTCGGCCAGCATGTGCTCGGGGGCACGCTTGGCCTGAGCGATGTCGTTGCGGCCGGGAATGTCGGAGGGACCGAGCGCCGCCACCACGCCCGGCACCGCCATGGCGGGAGACAGGTCGATCGGCGCGAGCCGGCCATGGGCCACCGGCGAGAGGACGAGGGCGGCGTGCAGCAGGCCCGCCGGCATGGGCAGGTCGTCGGCGAAGCGGGCCTCGCCCGTGGTGTGCTTCAGGGCGCTGTCCTGGCGCAGGGCCGCGCCGGGCCCGGTGTGACGGGGCAGGGCGTCCATCACGCGGCCTCCGCCTGGCGGTGCCAGAGCCGCCGCAGCAGGTTCCCCGCGGCCAGGCGGCGGTATTCCGCACTGGCGCGGAGATCGGTGAGCGGGGCGATGGCGGCCTCCAGCGCGGAGGCGGCCTGCTCCACCGTTTCCCGCGCCCAGGGGCGGCCGGCCAGCGCCGCTTCGGCCGCGGCGCAGCGCTCCGCCCGCGGCCCGGTTCCGCCGAGCGCGATGCGAGCCGTCGAGACGCGCCCCCCCGCAACGGAGATCACCGCCGAAAGCCCCACGGTGGTGATGTCCTGGTCCGGCCGCTTGGAAAGCTTCTCCGCCGCAAACAGCGCACCGGCTGGCGGGCGGGGGATCAGCACGTCCAGGATCACCTCCCCCGGTGCCAGCGCGTTGCTGCGGTACCCCGTGAGGAAGTCCTCCACCAGCATGCCGCGCGTGCCCCCGGGCCCCGCGATGCGGAGCGATGCGCCCAGGGCCAGCAGCGGCGGCAGCGCGTCCCCGATCGGGGAGGACGTGCCGAGATTGCCGCCCAACGTGCCCATGCCGCGGATCTGGCGCGAGCCGAGCCGGCGCAGCAGCGCCGCCAGGGGCGCGTAGGCGTGGTCTGCCTCGCAGGCCGCGAGCAGGCGGCGGTAGCTCGTGGCAGCGCCCACGCGCAGGCCCTCGGCGCTCGCCTCCAGCCCGTTCAGCCCGGGCACGTCGGAGAGGCAGATCACCAGCGGCGGCGCCTCCCGCGCCTCGGAAACGCGCAGGCCGAGGTCGGTGCCGCCCGAAAGCAGCCAGGCGTCGGGGTGGGCGGCGCGCAGCGCCAGCAGCGCCTCCAGCGTCTGCGGGCGGTGGAAAACCTGCCCCGGTGCTTCCAGGCGGGTGCTGGCGAGAACGGGTGCCGCGGGCGGCGCCGCCCCGTCGTCGCGCAACCCGGCGAAAGCCTCCACGATGGGCCGGTAGCCCGTGCAGCGGCAGAGGTTGCCCGCCAGCGCGTCATGCACGTCGCCGCCCTCCCGCGCATGGGCCCAGGCCGTCATGACGATACCCGGCGTGCAGAAGCCGCACTGCGTGGCATCCGCCTCGGCCAGCGCGCGCTGGATGGGGTGGGGCGCGGCGGGGCCGCCCAGCCCCTCCACGGTGCGCACCGCCCGGCCATGCACCTGACCCAGCAGCGCCAGGCAGGCATTCACCGGCACGCGCGCCCCGTCCGCTTCCTCGATCACCACGGTGCAGGCGCCGCAGTCGCCCTCGGCGCAGCCCTCCTTGGTGCCGCACAACCCGGCGGGGCCGCGCAGCCAGTCGAGCAGCGTCATGGTGGGCGAGATCCCCGATGGCAGGATGCGGGGAGAGCCGTTCAAGGTGAAGGCGATGGGTCCGGCGGTCATGGCCGGAAGGTTAGCAAGCCCCGGGCCGCACAACAGCCCGGCGGTGCCTCACGCCACCGGCAGGCGGGCCAGGGCTGCCGTCAGGTCCTCGGGAGCATAGGGCTTGGCCAGAACGGGAATGCCCGCCAGCCGCTGCGGAAGCCCCGCCGCGCCATAGCCGGAGGCCACCACGAAAGGCACTTCGAGACGGATCAGCGCATCGGCGACGGGTTCAGAGGTCTCGCCCGCCAGATTGAGGTCGAGCACCGCAAGGTCGGGGCGGTCCCGCTCCAGCATCGCCAGGGCCTCCGCAACCGTCGCCACCGGGCCGAGCACGACGACGCCCGCATCGGCCAGCGTGTCCTCCACCAGCATGGCGACCAGTGTCTCGTCTTCCACCACCAGGACACGTCGTCCGGTCAGGCTCGCCATGCAGACTGTCTCCGTTGATCCTGGTGCGGCGTGCGATCCGCGCGCAAGGCGCGTCGCACGCGGTTGGGGGTGGCGTCCGGACGCCACCCTGTCAAGACCGGCCGGGTTTCCGCCCTACCGAGTCACGAAAGGTTCAGGGCGGCTCATCGCCGGAGGCTCAGTCGGCGTACTGCCCGGCCGCCTGGATGATCGGGCGCCACTTGGCGATATCCGCCTGCCAGTAGGCCCGGTGGGCCGCCGGCGTCGCGCGCTCCTGACTCACCGGCGTGGTGCCGAGCTCGGCGAAGCGCGCCACCAGCCGCTCCTCCCGCAGCGCCACCTGCAGCGAGCGCGAGAGCCGGTTGACGATGGCGGCATCGGTGCCGCGCGGGGCATAGAGGCCGTGCCACACGGAAACCTCGAAGCCCGGAAGCCCGGCCTCCGCGGCGGTGGGCAGGTCCGGCAGGGCGGCGTTGCGCTCGGAGGTGGTCACGGCATAGGCGCGCACGGCGCCCGAGCGGATCTGCTGGGTGGTGTTGGTGGTCTGGTCGCACATCAGGTCCACCGTGCCGCCGATCAGGTCGGTCATGGCAGGGCCGGTGCCGCGATACGGGATGGTGGTGACCTGCGCCTGCACCGCCGATTGCAGCAGCAAACCGCACAGGTGCGACGCCGCGCCCACGCCGGCATTGGCCAGGTTGATGCTCAGCTTCTGCTCGCGCATCACGCGCACCATGTCCGCGAGGTTCGCGGCCGGGAAGTCCTTCTTGGCGATGATGGTCATCGGCACCTCGGTGACGAGGCCCACCGGCTCGAAGCCGTTCACGGGGTCATAGGCCAGGCGCCGGTACAGCGACGGCGTGGTGCCCATGCCGATGTGGTGCAGCAGCAGCGTATGCCCGTCCGGCCGGGCCTGGGCGACGCGCTGCGCGCCCAGCGTGCCGCCGGCGCCACCCACGTTCTCCACCACCACGGGCTGGCCGAGGTCGCGCGCCATGACCTCCGCCACCAGCCGCGTGACCACGTCCGTCGGGCCGCCGGCCGCGAAGGGCACGATCACCGTGATGGGGCGGTTCGGGTAGGCCGGCTGGGCGGCCGCGATCCCCGGGAGGAGCGCGGGCGCGGCCAGGGCAGCGGCAAGCGCAAGGGCGCGGCGGCGCGTCATCTGGGTCATGGACGTGGCATTCCCTTTATCGTTGCGAGGTCGTGGCGCGCCGGGCGGTCGCAGAAAAGCGGCCGCCCTGTCAAGCACAGGCTGGGCTTCAGCTATCCATCTTGAGGGCGGCGATGAAGGCGCTCTGCGGGATCTCGACCTTGCCGAACTGCCGCATCCGCTTCTTGCCCTCCTTCTGCTTGTCGAGAAGCTTGCGCTTGCGGGAGATGTCGCCGCCGTAGCACTTGGCGGTCACGTCCTTGGACATGGCGCCGATCGTCTCGCGCGCAATGACCCGCCCGCCGATCGCGGCCTGGATGGGGATCTTGAAGAGCTGGCGGGGGATCAGGTCCTTCAGCTTCTCGCAGATGGACCGCCCGCGGCGCTCCGCCTGGGAACGGTGCGCCATGAAGGAGAGCGCATCCACCGGCTCGTTGTTCACGAGGATGCCGATCTTCACGAGGTCGCCCTCCTCGTATCCGTCCATCTGGTAGTCGAAGGAGGCGTAGCCGCGGGAGATCGACTTCAGGCGGTCATAGAAGTCGAACACCACCTCGTTCAGCGGCAGGCGGTAGACGGCCATGGCGCGGCTGCCGACATAGGTCAGCTCCACCTGCTGGCCGCGCCGCTCGCTGCACAGGGTGAGGATGTTGCCCAGGTACTCGTCGGGCACGAAGATCGTGGCCTTGATCCAGGGCTCCTGGATGCTCTCGATCTGCACGACATCGGGCATGTCGGCGGGATTGTGCAGCTCGCGCTCCGTCCCGTTGTTCATGCGCAGCTTGTAGACGACGCTCGGCGCCGTCGCGATCAGGTCCAGGTCGAACTCGCGCGACAGGCGCTCCTGGATGATCTCGAGGTGCAGCAGGCCGAGGAAGCCGCACCGATACCCGAAGCCCAGCGCCGCCGAGCTTTCCGCCTCGAAGTGGAAGGAGGCGTCGTTCAGCCGCAGCTTCGCCAGGCTGTCGCGCAGCTTCTCGAAGTCGTCGGCGTCCACCGGGTAAAGGCCACACCACACCACGGGGATGGAGGGCTTGAAGCCAGGCAGCGCCTCCTCCGCCGGGCGGCGGTCCTCGGTGATGGTGTCGCCCACGTTGGTGTCGGCCACGGTCTTGATGGCGGCGTTGATGTAGCCCATCTCGCCCGGCCCCAGGGACTCGACCTGCTGCATCTTCGGCCGGAACACGCCGACCTGCTCGATGACGTGGGTGGAGCCCGCGGCCATCATGCGGATCTTCTGGCCCTTGCGCAGGCGGCCTTCCTTGACCCGCACCAGGATGACGACGCCGAGATAGGGGTCGTACCAGCTGTCCACCAGCAGCGCCTTGGTCGGCGCCTCCGCGTCGCCCTTGGGCGGGGGCAGGCGGGTGACGATCGCCTCCAGCACGCCCTCGATGTTCAGCCCGGTCTTGGCGGAGATCATCACGGCATCATCCGCCGGCAGGCCGATCACGTCCTCGATCTGCTGCTTCACCCGGTCGGGCTCGGCGGCCGGCAGGTCCACCTTGTTCAGGATCGGGACGATCTCGTGCCCGGCGTCCAGCGCCTGGTACACGTTCGCCAAAGTCTGCGCCTCCACGCCCTGGGAGGCGTCCACCACCAGGAGGCTGCCCTCGCAGGCGGCGAGGCTGCGGGACACCTCATAGGCGAAGTCCACGTGGCCCGGCGTGTCCATCAGGTTCAGGACATAGTCCCGGCCATCCTGCGCACGGTAATCCAGGCGCACGGTCTGCGCCTTGATGGTGATGCCGCGCTCCTTCTCGATGTCCATGTTGTCGAGCACCTGCTCCGTCATCTCGCGGGCGGTGAGGCCCCCGGTGGTCTGGATCAGGCGGTCGGCGAGCGTGGATTTCCCGTGGTCGATATGGGCGATGATCGAGAAGTTGCGGATACGGTCGAGGGGCGTGTCGGTCATGCGGTTCCGGGCCGTGGGCGGGCAGGTCCCGGCCATTCTGGGGGCGTCTCAGCCCATCAAATAGGGCAGGGCGGCCCCGGGGCCAAGCACGATGGCAGCCGGCCCCTCAGCTCCCCTCGTCGGGGATGTTGAGGATATGCCCGCAGGCCTTGCAGTGCACCGCGTCCGGCTCGTGCCGCTGCAGCCCGCATTGGGGGCAAGGGAAGCGGACCTTGGTGGCCCGGAACAGGGACTGGGCCAGCCGGAGGAACAAAGTCACTCCGCAAAACATGATGACGACGCTGAGCAGCCGCCCCGTGCGGCCGGGCAGGGTGATGTCCCCGAAGCCCGTGGTCGTCAGGGCCGTGATGGTGAAGTAAAGGGCGTCGGCATAGTCGCCGATCTGCGGGTTGCTCCGGTACTGGGTTTCATAGACCAGGCCGGTCATGATGAAGATGAAGACCAGGAGGTCGGTCGCCGCCACGACCGAGTCTTCGTTCTGCTTGAAGGTCGGCAGGTCGCGCCGCAGCCGGTTCAGCAGCCTCGGCGAGCGGAGCAGCCGCAGGACGCGCAGCGCCCTGAGGAAGCCGGCGGCCGCGCCAAGCGAGGGGATCAGGAAGCAGACGATCGCCACCGCGTCTGCGATCGTCGCCGGGTGGGCCAGCTCCCGCCAGGGTCGTGGGCTGGCGCGCAGGCGCAGGCCGAATTCGGCCAGCAGCACCAGGCCCAGCAGCGTGTCCGCCACCTCCACCGCCGTGGTCCGCTCGATGAAGGAGGTGGCGATGATGAAGACGAGCGTGACCGCGTCGAGGGCGAGGAGCCCGTAGCGGTAGCGAACGGCGCGCGGGGTGTCGCGGAAATACAGCTCGCGGGCCAGCTGGCGGTCCGCCGGCAGGCCGGTCGCCGCACGCCCCCGGAGGCCGCCCGCGGGAACCTTCACCGGCGCCCGAGCATGTGGAATTCCACGTTCGGCCGCAGGTCCGTCGCATTGGCCAGGCGGTTGGACATGGAGAAGAAGGCGGCGATGGCCCCGATGTCCCAGGCCTCGTCCTCGGTGAAGCCGGCCTCGGCCAGGGCGGCGTGGTCCGCTTCCCCCACCAGGTGGGACTGGGTGCCGACCTTCAGCGCATAGTCCAGCATGGCCCGGTGCCGGGGCGGCAGCCCGGCCTTGCGGTAGTTGGTGGCCACGAGGTCGGCGATCAGCGGGTCCTTGGCCCGGACGCGCAGGATCGCGCCATGCGCCACCACGCAGTACTGGCAGGAATGGGCGGCGGACACCGCCACCACGATCATCTCCCGCTCCGCCGCCGTCAGGCCCTCGCGCTTCTCCATGAGGGCGTCGTGATAGGCCAGAAAGGCGCGGAACTCCTCGGGCCGCCGGGCCAGCAGCAGGAAGACGTTGGGCACGAAGCCCGCCTTCTCCTGCACGGCCAGGATGCGCTCGCAGATGTCCTCGGGCAGCGAACCCAGCTCGGGCACGGGGTAGCGGAAGGGGCGGGGGGCGTCTTGCGCCATGGCTCGGGTCCTCCTGGGCGCCGCGTGGGGCGCCCGGGAAGCCTTAGCACGGCCGCGGTCAGCCCCGCAGGGTGGCCCCGGTCGCCTTGGTCACGGCCGCGACCACCTTGGCGATCACGCCCTCGATCTCCGCATCGGTCAGCGTCCGGTCCCGCGGCTGGAGCACGGCCTCCATGGCGAGCGAGACCTTGCCCTCCGGCAGCCGGTCCCCGGCATAGCGGTCGAAGAGGGACACCTCGGCGACCAGGTGCCGGTCGGCGCCCCGCGCGGCGCGCAGCAGGTTCTCCGCCGGCACCGAGGCGTCCACCAGGAAGGCGAGGTCGCGGCGCACCGGCTGGAAGGCCGGCAGGTCCGGCGCCGCCTTCTTGCGGCGCTTCGGCTCGGGGACCGAATCGAGCAGCACCTCGAAGGCAATCGCCGGCCCGTCGATGCCCAGCGCGGAGAGAACGCGCGGGTGCAGCTCCCCGAAGCGCGCGAGCGGCAGCTTCGGCCCGCTGCGCAGCACGCCGGAGCGGCCGGGGTGGTAATGGGCGGGCGCATCGGTGGTGACGCTCAGCGCGGCCGGCGCCACGCCGAGGGCGAGCAGCACCGCCAGCGCGTCCCCCTTTGCGTCCAGCGCGTCCATGGCCCGGGAGGGATCGAGCGGGTGGCGCGCCGTGCGGCCGAGCCGCAGGCCCGCCGCCGTGGCGAGCTGCCCCTCCGGCGCAGGGGAGACGTAGGAGGCGCCGATCTCGAAGAGGGAAACGTCCGGAATGCCCCGCGCCGCGTTCCGCCCCGCCGCGAGAAGAAGACTCGCCACGGGGGTCGGCCGCATCTGGTCGAGGTCGGCCGCGATGGGGTTCTCCACCCGCAGCGATTCCGGCACCTCCCCGAACAGGGCGGCGGTGGCGCGCGCGGTGAAGCCGTAGGTCACGGCCTCCGCGAGCCCACGCGAGGCCAGCACGCGCCGGGCCAGCGCCGCGCGCGACTGGCGCGGCGTGAGCGCGGGGAGGGGCAGGGGGCTGTCCACCGGCAGGGAAACGGCGGGAATGGCGTCCAGCCCTTCCAGCCGCAGCACTTCCTCCAGCAGGTCGCACTCGGCCTCGATCTCGTCCGCGCCCTCGGCGGCGGCGGCGGCGCGGGCCGGCTCCAGCCCCGGCTCCTGCGCCAGCTCCGAGCCGCCCGCGCGATAGGCCGAGCGGGAGGAGGCCACGTCGTTCCGCCAGGAGGGAACGGCGACGGTGACGCTGCGGTCCGGCTGCCAGTCCCGGACGGCGAAGCCCAGCGCCTCCAGCGACTGGATCGCGCGCAGGGCGCCGATGGAGGACCCGCCGAGCCCCCCGATCCGCTCGAAGCGCAGCGTCGCCTCGCGCTCCCAGGCGGGCTCGGCGCCCGCCTCGGTGATGCCGCTCGCCTCGCCGCCGCAGAGGTCGATGACCATGCGCGTCGCCGCCTCCAGCATCGCGCGCTGGGCGGCGGGGTCGAGGCCGCGCTCGTTGCGGGCGCGGGCATCGCTGTGCACCTGGTGGCGCCGCCCGGTGAGGGCGATCCGCACGGGATCGAAGAGCGCGCACTCGATGAAGACCTCGCGCGTGGTCTCGTCGCAGCCCGTGGATTCGCCGCCGACGATGGCCGCGAGGCTTTCCACCCCGGCCTCGTCGGCGATCACGATGTCCTCGGGCGTCGGGCGATAGGTCTTGCCGTTCAGCGCCAGGTACTCGTCGCCCTCGCGCCCCAGCCGCATGGTCAGCGTCCGGCCCCGCACCTTCGCCACGTCGAAGACGTGCAGCGGGCGGCCGAGGTCGAAGGTGAAGAAGTTGGTGACGTCCACCAGCGCGTTGATCGGCCTGAGCCCGATCGCCGTGAGCCGGTCCTGCATCCACTGCGGGGAGGGGCCGTTCGTCACGCCCCGGACCGCGCGGCCCAGCACCTGGATGCAGGCGCGGGGATCGTCGATCACCCATTCCAGCGGCGTGGGGTAGGCGGGCGCGACCTGCTCGGGGTTCCAGGGCCTGAGCGTGCCGATCCCGGCCGCCGCCAGGTCGCGCGCGACGCCGCGCACCGCCAGCGCGTCGCCACGGTTGGGCGTCACGCTGATCTCGATCACGGGATCGCCCATCTTCGCCCACTCGGCGTAGGAGGCGCCCACGGGCGCGTCCTCCGGCAGGTCCACGATGCCGCTGTGGTCATCCCCCAGCCCCATCTCGCGGGAGGAGAGCAGCATGGCCTCGCTCTTCACGCCGCGGATCTCGCCGGCCTTCAGCGTGATGCCCGTGCCCGGCACGAAGGCGCCGGGAAGGGCGGCGACCGCCTTCATCCCCGTGCGCGCGTTCGGCGCGCCGCAGACCACGGAGCGGATGGTGCCGTCGCCGATGTCCACCTTCAGCGCGCGCAGCCGGTCGGCGTTCGGGTGCTGCACCGCCTCAACCACATAGGCGATGCGGAAGGGGGCGAGCGCCGCCGCGCGGTCCTCCACGCCCTCGACCTCGAGCCCGATGGTGTTGAGCGTTGCCAGGATGCGTTCCAGCGGCGCGTCGGTGTCGAGGTGGTCGCGCAGCCAGGAGAGGGTGAACTTCATGTCTCAGGCCGCCCCTCTCAGGATGCGTCGTGCAGGGTGAAGGGGGAGAGCGGGCTGGCCGCGTAGTGGCGCAGCCAGCGGAGATCGGCCTCGTAAAAGGGCCGGAGGTCGGGGATGCCGTGCTTGAGCATGGTGATCCGCTCGATCCCCATGCCGAAGGCGAAGCCCTGCCACACCCGCGGGTCGATGCCGGCATTGGCGAGCACCTTCGGATGGACCATGCCGGAGCCGAGGATTTCCAGCCAGTCGCCGCCCTGGCCGAGCTCCCCGGTCTTGCGGCTCCAGCCGATATCCACCTCCATCGAGGGCTCGGTGAAGGGGAAGTAGCTGGCGCGGAAGCGCACGGGCAGGTCGGCGATGCCGAAGAAGGCCCGCAGGAAATCGACCAGCGTGCCCTTCAGGTGCCCCATGTGGATGTCGCGGCCGATCACCAGCCCCTCCACCTGATGGAACATGGGCGAATGCGTCGCGTCGTGGTCCGCCCGCCAGGTGCGGCCGGGCACGATCACGCGGATCGGCGGCTCCTGCGAAAGCATGGTGCGGATCTGCACGGGGCTCGTGTGGGTGCGCAGCACCGGGCGCCGGCCGCCCTCGGGTGCCGTGAGATAGAAGGTGTCGTGGTCCTGCCGCGCCGGGTGGTGCTCGGGAATGTTGAGGGCGGAGAAGTTGTGCCAGTCGCCCTCGATGTCCGGCCCTTCCGCCACCGCGAAGCCCATGGCGCCGAAGAGGGCGATCAGCTCCTCCATGGTGCGGGAGATCGGGTGGATGCTGCCCGCCTCAGGGCTCGTGGGCGCGGCGAGGCGCGGCGGCAGGGACACGTCGAGGCGCTCCGCCGCGAGCCGCGCGTCCAGCGCGAAGGCCTCCAGCGTCACGCGGCGGTGCTCGAGCGCGCGCTCGATCTCGCCCTTCAGGACGTTCACCTCGGCGCCGCGTGCCCGGCGCTCATCCGGGGGCAGGGCGCCCAGGCCCTTGAGCAACGCCGTCACCTGCCCGCTCTTGCCCAGCGCGGCCACGCGCACGGCGTCGAGCGCCCGCAGGTCCTCCGCACCGGCCATCGCGGCCTCGATGTCGGCGCGCAGCATGTCGAGGTCGTCAGCCATTCCCGAACCTGATCCTTGTCTCGGCACGGATCGGCCGCGCCGGCGGGGGCCCCATATGCCAAGGGCCGCGCCGCCGGGGAATATCCCGGCCGGAGCGGCCCCGGCGTTCGTCGGAAGGCCCCGTGGGGCCCTCGCTTCCCTTACTCGGCGGCCTGAGCCTGAGCCGGCAGGGCGGCCTTGGCCTTCTCCACCAGAGAGGCGAAGGACGCGGGATCGTCATAGGCGATGGCGGCCATCACCTTGCGGTCCAGCTCGATCCCCGCGCCCTTCAGGCCGGCGATGAAGCGGGAATAAACGATCCCGTTCTCGCGGCAGGCGGCGTTGATGCGCTGGATCCAGAGCCCACGGAACTCGCGCTTTTTGTTGCGGCGGTCGCGGTAGGCATACTGCAGCGCCTTCTCGACGCGCTCGAGCGCGGGGCGGAAGGCGGTGGAGGACCGGCCGACATAGCCCTTGGCGAGCTTGAGGACCTTCTTGTGACGGGCGTGGGCGGTTACGCCGCGCTTAACACGAGCCATTCTTCGATCTCCTCTCGCTTACCGCGGCAGGCCGTAGGGCAGCCAGGTCATGACGGTCTTCGCGTCCTGGTCGCGCAGCACCTGGTTGCCGCGGTTCTGGCGCTTCACCTTCTGCGAGCGGGCGGAGAGGTTGTGGCGCTTCTTGCCCGGGCCGGCGAGAACCTTGCCGGTGGCCGTGATCTTGAAGCGCTTCTTGGCCGAAGACGTCGTCTTCATCTTGGGCATTTGGTCCTCCTCATGGTCGGGGGATGGACGGCCCCACCTTGCGCCGTCCCCTTGCGGGAACAGGCCGCACCATGCGGCGGGGGCCGGATCCACGGCCGGGCAGCCCAGAGAAAGCCCGGGGCGCGTGGAGCGGCGCGTATAGGGGAAGGGCTGGCCAGGGGCAAGGGCCACGGCGCCGGGCGCCTCCGGGTTGTTCCGGTCCTGGCGCCGTGGCGCGGCCCGCGCGATGATGGGCGGCGATGATCGCCATCCTCTCCGACATCCATGCCAACCGCGAGGCCCTCTCGGCCTGCCTCAACCACGCCGACACCGCCGGCGCGACGCGCTTTGTCTTCCTGGGCGACATCGTCGGCTACGGCGCCGACCCCGCCTGGTGCCTCCGCACGGTGATGGACCGCATCGCCCACGGCGCCGTCGCCATCCTGGGCAACCACGACCAGGCGGTGTTCCAGCGCGGCGCGCGCATGAACGGCCGGGCCGGTGCCGCCATGGAGTGGACCCGCAGCCAGCTCAGCCCGGATGCCGGTGAGTTCCTGAAGACGCTGCCCCTGGAATACGCCGACGAGGACCGCCTCTTCGTCCATGCCGATGCCTCCTCTCCCGGTGAATGGCGCTACGTCACCGGCCCCCTGGAAGCGCGCCGCAGCTTCGAGGGCACGCCCGCGCGCGTGACCATCTGCGGGCACGTCCACGTCCCCCGCCTCTTCGGCCTCACCGCGGCCGAGAAGTGCTCGGCCTTCATCCCGACCCCCGGCATGCCCGTGCCCCTCTCCCGGCCGCGCCGGTGGCTGGCGGTCGTCGGCGCCGTCGGCCAGCCGCGGGACGGCAACCCCGCCGCCGGTTACGCGCTGCTGGACCCGGAGACCACGGAGATGCGCTGGATGCGCGTGCCCTACGACGTGGAGGCCGCGGCCGCGAAGATCCGCCGCGCCGGGCTGCCCGAAAGCCTCGCCACGCGCCTTTTCACGGGAAGCTGAGCCCCGGTGCCCCTCCGCCGCCCCCGTTCCGGCGACACCGTCGACGGCTTCGCCCTGGGCCGCGCCCTGCACGAGGGCGGGATGTCCTCCATCTTCGAGGTGACCCACCCCGAGCATCCCTTTCCCCTCCTGATGAAGCTCCCCCACCTCGAGGGAGGGGACGCCGCGCAGATCGTTTCCTTCGAGATGGAGCAGATGATCCTGCCCCGCCTCACCGGCCCGCACGTCCCGCGCTTCGTCGCGGCGGCCGGCTTCGACGTGCAGCCCTACCTCGCGATGGAGCGCATTCCCGGCCCCTCGCTCCTTCTCCGCCTGCGCGAACTGCCGCTGCCCGTGCAGGAGGTGGCGACGATCGGGGCGAAGGTCGCCGTGGCGCTCGCCGCGCTGCACCGCCAGCGCGTTTCCCACCTGGACGTGAAGCCCGCGAACATCCTGTTCCGCCCCACGCCGGACGGTCTGCGTGGCGACGCCGTGCTGGTGGATTTCGGCCTGTCCCACCACGGCCGCCTGCCGGACCTGATCGAGGAGGAGTTCCGCATTCCCTACGGCACGGCGCCCTACATGGCGCCCGAGCAGGCGCTCGGCCAGCGCAGCGAGCCGCGCAGCGATCTCTTCGCGCTGGGCGTGCTGCTCTACCAGTTCACCACGGGCCAGTTGCCCTTCGGCGACCCGCAGCACCTCAGCGCGGTGCGCAAGCGCCTGTGGCGCGACCCCGTGCCGCCCCGCCGCCTCCGCCCGGACTGCCCGCCCTGGCTGCAGGAGGTGATCCTCCGCTGCCTGGAGGTGGACCCGGCCCGACGCCAGCCCAGCGCCGCCCAACTCGCCTTCGACCTCCGCAACCCCGAGGCCGTGCGGCTGACGCCCCGCGCGGAGAAGCGGCGGCGCGACGGGTGGCTGAAGGTCCTGGAGCGCCGCGTCAACACCGACCGCTCGCCGCGCCAGGGCCGCGCCGCCGCCACGGCCCATGCCGCGCCGATCGTGGCGGTGGCGGTGGACCTCCGCGAGCAGACCCTCCCGCTGGCGGAAGCGCTCCGCGCCAGCGTCGGCAACGTGCTGCACACCCTGCCGGGTGCCCGGGTCGCTTGCCTGAACGTCCTGCTCGACCGCTACGTCGCCGGGGACTCCCCGCATGACCAGAAGGGGCGTTCCACCCGCGTCCAGCGCCTGGTGGAGCTCCGGCACTGGGCCGAGCCGCTGGGAATCGAGGAAGGGCGCATCACCTTCCACATCCTGGAGGGTTCCAGCGCGGCAGCCCCCCTGCTGGAATACGCCGAGGCGAACGGGGTGGACCACATCGTGATGGGCGCGCGGGCGAACTCGATGCTGCGGACCGTGCTCGGCTCCGTTTCCGGCGAGGTGGCGGCCCGGGCGCCGTGCAGCGTGACCGTGGTGCGCGCGCGCGAGGTGGCCCCGTGATGCGTGGCATGAGGAAGACGGCATGACGCAGGACGCCGTGACGGGCCTGACCCGATGGGACGGGCGCTACCTGGGCCTGGCCGCGCATATCCGGCAATGGTCCAAGGACCCGCGCGGCCGGGTGGGCGCGGTGATGGTCGCGCCCGAGCTGAACCGCATCGTCGCCACCGGCTTCAACGGCTTCCCCTCCCGCGTGGAGGACGACGTGGACCGGCTCTCGGACAAGCCCACCAAGCTCGAGATGATGGTCCATGCCGAGCAGTCCGCTCTTCTGTTCGCGGGGCGGGAGGCGCGGGGCTGCACGCTCTACGTCGTGGGCAAGCCGGTCTGCAACCACTGCGCCGTGCTCTCCATCCAGGCGGGCATCCGCCGCGTGGTGGCGGCCGCGCCGCGCAACGGCACCCGCTCCGAATGGGACCGCCGCGGGCACATCTCCGCGCGCCTCTTCGTCGAGGCCGGGCTGCGCTTCGACGCCGTTCCGGGCGACGTCCTGGCGGAGCTGATGCCGGGCGAGGCAGGCGCCGCGGCGACGCTGGACCCGACGCCGACCCCGGCGGGCTAGCGGCCCCGCTTCCGGCGGGGCCCGCGCGCGCCTATATCGGCACCGCGATGATCATTCCCTTCCGCAAGATGCACGGCCTCGGCAACGATTTCGTCGTGCTGGACGCCCGTGGCGCCGCCCTGCCCATCAGCCCCGCCCGCGCCGCCGCCATCGCGGACCGCCGCACCGGGATCGGCTGCGACCAGTTCATCGTGATGGAGCCGGGCGGTGCGGGCGCCGACCTCTTCATGCGCATCCGCAACCCCGACGGCAGCGAGGCCGGGGCCTGCGGCAACGCCACCCGCTGCGTCGCCTCCCTGGCCATGGACGAGAGCGGGCTGGACGGCGCGACCGTCCGCACCGTCGCGGGCGACCTTCCCTCGGAGCGCCTGCCCGATGGTACCGTTCGCGTGGACATGGGTGCCCCCGCGCTCGGCTGGCAGGCCGTGCCGCTCGCGCGCGAGGCGGACACGCTGCACCTGCCCCTGGCCGCCGCGGGCGTTTCCGACCCGGCCGCCTGCTCCATGGGCAACCCCCACGCCACCTTCTTCGTGCCCGACCTCGCCGCGCTGGACATCGCGCGGATCGGCCCGCTGCTGGAGCACGATCCGCTGTTCCCCGATCGGGCCAATATCGGCTTCGTCCAGGTCCTGGCGCCCGACCATCTCCGGCTGGTGGTCTGGGAACGCGGGGCGGGGCTGACGCTCGCCTGCGGTTCCGGTGCCTGCGCGGCGCTGGTGAACGCGGCCCGCCGCGGCCTCTCGGCGCGCGAGGCCACCGTGTCGCTGCCCGGCGGCGACCTGCGCATCGCCTGGCGGGATGACGGCCATGTGCTGATGGCCGGCGCCGTCGCCACGGCGTTCACGGGCATGGTCGACCTGGACGCCTTCCCGGCGTGAGGAACCCGGCCAAGGAGGAGACCGCATGGCGCTGAAGGATCTTTGGGGCCGGTTCGTCAACCTGGTCACCGAACCGGAGCGGCCCCCGCCTGCCGTGGAGCCGGACGCGCCGGCCATCCCGCCTCCGGCGGAGGAGCCGCCGGAGCCCGTCCGGGAACCCGACCCGCCGGACCAGGTGCCCGAGCCCGACCCGTCCGTGGGCGACCCGCCGGCCTCGCCCCCGCCCATCCAGGCCGCGCTGCCCGGCCATGTCCTTCCCCCGGTGCCGGGCACGCCGGGCTTCACCCCGCCCGGCCCCGCGCCGCTGCCGGCCGAGGAGGGCGACTTTCCGCGCGCTCCGCGGCCTGCCATGCCCGGGATCCCCGAGGAACCCGAGATCGGGGTGCCCGCGGTGGAGGAGGAGGCCGACGACCTCGCCTCTCCCGCCGACCTGCCGGATGAGGCCGCGGCTCCCTCGGGCGGCTTCTTCGCGCGCCTCAAGGCCGGCCTGTCCCGCTCCACCGCGCGCCTCACCGAGAACCTGACGGGCCTTTTCCGCAAGCGCCGTCTGGACGATGCCGCGCTGGAGGAGCTGGAGGAAACCCTCATCTCCGCCGATCTCGGCCTGCCCGCCGCCCAGCGCATCGTGGCCGGCTTCCGCCGGACCCGCTTCGGCAAGGAGGTGGGCGAGGACGAGGTGAAGGCCGCCCTGGCCGAGGAGATCGCTGCCATCCTGGCGCCCGTCGCCGAGCCCTTCCGGCCCGACTGGAACAGGCGCCCCTATGTTGTCCTGGTGGTCGGCGTGAACGGCACGGGCAAGACCACCACCATCGCCAAGCTGGCCCAGAACTTCCGCGCGGACGGCCGCCGCGTGATGATGGCCGCGGGCGACACCTTCCGTGCCGCGGCCGTGGAGCAGCTCCAGATCTGGGGCGAACGGACCGGCAGCACCGTCGTCGCGCCCGCGAAGGAAGGCGCCGATGCCGCCGGCCTGGCCCATGACTCCCTGCAGCGCGCGCGCGCCGAGGGGGCGGACATCCTGCTGATCGACACCGCCGGGCGCCTGCACAACAAGGCCGGGCTGATGGAGGAGCTGCGCAAGATCGTCCGCGTGCTGCGCAAGCTGGACGCGGAGGTGCCCCATGCCGTGCTGCTGGTGCTGGATGCCACCACGGGCCAGAATGCCGTGCAGCAGTGCAAGGTGTTCCGCGAGATGGTGGATGTGACGGGGCTGGTGGTGACCAAGCTCGACGGATCGGCGAAGGGTGGCGTGGTGGTGGCTCTGGCCGAGGAATTCGGCCTGCCCGTCCATGCCGTGGGCGTGGGCGAAACCGCCGCCGACCTCCGCCCCTTCGAGGCGCGCGACTACGCCCGCTCCCTGGTGGGCCTGTCCTGATGCCCGAGGTGCGCTGGGAGCGCCTGACCGCGCCCGAGATCAACGAATGGGCCGCGCGCGACGCCGTGGTCATGCTGCCCGTCGCCGCGCTGGAGCAGCACGGCCCGCACCTGCCGGTCTGGACCGACAGCCTGATCGGCCACGCCGCCTGCATCCGCGCCGCCGAGCTGGTGGCGGAGGACGCGCCGACCCTGGTGCTGCCGCCGATGTGGCAGGGCATCAGCGAGCACCACCTGCCCTTCGGCGGGACCATCAGCCTCGACTTCCGCACCATGCAGGCGGTGATCGCCTGCGTGGCGCGGTCCATCCGGGCCTGCGGCTTCCGCAAGCTGTTCCTGTCCAACTCGCATGGCGGCAACATCGAGCCCCTGCAGGTGATCGCGCGCGAGCTGGGCGCGGAGATGGGCATGCCCGTGGTCGCCGCCACCGTGCACCAGGCGGCCGCCGCGGCCATCGCGGGCATCCTCGAAACGCAGTCCGCCACGCAGCATGCCTGCGAGGCCGAAACCAGCCTCTGGCTCGCCCTCGATCCCGACCAGGTGCGGCGGGACAAGGTGGAGGGGGCGCTCTCCAACGGCGGCCCCTCCGTCGGCGGCAGCGCCTTCCAGCGCTTCTGGTCCTTCGCCGAGCGCGCCCCGGGCACGGGCGTGCGCGGCGATCCGCGCGCCGCGACGGCCGAGAAGGGCGAGCGCATCCTGGACGCCATCGCCGAGGCCCTGGCGCGCGGCCTGCGCGACCCCGCGCTCTGGGCGACGCCGGACGATGTCTGGACCCCCGGGCGCGCGCAGCGGCCCGCCGCTCAGTAGGAGAAGGGGATCTCCAGCCGCGCACCGGCGGCGGGATCGCGGTAGAGGCGGTCCTGGCGCTCGGTGTAGCTGCTGTTGCCCCCGGACTGGCGGCGGCTGTCCGGCAGGCTGCGCGGCTCGATCAGGTCCGGCCGCAGGCGGGTCACCTGCCGCTCAGCCGGGGGCCGCGGCCCCTCGATCGAGCGGTTCGGCATGGGCGCGATCTCCGCCTGCGGAACGGGCGGAGGCGCGGGTGGCGGTGCCTCGGCCACGGGCGGGGCGGGCTGGCGGCGAACCGCGCGGCGGCGGGGCGGGCGCCGGCGTGCCGGCTGGGTGCCGGCAGACGGCATGGCCCGCGCCGGTGCCTCCCCAGCCTGCGCCAGAAGGAGGGGGGACGCCTCGGCGGGGGCGGCGCCGAACAGGAAGGCGGACAGGGCGAGGCCGACGATCATCCGGCACCTCCGACCATGGCGGCCCCGGGCAGCGGGCGTGTTCCGCGCGCGTCCTCGGCCGGGTTGAACACTGGAGGCCCGGGATGCCCGGCGCCCTCATGCCAAGACTGCAACGCCCAGCGAACGGTGGGGAAGGCGATTTCCGCCCAGGGAATCTCGTTCCAGGAAAAAACCTGCACATCGAGGCTTTCCGGTCCCGGTGAGAAGCCCGGCTCCGCCAGATGGGCGCGGAACATGACCTGCACCTGCCCCAGGCGGGCGATGGAGTAGATGGCGAGCACGCCTTCCAGCGCAATGCGCGCCTGAGCTTCCTCCCACGCCTCGCGCCGGGCGCCTTCCTCCACCGTCTCGTGCATCTCGAGATAGCCGGCCGGCAGGGTCCAGAAGCCCGAGCGCGGCTCGATCGCGCGGCGGCAAAGCAGCACGCCACCATCGACGGCGACCACGGAGCCTACCACGACCTTGGGGTTCTCATAGGCAACGAAGCCGCAGTCGCGGCAGGTCAGGCGCTCGCGATCGTCGCCATCATGCCTGATCTTCTCGAACTGTCCGGCCATGCGGGGAAACATGACGTCCGCCCCCGGGTGCCACAACCCCTTTCCATCCGATCGAACAGGCCGGGACGGCCGTTCAGACGCGGAGGTCGAGCAGCGAGCCGCGCGGCAGCGGGGTGGTGGGCTTGGGCGGCACTGCCTCGAGCAGTCGCTGGGCGGGCGCCGCCTGCGCGGCACCTTCGGTGCTGCGGGCCGCATTCGCGCGCACCGGGCGGACATCCCCGACTCCAGCGGCTCGCGACACGTCCTGCGTGAAGGCGGCCAGGGAATTGGTGCTGATCATGCGAAGGATCGTGCCCGAAAGGCGTAAATCCCGGGTTAAGCGGCGCGGGGGCAACGAAGCACGGGGGGCGATGCGCATGCCGCAGTTTCGCCTGGCCCCCCGTTAACACTCCAGCAACTTCCGGCTGTATTCCGCCCGCCGTTCAGTCCACCCGCACGGGCGGCAGCCTCTGCCGCTCCAGAAATTCGAGGCGGGCGAGAAGGTCGTCTTCCCGGCAGATCGTCAGGGCGCGCAACCCCGTGCCCACCGGTGCCTCCAGCTCCAGTTCGAGCCGGCGCGCCCCTTCCGCCAGCACCACGGGAAGGGCGGTGGCGAAGTCGCCTTCCGGCGGGCTGGCGAGGGTTCCGCTCCCCCCCGCCGCCGAGTCCACCCGCAGCGCGAAGGCGACCGGCGTGCCTCCGCTGCCGCGCAACTCCAGCTGCAAGCGCATGGGTCCGGAGACGCCCGGCGGCAGCGGCAGGCGCAGGCGCGCGACCGGCCTCGCCATGGGGGTGCCCCAATCCTCCGGCATGCCCCAGCCCGCCCCGTCACGGATGACTTCGGACAAGGCCATGGTCATGTCCGGCCGCGTCGAATCGGTCCGGCGGAAGGGGATGCGGAGGCCGGGCGGCAGCGCGATCCGCTCACCCGGCGGCGGCACCGCGGCGGTGGCGAACTCCTCCAGCCGCTCCACGACCTCGGCCAGCAGGTCGTCCCAGCTGCGGGGCGCACCCAGCACCGACACGGCGCGCTCGGCCTCCGCGAGGGCACCGGGCTCGAACAGCAGCCGCTCCACCGCAGCCGCCATGCTGTGGTCGCTCTGCGGCTCCACGAAGACCGCGGCGCCCGCCCCCGATTCCACCAGGGCCGAATGGCGCGGCACCACCGGCACCTTGCCCCAGGCCACGCTCTCCGTGACGGGAAGCCCCCAGCCCTCGTGGTGCGAGTTGTAGAGCGTGAACAGGCAGTCCCTGTACAACGCGGCCAGCGCGCCGTCGGAGATGCCGTGCAGCAGCACCACCTGGCGCGACAGCTCCGGGCTTCCCGCCAGCAGGTTCATCGCGGCCTCCGCGTGCCAGCCGGCGGCGCCGACGCAGACCAGCCGCGGAATGCGCGCCGCGCCGTGCCGCCGCAACAGGGCGAGCCAGGCGCGGAACACCGTCAGGTGGTCCTTGCGGCTCTCGATCGTCGCCACGAACAGAACATAGGGCTCCGGCGGCCTCGGTGCGCGCGTTCCCTCCAGCGCGGCCGGATCGGGCTGCATGGAACCGCGCGGGTCGGCGTCCAGCCGCACCACCGCCATGGGCAGGTTCAGCCCGGGCAGCAGTTCATCGAGGAACCTCCGCCCGTCGGCACGCGTCGCCTCCGAGTTGCACAGGATGCCATGGGCGTGCACCCCCATGGCCGCGAACCAACGGGCATAGTCCTGAACCAGCACCCGGACGCAGTGCTCGGGCATGACCAGCGGCACGCAGTCGTGCAGGAACGGGACATAGCGCACCCCGCGCGCCCGCTGCGCCGCGCGCAGGGCGCGGACATAGCCGGGGATGCCCCAGGAATTGCCGAGGTTCACGAGCATCTCGCCCTCGGTGAAGGCGTGGGGCGCGACGCCGGGGGCCGTGACCGGCACGGCGTCGCGGGCGGCGATCCAGTCGGGATCGGCCTGATCCGCGCCGGCGGCCGCCACGTCCAGCAGGCGCGAAAGGTCCTCGGCCGGCACCGCGCGCCAGCCGCCACGGCCCTGCTCGAAGGCAAGGAAGCGCGGATCCTCCCCGCCGCGCCGCGGGGCACCGGATCGCAGGGCGGCCGAGAGGGCACTGGCCTGAACGCGCTGGATGCCCGTCAGGGTCCGGCGACCCTGGAAATGGATCAGGAGGTCGCTGACGTCGAAGGCGATCGCACCGAGCGGCGGCCCGGGCATCGCGGCCGGGGCCGCCGGCGCGCTGGCCGCCTCGGCCAGCGGCGCCGGTGGCATTTCCCCGGCAGGGGGATCGTCGCCCGGATGGTCCGCGGCCGCCGTTTCCGCGCCGGGGCCGGGCGGTTCCGGTGGGCCGGCCCCGCCGGCGCTCATCTGGTCCAGCGCGTGCCGCGCCTCCTCGCCGGCCGGCGCGCCGGGCCCTGCCGCAAGCGCCAGCCCATAGGCCCGCCGCGCCTCCTCGGGCCGCCCGAGCAGCCGCAGCGCGTGGCCGCGGTGCAGCTCGGCCGAGGGCTCCCCCGGTGCCGCCGCGACGGCCGCCGTATAGGCCGCGAGCGCCGCGCCCGTCCGGCGCGCGGCCCGCAGCGCATGACCCTGAAGAAGAAGGTCCTCCCAACCGGAGGGCGAGAGGGCGGCCGCCTCGCCGTAGAGCCGGGCCGCCTCCTCGGGCATGCCCCCCCGCCACGCCCGGGCGGCCTCCTCCCTCAAGGAGCCGGGGGAGGGGGTCGTGTCATGCCGGTCGTCCATCCCGGCAATGGGTAGCGGGCGCGCGGCGCATCCGGAAGGGGTTCCGCAACCCTGTCCCCTCAGGGATCGAGGCGGCGGCCGCTGTCGGCGTCGAACACGTGCAGCTGCGCGGGCGGCAGGCGCACGGGAAGCCGGTCGCCCGTGAAGGCGCCGGGCATGCGGGCCGTGACCGCCATGCCGCCGGGCGCGCGCCCATGCACAACCGTCTCCGAACCGAGGGGCTCGATCAGCTCCACCGACAGCTGGATGGAACCGGGGCCGTCGCCGGGCTCCACATGCTCCGGCCGCAGCCCGAGGGTGATCGGCATGCCCGCCGTCCCCTTGCGAGGACCATCCGCGAAGGGGATCAGCGTGCCGTCCGCGAGGCGGGCGGACCCGTTGCCCTGGTCGAGCGAGGCCGGGATGAAGTTCATGGAGGGGCTGCCGATGAAGCCCGCCACATAGATGTCGGCGGGGCGGGAGAAGATCTCCATCGGTGGTGCCACCTGCGCCGGCCGGCCCGCGTTCATCACCACCAGCCGGTCGCCCAGCGTCATCGCCTCCACCTGGTCATGCGTCACGAACAGCGACGTGACGCCCAGGCGGCGCTGCAGGCGGCGGATCTCGGCGCGCATCTGCACCCGCAGCTTGGCGTCGAGGTTGGAGAGCGGCTCGTCGAACAGGAACAGCGCGGGCTCGCGCACGATCGCCCGGCCCATCGCCACGCGCTGGCGCTGCCCGCCCGAAAGCTGCTTCGGCTTTCTCTCCAGCAACGGCCCGATCCCCAGGATCTCGGCCGCGGCGGCCACCCTGCGCTGGATCTCCGCCTTGGCCATGCCGCGGATCTTCAGGCCATAGGCCATGTTCCCGAACACCGTCATGTGCGGGTAGAGCGCATAGTTCTGGAACACCATGGCGATGTCGCGGTCGGCCGGCTCCAGCCCCGTCACGTCGCGCCCGTTGATGACCACCTGTCCGGAGGTCGGCGTCTCCAGCCCCGCCACGATGCGCAGCAGGGTGGACTTGCCGCAGCCGGAGGCGCCGACGATCACGACCAGCTCGCCGTCGGCCACCTCCAGGTCGATGCCATGCAGCACGGATGTGGCGGCAAAGGACTTCTTGACGTCGCGGAGGGACAGGGTGGCCATCGGGTTATTTCTCGGTCTCGGTCAGGCCGCGCACGAACCAGCGCTGCATCAGCGCCACCACGAGCACGGGGGGCAGCAGGGCCAGCACGGCGGTCGCCATGATGGTGTTCCATTCGTTCTGCGAGTCGCCGCGCCCGATCATCTTGGAAAGGCCCACCACGATCGTCTCCATGGAGCGGTCGTTGATGATCAGCAGCGGCCAGAGATACTGGTTCCAGCCGTAGATGAAGAGGATGACGAAGAGCGCCGCGATGTTGGTCAGCGACAACGGAAGCACGACATCCTTCAGGAAGCGCAGCGGCCCGGCGCCGTCGATCTTGGCGGCCTCCACGAACTCGTCGGGAATGGTGAGAAAGAACTGGCGGAACAGCAGCGTCGCCGTGGCCGAGGCAATCAGGGGGATCACCAGCCCCGGCCAGGTGTTGCCGAGGTTGAGGTCCACGATCACCTGGAAGGTCGGGATGATCCGCACCTCCACCGGCAGCATCAGCGTGATGAAGATCGCCCAGAAGGCCAGCACCCGCCCGGGGAAGGCGAAGAACACCACGGCGTAGGCGGACAGGATGGAGATGGCGATCTTTCCGATCGCGATGGCCACCGCCATGATCAGGCTGTTGCGCAGCATGACCGAGGCAGGTGTCGTGTGGGTGCGCCCGCCGCCCTCGTTCCAGGCGGTGGCGTAGTTCTCGGCGGCGTGGATGCCGGGCAGGAGCGGCACGTCGCCCCGCCCGATGGTGTTGGCATCATGCGTGGAGCCGACCAGGGTCATCCAGATCGGGAAGGCGACGATCAGCACGCCCAGCAGCAGCGCCCCATGGGCGATAAGGCGCGAGACGACCCGCCGCCGCCGCGTCGCGCGCAGCAGCGCGTCGTTGCGGATCGGCTCGGCCAGCGGCGCCGCCGGGGGGATCGCCGGGGCAGGGGCGGCGGTGCCCTCCATCAGTAGTGCACCTTCTTCTCGACGGCGCGGAACTGCACCGCCGTCAGCGCGATCACCAGAACCATCAGGATGACGCTCTGCGCCGAGGACAGGCCGAGGTTCAGGTTCTGCACCCCGTCCACATAGACCTTGTAGATCAGCGTCTCCGTCGCCTGCCCCGGCCCGCCGCTGGTGAGGGCGTGGATGATGCCGAAGGTCTCGAAGAAGGCGTAGGTCAGGTTCACCACCAGCAGGAAGAAGGTGGTGGGCGAGAGCAGGGGGAAGATGATCGACCAGAAGCGGCGGGTAGGCCGGGCCCCGTCGATCGCGGCCGCCTCCAGCACGCTGGCCGGTATGGATTGCAGGCCGGCCAGGAAGAAGATGAAGTTGTAGGCGACCTGCTTCCAGGCCGCCGCGATCACGATCAGGATCATCGCGTCACGCCCGTTCAGCCGGTAGTCCCAGCCGATGCCGACAGCGTTCAGCCATCGCCCGATCAGCCCCACCTGCGGCTGGAACAGGAACAGCCACAGCACCGCCGCCACCGCTGGCGCCACCGCATAGGGCCAGATCAGCAGGCTCCGGTAGATCGTCACCCCCCGCAGCGACTTGTCGGCCTGCACCGCCAGGAAAAGCGCGAGGCCCAGTGCGAGGCCGGCCACGCAGCCGGAGAAGACCAGGCTGTTCAGGGCGGCGTTCAGCCAGTTGGGGTCGGACAGCACATCCTGGAAATTTTCCAGCCCCACGAATTCGGAGGAAAGCCCGAAGGCATCCTCGCGCAGCAGGGACTGGTAGATCGCCCGCCCCGCCGGCCAGAAGAAGAACATGACCGTGATGGCAAGCTGCGGCGCCAGCAGGGCCAGGGGAAGCAGCCTGCCCTGGAAGATCACCTTTCTCTGCATCGCGCCCTTTCTCGCGCCATCCGGCGCGGGCTTGTCGGCTGTCGCGGCCGGTGGAGGTGGCCGATGGGGCGGCCAGCCGGAAAGCTCGGACGAGCCCTTCCCGCATCGCGTGTTCCCTCCCCGTCGCGCCTGGACGGGGGCTAGATGACCCGCATTGCGCGCAGACTACAATCACGTGAGGCAATTGTGGAAGGGCGGTCACCCCGATGTGGAGGGACGGGCATCAATCTCTCCTTCACTCTTCGGCGGCACTCTGTTGCGATGGACCCCGCGGCGCCCCCCGTTCTGCTCGGCATCGGCCTCCGTAAGGCCCCCGGGCTGCTGGCGGTGCGGGTCGGACGGGTGACAGGCCTGCTGGCGGGGCAGGGCGGTGCGGGCCGGCTGCCGCCTTCCGCGCTGCGCCTTCCCGAGCCCCTGCCGTTCGGCGGCCCTGCGGATCTGCGGGCCTGGCTCGTCGCGCGGGAAGCCAGGCTGGCCGCGGCCCTCCGGGCCATCGCGGGGTGCCGGGAGGTGGCTCTGGCGATGGAGGAGGACGCCCCGCGCCACGCCGACTGGCTCCGCGCCGGGGACCGGGGCCTCGCCTGCGGCGGCCTCGCCGGGCTCGCCCGCGCGGCCCGCCGCCACTTCATCGGGCAGCGCGTCGAAGCCATCCTGGCGAGCGAGGCCCGGGCCGCCGTGCTGCCGGAACCCGGGGCATCCCGGCCCTGCTGGTCCGTCGCCGTTCCGGCCGGCGCGGTGCGGAAACTCCGCGCCGCGCTCGAGATGGAAGCGCAGCGGCTCCGCGGCACCGGCCTGGCCCTGCACCTGAACCCGCCGGGGGAGAGCACGGTCCTGGCGCGGGCCATCTTCCAGGATGCCTAGCGGCGCTCCCTTGCCGAGGCACCGCCGATCACGCTTCATGCGCCGGTGCGAAGCAGCGAACCGAATGGGGTGTCAGCGCCCGGACACGGCCGCCGCCGGGTGGTGGGCGCGCTCGGCGCCGCGCAGACCCTGGCCTGGGCCTGCTCCTACTACCTGCCAGCGATCGTGGCGGCGCCCATGGCCGATGACTTCGGCCTGCCTCCCAGCGCCATCTTCGGGGCATTCTCCGCCTCCCTCCTGCTGACCGCGCTGCTCGGCCCCTGGGTGGGGCGGGTGATCGACCACAACGGGGGGCGGGGGGTGCTGGCCTGCTCCAACCTGGCCCTCGCGGCCGGCCTCGCGGTGCTCGCCGTCTCGCCGGCCGGCTGGCCGCTGGTGCTCTTCCTCGGCTGGGGGCTGATGGGGCTCGGCATGGCGCTCGGCCTCTACGATGCGGCCTTCGCCACGCTCGCGGGCCTGTATGGAAAGGACGCGCGCGGGCCGATCTCCGGGGTGGCCATGATGGCGGGCTTCGCCAGCACCATCGGCTGGCCGCTGACCGCGTGGCTGAGCGCGGAATTCGGCTGGCGCGGCGCCTGCCTGATCTGGGCGCTGCTTCAGCTCGGCCTGGCGCTGCCGCTGCACCTCCTGCTTGTGCCCGCCTCGCCCCCGCCGGCACCGGTTTCGCCGAGCACGGAGGAACCCGAGGGCGCCGCCGGCTGGGGCCAGCTCGCCCTTCTCGCCCTGGCCCTGACCGGCTCTGGCTTCAACATCGCCGCCATGGCGGCGCACCTGCCGGGGCTGCTCGGCCGGAGCGGCGCCTCGCCGGAAGCGGCCCTGGCGGCCGCGAGCCTTGTGGGGCCGATGCAGGTGCTCGCCCGCGTTCTGGATGTTTCCCTGCTGCGCCGGCTGCACCCGCTGGCCACCGCGCGGCTGGCCACGGCCGGGCACCCCCTCGCGGCGCTGGCGCTGGCGGCGGGGCTGGGCCCGGCGGCCTTTGCGCTGGTGCACGGCGCGGGCAATGGGCTGCTCACCATCGTGCGCGGCACCCTGCCGCTCGCGCTGTTCGGGGCGCGGGGCTATGGGGCGCGGCAGGGGATCATCCTGGCCCCGATGCGCCTCATCCAGGCCCTGGCGCCGCTCGCCTTCGGCCTGGCGCTGGAGCGCATGGGGCTGGGCGCCCTCTGGATCTTCGGTGGGGTCGGGCTCATCTCGCTGGCCGCGCTGATGGCGCTTCGGCGCCCGGCCTAGCGGCGGGCCACCCCTTGGCAGGGGCGCGCGGATGGGCTTCCTGCCACCACCAACCCAAACCACGAGGGACCGCCATGCCCGAGGCCTTCATCTGCGACGCCGCCCGCACCGCGATCGGGCGCTATGCCGGCGGCCTGTCCGCCGTGCGCCCCGACGACCTCGGCGCCGTGCCGCTCAAGGCTTTGATGGCGCGCAACGAGGGCGTGGACTGGGCCGCGCTGGACGACATCGTCTATGGCTGCGCCAACCAGGCCGGCGAGGACAACCGCAACGTCGCCCGCATGGCGCTGCTTCTGGCGGGGCTGCCGGACACGATCGGCGGCAGCACGGTCAACCGGCTCTGCGGCTCGGGCATGGATGCGGTCGGCATCGCCGCCCGCGCCATCAAGGCCGGCGAGGCCTCCTTCATGATCGCGGGCGGGGTGGAGAGCATGACCCGCGCGCCCTTCGTGCAGGGCAAGAGCGCCGAGGCCTTCGGCCGCCAAGCGGAGATCTACGACACCACCATCGGCTGGCGCTTCGTGAACCCGCTGATGAAGAAGGCGCACGGCGTGGATTCGATGCCCGAGACGGCCGAGAACGTGGCGCAGGACTTCCAGGTCGGCCGCGCCGACCAGGACGCCTTCGCGCTGCGCAGCCAGCAGCGCGCCGGCGCCGCCCAGAAGGCCGGCCGCTTCGCGGAGGAGATCGTTCCCGTCACCATCCCGCGCCGCAAGGGCGACCCGGTGGTCTTCGCCGCCGACGAGCACCTGCGGCCCGACACCACCGCGGAGGCCCTGGCGAAGCTGCCGGCGCCCTTCCGCAAGGAGGGTGGCTCCGTGACCGCCGGCAATGCCTCCGGCGTGAACGACGGCGCCTGCTCCATCATCCTCGCGGACGAGGCGATGGCGCGCCGGCAGGGGCTGACGCCACGTGCCCGTGTGGTGGCCAGCGCCACCGCCGGCGTGCCGCCCCGCATCATGGGCTTCGGCCCCGCGCCGGCCACCCGCAAGGTGCTGGAGAAGGCGGGCCTGAAGCTGTCCGACATGGACGTGATCGAGCTGAACGAGGCCTTCGCCGCCCAGGCCCTGGCCGTGACGCGCGATCTCGGCCTGCCGGATGACGCGGAGCACGTGAACCCGAACGGCGGCGCGATCGCCCTCGGTCATCCCCTGGGCATGAGCGGCGCGCGCCTGGTGCAGACGGCCGTGCACGAGCTGCACCGGCGCGGCGGGCGCTATGCGCTCTGCACCATGTGCATCGGCGTGGGCCAGGGAATCGCGATGGTGATCGAGCGGGTCTGAACCGGCCCGGTTCTGCGGAAGCCCGCGGCGCCGGCGGTCACCGCGGCGCGGTGCTTCGCGGCAGGGGGGAGCCGGGTGCGCCGGGCTCCGCCGGACCGTCCCTGCCCGCGGAGGCGGATGCCGGCGGGACCGGCTCCAGGTCCCGACGCAGCATCGCCCCCATGATGCCGGGCAGCCCGGGGCGGGCAGGGACGACCGGCCATGGACGGCCTGTGCGGGAAGGGGGCGTGGCTCGGCGGCAGGCGCCGGGGTCGCTGGGGGCAGTGCCGGCACGCGCCCCCCGGGAACCGCTTCCACGGGCCCCGCCGATAGCCGGATCCCCTCGATTTCCCCCCGCGCCATCGCCACCGGCGCGCAGGCCGATCACAAGGCTTCCCCGTCCTCCGAGCCGCGCGGAAGCAGGCAGGGAGAGCACGGCCGTCCCGTCAGGGGTTCCCGCCAGCCGGTCCAGGCCGCCCCCGGCGCGGGCCGGTCCAGGGCATCCGCGCCGAAGGGGCTTTCCTCCGGCGGGCGGATCCAGGCCGCCACGGCCGCGTCCTCACCACCGGCGGCTTCCAGCGTGATCCGCATCCGGTTGATCCTGGCCAGGTGGATCTGTGCCAGCAGCACGGCCGCACGCTGCCCGGCTGGCGCGCGCAGCAGAAGGCGGGGCGCCTCGTCGCTGACCGCCACCGGGTCGAGCCGGCCGGCCAGCACCCGCGCCACCGTCCGGGCCGCCTGCGGCAGGAACAGGTCCGTGCCGGGCGCGAGCCAGGGGAGGCCGACTTCCTCTGGCGTCCAGAAGGACGGATTGACCATGGCTCCACCGGGCGGCGCGGCCCAGGCGCGCAGGGCGGGCCCCACCAGGCCTCCGCCTGCGCCGGGCCGTGTTTCGCGCGAAAGCGGTGGCAGCCCCGGCCCCTCCGGCACGATTTCCAGCAGCCCGGTCTCGGCGAGCGGGCCGGGCAGGTCCAAGGCAAGCCACCCCGGCGCCAGGGCAGGGGCGGGAACCACCCAGGCGCCCAGCACCGCCGGCCGGCGGCGGAAAGCAGGCGCAGGCGCAGCACGCCCTCGTCCGTCCCGGCACCGGTCACGTGCAAACGGATGGCGGCGAGGCCGGGCAAGGCGATGGGGAGCGGATGGCACCCGCCGCCCGCCAGCGCCTCGGCCAGCAGCGCGAGAAGGCCCGGCAGGGCTTCCCGGCGCCTGTCCCCGAGAAGATGGCCCGACCACCAGCGAGACAGTCCGGCGACCACGGCGCCGCCCACGCCCGGCACGGCACGGCCATGTGGCGGCCCGCCATTGCCGCCGCGTCCCACGAGCTGGCCAGGCGCCATGCCTCCAGCCTCGCCACGGCCGGGCAGCCGGGATCGAGGCAGGCCGTCATGGCTCCGGCCATGTCCCGGGGATTGCCCGGCATCACGAGCAAGGCGAAGAGGCCGGCGCCCTCGCCGAGCGCCTGGAGCGCCCGCGTGCCGGCGGCCACGGACACGTGGAGGAAGACGGCCTCCAGGAAGCGATTCGGCAGGTTCCCGAGCCACGACGGCAGGATCAGCAGGTCCGACCCCGCCAAGGCCGCCACTCTGCCTGGGCCCGGTGGCGGCAGGCGGAGCGGATGGTCGCCGGGCGCGGCGGCAAGGATCGTCGCCGCCAGCACGCCCGTGCCCCCGCAGGCGATCACCCCCCCCCCCGCTGCGCCGGGCGAATTCCAGGGCCAGGCCCGGCAGGCGGTCCGCCCCGCCCGCGGTGTCCAGCCCGTCCTCGAACAGGGCGACCGGCACGTCCGGGCCCACCCCGATCGCGGCGCGCAGCGCGGCCCATGCCGCTGCCCTGTTGCCGAAGTGGGACGATCCGCGCCGTTCAGGATCACGCTGACCCGTCCGGCGGGAAGGCCGAACAGGCGCTCCGCCCGCCTGGCCGTGGCCCCGGAACCGGCGGACCATTCCGCCCGCATGGCGCGCGCAGCGTCCAGGACCCCGGGCTCCAGCCCCACCGGCGGTTCCGCTTCAGCCAGCGCGGCCTGCACCATGACCAGTGCGGGAATGCGCGCCTCGGACAGGGCCTGCATGGCGCCCGCGCCGTGCCGGAGCAGCGGCGGAGACAGCGGCAGCAGCACCGCATCGGGCGCCGCGGCCGAGAAGGCTGCCCGCGCGGCCAATGCCTCCGCCCGCCTTTCCGCGTCACCCTGGCCGGGGCGGGGATAGCCTGGCCAACGCGGGGCGCCGGTTCTCGCCAGGCCGCGAAGAAACAGGCTTCAGCGGCGCCACGGCGGTTTCGAGACCCGACCGCCGGGCCGCATCGGCCGAGCGAAGGGCGTGCCGACGGGCTTCGTCCTCGCTTTGATCGGGCAGCAGAACCAGAAGGCGACGCGCCCGCATGGTTCAGGTCCCCACCCCGCCCTATCTTATGTGATTGGACCGTCTCGACCCTATGGGCGAAGGCGTCCAGCCCCCGTGCCGCGCGTTGCTGCCCGGGCACACGGATCTTCGGGGATGAGGCATGGGACGGTACTTGGTCACCGGCGGCGCGGGTTACGTGGGAAGCCATATCGCGCTGGCGCTGCTGGACCGGGGCGACGAGGTGGTGGTGCTGGATGACCTGCGCCAGGGCCACCGCGCCGCCGTGCAGCCCGGAGCGGAGCTGGTGGTGGCCGATCTCGCCGATCGTCACCGCGTGCAGGAGGTGCTCGCCGGTGGGCGCTTCGACGGGGTGCTGCACTTCGCCGCGCTTTCCCTGGTCGGGGAAAGCATGAGGGAACCGCTGCGCTACATCGCCGAGAATGTCGGGAACACCCTGTGGCTGGCCGACGCCGCCGTGCGGGCCGGTGTGAAGCGCTTCGTGCTTTCCTCCACGGCAGCCCTGTTCGGCGTGCCCACCCGTATCCCGATCGACGAGGAGGAAACGCTCGCGCCTGTTTCCGCCTATGGCGAGTCGAAGCTGATGGCCGAGCGCGGGCTGGATTGGGCGGACCGCATCCATGGGCTCCGCTCCGCTTCCCTCCGCTACTTCAACGCGGCCGGTGCGGATCCGGGCGGGCGCCTCGGGGAGGACCATGATCCCGAGACCCACCTGATTCCCAACGCGATCAACGCAGCCCTCGCCCTCGGGCCGCCGCTCACGGTCTTCGGCACGGATTACGACACCCCGGATGGCACCGCGATCCGCGACTATGTCCATGTCGCCGACCTCGCCGACGCGCATCTGCGGGTGCTGGACCGGCTGAGCGAGCGCGGCTCCTGCCGCTACAATGTCGGCAGCGGCACGGGGGCCTCGGTCCTGGAGGTGATCGCGGCCGTGGAGCGCGCGACCGGCCGGCCCGTTCCCCACGTCCTGGGCCCGCGGCGCGCTGGGGATCCGCCGGTGCTGGTGGCCTCCAACGCCATGCTGCGCAAGGAAACGGGCTGGGTGCCCCGGCTGGGGGCGCTTGACGACATCGTCGGCACCGCCGCCGCCTGGCGCATGAAGCACCCGCGCGGCTTCCGCGACCTGGTCGGCGTGGCGGCATAAGGCCGCCTCGCAGCCCCGTCTGAACGCGCACAGCTTTCCGGCGCGGCTGGCAGACGCTCGATCCCCGGGCGGGGGCCGGCCGCTGGTGCAGCCCGGCGCGCGGGTGCGGCGCCCGAGGGCCGTGTTCCCAAGCATCCCGGAAGTGCATAGCCTCGCGCAATGAGCTTCCGGCACGCTGCGCCTTCGAACCCGGCCCGGCCCCTACGCGCCCGTCGTGCCGTCGCCGCCACGCTGTGCTGCGCTATCGCCCTTGGCCCAACAGGCCCGGGCACGGCGCTGGCCCAGGCCGTGCAGGCCTGCCCGGCACTCCCCGCACGCGAAGCGATGCCGCGCGAAGCCCGCCCGGAATACATGGATGAAGCATACTGGAGGGCACGGGTCGTAGAGCTGAGTCGGATCGCGGGGCGCGACATGTCCTACGCGGACATGATCTTCTTCGGGGACTCGATCGTCCACGGCTGGCACCTGCCGGTCTGGGAACAGTATTACGGCCGGCGCGGAGGCGTGAACTTCGGGGTGGGCGGCGACTTCGTCCAGGGCCTCCTCTGGCGTCTGAGGCAGGGCGGGCAGTGGCCGGACTCGCTGCGGCCGAAGCTCGCCGTCATCATGATCGGCACCAACAACTCAACCTACGCCGCCCCGCCGGCGGACACCGCGCTCGGTATCGCCGAAATCGTGCGCCTGATCCGCCAGCGCGCTCCGGCCACCCGTATCCTCCTGGTGGGCATATTGCCGCGCGGCCTCGACGCTTCGGATCCCGGCCGGCGCCTGAACCAGCGGGTGAACGAGTTGATCATGCGATGTGCCGACAACCGGTGGGTGTTCTACACCGATGTCGGCCCGGCCCTTCTCGACCGTCAGGGGCATCTTTCCCCCCGGATCGCGGCCGACGGGGTGCATCCGACGGCCGAGGGCTACAGCCGGCTGGCGGCCGCCCTCGAACCGGTGCTCGGCGGCTTGCTGGCCCGCTAGCTGCCAGCGCCGGTGCCGGCGGGCGGCCCACCCCACCAGGCACCCTCATCACGTCTGAGTTAACCGTTGCCTGATCGCGAGATTGTGTTAATTTTCGTCGGCTCGTGCCACTCCGGAGACCGGCAGGTGTCAGCTTCGACCCGTGCGGCACGGCCAGCACGCCCCAACGCCTTCAAACACGCGGCGGCGCGGGTGCGAACGGCCAGCGGTCACTGGCCCTCCCGGTCGCCCGATGGACGATCGTGCCCCGGTCTCCACAGCCCGTGCCGCACGCCCTTGTCCCGGTCCAACGCTGCCGGGCGCTCCGGCGCCTGTTGATCATGTGACTGCGCTCGATGACGGAGACCCCTCGATGAGCTTGACCCGTGCTTCGCGGAGCGTCCTTGCCTCCCGCCGAAGCCTTCTCGGAGCCGCTGTGGGCGGATTCGCCGCGACCACGGCGGGCGCCCAGACCGTTGGCGCGGCGGTCGTCGGCAAGGACGGCTGGCTGTTCCCGCTCTGGGACAAGGTCGGGCCCCTGAACACGCCGGAGGTCCGGCAGACGACGCAGATCATGGGTCAGGCAATCGGCATCCTCCGCTCCGCCGGGATCGCGACCACGGTCGCGCTGATCCCTTCCAAGTCGCGGACCTACCGCCAGTTCCTCCCCGACGGCATGCGCGTCGCCCCGGATACGGACCGGCGCTACGCCGCCGCCATCGCGGACTACCGGGCAGCGGGTGCGATCACGCCGGATATCGACACGCCTTTCCGCACGCGGGCCAGCGGTCCTGACCCGATCTTCTTCAAGTCGGACACGCATTGGATGCCGGTCGGGGCCGAGATCGCGGCGACCGAAACCGCGAAGGCCGTTGCTCAGGCCAATGTGCTGCCGCCCAGCAACCGCCCGGGCCTGCAGCTTGGCCAGCCCGTGGCCAAGACCCAGCCGCGCGGCGACCTCGTGCGCAACCTCCCCGAAGCGCAGCGCGCCTCCTATGCGCCGGAACGCTACCAGATCAGGGAGCAGGTCGCCGGCTCCTCCGCGCTGCTCGCCGACGACGCGGCGGACGTGGCGATGGTCGGGAACAGCTACTCCCAGCCGCTCTACGGCTTTTCCTCCCTGCTCTCGAACCAGCTGAACCGGCCGGTTTCTTTATTCTGGAAACCGAACAACTTCGGTCCCTACAACATCCTGCTCAGCTATCTCACGAGCGAGGGCTTCAAGCAGCAGAAGCCGAAGATGATCGTCTGGGTTCAGCTGGAGTGGGATATCCCGGCGCTTCCGACCGGCAGCGGCTGGGGGCAGAACGCGATGCCCGCCGAAAAATTCCTGGGCGACGTCCGGCGCGCGGTGGGAGCTTGAGAGGCTTGGCCGCCGCACAGCTGCTGGCCGCAGCCCTCGGCTTGGCCGTGCTCCCGGCACAGGCCCAGAACACGACGGGTCAGGCATCCGTCTATGATCCCCAGCCGCCTGCGGACTCCGCCTATGTGCGCTTCGTCAATGGGCTGGGAGAGGACGTGGCGCTCCGCCCCGCCTTCCTTCCGGCACGGCGTCTCGGCACCCGGACGGAGGAGCGGGTCACCGCCTATGCCGTTGCCGAGCGGGTGGCGGGCCGCGACCTGGTGGTGGAAGCGGCGGGACAGGGCGGAACGGCGCGCATTGTCCTCCGGGCCGCCGCGGGCAGCTTCAACACCGTGCTGATCCACCGAACGGCGGATGGCGCCATCACCGGCACGTCCGTCACTGATCAGGCGGACTTCAACCGGGCCCGCTCACGCCTCGGCTTCTACAATCTCGCGAAGGGCTGCGAGGCCGCGGCGCTGCAACTGATGCCGGCAGGGCCCGTGGTGTTCGACCAGGTTGCCTTCGGCACCGCAAAGAGCCGCAGCGTGAATCCCGTGACCGCGGAACTGAAAGCCAGCTGCGGCGAGACCGGCGCAGCCCCCGGCTTCGCGCTCGAGGGAACCGAAGCCGGCGGCATGTACAGCATCTGGATCATGCGGCCGGACGGGCAGGCGCTCACCGCCTTCGTCACGCGGGACACCACGGCCCCCTGGCGCCGCTGACCCGCCGGGAAACGGCGCGCCCGTGTTGGCCCTGGCCAGCCCGGCGCGCCCGCCGGGCCCGGTGAACCCGCGCCGGCACGCGGCATGTTTCCGGCCCGCCGCTCGGAGGTGACCGTGCTGACGCGGGCGCTCCCCGGAAGCACGGCGGAACCGCTTCCGGAGCCGTGAGGAAGGTCCGCGTGCCAGGGCCGGACGTGCCGCCCGCTTCCCCCGGCGGCGTTCAAGCTTCAGCGGCGGAGGCTGTCGCCAGCCGGATCGACGGCGGTGAGTTGTTCGGCACGGAGCCGGGCAGCCGTTTCCAGCGCACGGCGCGCGCGAAGCTGGTCGCCCTTCGCCCGTGCGATGCGCGCTTCCACGAGGGACATCTGCAACTCCTCCGCCCGCCGTGTCCGGCCTTCGGCAAGGAGTTCTTCGGCGCGCCGGTAGGCACCCCGCGCCACGGCCGCTTCCGCCGCAACGGAACGCGCGGCCACGTTGTCCGGCTCACGTCGGAGAACCGCCTCTGCGATCTGCGACGCCTCGTCGGCACGGCCGGAGTTCGCGTGGATGCGGGCAAGCGACAGCTGAACCTGGGCGTCCTCCGGGGCGCGGCTCAGCGCTGGTGACAGGCGGGCGAGGGCCGCCTGCCGGTCCCCGGTCTCGGCCAGCCGGTCGGCAGCGGCAACGGCGGAGTTGTTGCGCACGGTGCTGGCGAGTCGCCGCGCCTCCGCGCCCAGGCGCGGGTCACCCTCCGCCCTTGCCGCGAGCGCTTCCGCATCGTTGACGCGCCCGGCCTCCAGAAGCGCGCTGGCGAGCAGCACGCGGGCGGCGGGCGGGGCCGTCAGCATGCTGGCCTCGGCAGCACGCGCGGCGGCATCGACGTTGCCGGGTTGCCGGAGCCGCCCGAAAGCCCGGATCACCGCCGCCTGCGTCTGCCCGCTCGGGTCGGGCTCGGCCGCAAGGGCGAGCATTCCCCGCGCCGCCTCCGAGCGCGCATCGCCGCGCGCCGCGCGCTCCAGGCCGCGCAGCTGCAGCAGCACCTCGTTCTGCCTGAGAATGCGCCGTGCCTCTTCCGGGCGGTCGGGCGGAGCGATGGACCCCAGCCAGCGCAGGCTGTCGGCCATGCGGCCGTCGGCGTTGGCGAGCAGGCCCGCGGCGAAGAGCGAATCGGCCGTGTTGCGCGCAGCGAGCGATGCCTCGATCCGGCGCCCCTCCTCCTGCTGCCCACGGTTCTTGAGCAGCCGCGCCAGGTCGAAGGATGCCCAGACGTTGCCGGGGTCCGCCGCCACGGCGCCGCGAAGAAGGGCGATCCTCGCATCAGCATCGCCGGTCTGCGCCTCGTCGCGAAGCGCCGCGGACCGCATCCGCAGGGAGTCGGCCGAAGGACGGAAGCCGGTGTCCAGAGCGAAGCGGTCGGCTTCGGCGAAGCGGCGCTGTCGCTGGAGCGCCTCGAAGAGCCCGCCTTGCGCCTCGCGGAAGCGGGGATCGACGGCAAGGGCGGCGCGAAACCGTGCCTCGGCGGCCGGAAAGTCGCGCCCACGCAGGGCGAGGATGCCAAGAACGGTTTCGCCCTGCACCTTCTCGGCCCCCGCGCCGCCGGCGGCCTGCCTCGCATAGCCAGCGGCATGGTCGAGTTTGCCGCGGTTCAGCGCCTGCCAGGCCAGAACCGAACGCGGCACGGGCGCCGCCGGGCCGCGTCCGCCCGCGCCCGCGCGCGCCGGCGCGACGTGACCAGACAGGTCGCCGAGCCGTTCCTCGAACTCCTGCTTCCGGTCGGGGGAAAGCTCGATCGCGCGCGCCAGCAGCGTCCTGGCTTCCGGCAGCCGGTTCTGGATCTTGCGGATCACCGCGAGGCCCGAAACGGCCTCCGCATCGGCGGGATCGCCGGCGAGCGCCGAGTTGAACCCGTTCTCGGCAGCCGTGATCTGGCGCTCGGAAAGGGACTGCCACGCCGTGATGCGGTCGATCACCCAACTCGGAACAACCGCTGCGCGCGCCTCGGCGAGCTTGGCGTCGATTTCCGGATCGGTCCGGTTGGACGCGAGATAGCTCTCGATCCCGGCAACGGTGTCGCTGTCCGTACCCTGCCAGAGCAGCGCCTGCCGCCAGGCCGCCCGCGCGGCGGCCCCGATGCCCGGCGCATCGGCCAGCTGCTTCAGCCGCTGAATGCCGTCGCTCCGGTACAGCTCGTTGTAGGTCAGCATCTGCGCGTGGGCGAACTGCAGCGGCCGGTTCTCGGGCGCGTTCGCAAGGAGCCGCTCCAGCCCCTGGCGAGCCGCCTCGAAGCCTTCCTCCGAGGTGCCGGCCAGCGTCTGGTAATACTCCGCGGCGAAGATCGTCGGCACTTCGCCGTTGGGGAACAGTTCGTTGTAGCGTTGCATGGCCGCCGGGCGCTGGCCTGCCTGGGCCAGGCGCCGCGCCTCACGGAGCACGTTCTGATCCACCGTGACCGCGCGCAGCGCGAGGCTCGCCCTCAGAGCCGCCGGGCTGTTCGGAGCGATCTGGATGACGCGGCCGACATAGGCCTCTGCGATTGCCCGGTCGCCGTTCTGCGCGGCCACCTCGGTCGCCGCCGCGAGAACGTCGGGATTGCCGGGCTCGACCTGCAGAAGCCGGTCGAGCGCCTGCTGCGCCAGTTCGGGCCGGCCCTGTGCCGTCCAGTAGTTCGCCTGGTCCATCAGGATGGCCACGCCCCGGTTCGGTCTCGGGCCCGATCCGGTCTCGGCGTGATGCAAGGGCTGGCCGGGAAGGGGCTGCCCTTGGGCCTGCGCCGGCATGCCGCTCAGTGCGGCGACCAGCACGATCGCCGCTGCGGGGATGGCCGGCGCAGCGCGCGGAAAGGGGCCTGGCCTCACCGGGTTTTCCGCCGCCAGATCGCTCTTCCCCTTCAGCCCGGCCTGTAACCTGTGAGCCCACATTCCCGAACCCCCTGAGCGGCGAACAATCCCACCCGCTTGTTGCAGCACAGTTAAAGGCCGGACCGGCCGGACCTCGGCGGCGGCCGGCTGGACAGGCATCGGGCGTGCCTCGGCTGAAGCCAGGACGGCGCCCCGGAGGTGATCCGTTGTCACCGGCGCGCCTCCCACTGGCGGAGGAATTCCTGCTCCGCCGGGGTCAGCGGCTGGGCCACCACCCGTTCCGGAATTTCCCAGATGACGAGCTTCGGCGGGGCCTGCCGGAAGGTTTCCCCGCTGAAATAGGTCGCGGCGCTGCCGGCGAAGCCGCCGCCGGCGGTTGCCGCATTCACCACCGCGCTGCGCATCGCCGCTTGCAGCGCGCCATGGAAGTTCGCGTTGACGGAATAGGATGACCCGACCAGTGCCACCTCGGGCGACGGCGCCTCGTCCAGCAGCCCGCCGCCGTCCGAGGCGTCCTCCGCCTTTTCCGTGCGCTCGGCGTGCTGCCGGTCGGGACGGGGGCGCAGCGCATCCGGCACGCGGTCGAGGCTGGTGATCCGCAGCAGGTCGCCGGGCCCGTCCGTCTCCTGCGGGGCCGCGGCGGTCCGCCAATCCTCCCCGCGGGCGAGGGGAATCGCTTCGGTCGCCGCGGCGATGGCCTCGGCCGCGGCCCGGGCGCCCTCCTGGTTCCAATGCGTGTCGGTGCGCCAGTAGGCCCCGCCACGGGCCTCCACCGCCAGGAGGGCTGGCAGAAGGACCACGGGTTCCACCCCTTGCCCGCGCAGCGCGGCCACGAAGGCGTCGTGGCGGGCTTCCGCCTGGGCCGAGCGTGGCGCGCCGCAGAGCTTCGCCGCCTCCACCCGCGCCTTGTCAGGCACGATCGCGACCGCGAGGGCGATGTTGCGCGCGCCGAGTGCGTCGCGCAGGCGGCGCACGCCTTCCGCCCTCGCGCCCATCGCCAGATCGGCCTCGGGCCAGGGTCGAAGCTCCTCGGCGAGGAACAGCGTTTCCGCGCAGCCCACGCGAACGGCAGGTCCGCCCGAATGGAAAAGATTGTACCGGAACACTCCGCCGGCGGCGCGCAGCAAGGGGTCCGCCGGAAGCTCGTGCGCCATGACGTGGTTCACCGCCCCCGTCATCCTGCCGGACAGGAAGGCCTCGAGGTTCAGGGCCGGGCGCAGGCGTTGCTGGCCTTGCGGGCTGGCGATGGCCGCCACGCCCTGCCAGGCGCCGAGCGCCAGCAGCGCCGCCGCGGCGGCGCCCTGCAGCACGGCGGCCCGGTGTGCGTTCTTCCAGGGCGCGTCGCTCATGCCGTCCTCAGAACTGGAAGTAGAGAAAGGGGACGGCCGCGCGGCTGTAGAGCAGCACCACGCCGAGCAGGAAGCCGCAAAGGGGCGCCACCATCCAGGCGGCGCGCCAGGTCCCGCCCACCAAGCCGCCTCCCATCGCCTCGGGCGGCCGCAGGAAGGGCAGGCGGGAGCCGAGCAGGGGCAGGTAGACGATCACAACGGCGATCAGCATGGTCCACCACTGGTCGGGCGTGACCTGCCATGCCAGCGCGTCGCTCAGGGCCACGCCGTTCAGCCCGAGCATGCCGCCATACATCGTGCCGGCATTGCCGATGTCGTGGGCACGGAACACCACCCAGCCGACAATGGCGGCCAGCATGGTCAGCGCATTGCCCAGCGCGAAGCCCATGGGCCGCGCGCCCGCGCCCTGCCAGAGCCGGTGCGCCGCGAGCAGCCCGCCATGCCAGGCACCCCAGGCGATGAAGGTCCAGTTGGCTCCGTGCCAGAGGCCGCCGATCGCCATGGTCAGGAACAGGTTCAGATAGGTGCGGAAGGCGCCGCGCCGGTTCCCGCCGAGCGAGATGTAGAGGTAGTCACGCAGGAAGCGCGACAGCGTCATGTGCCAGCGCTGCCAGAAGGCCTGGATGGAGCCGGCGAGATAGGGATGGTTGAAGTTCTCGGGGAAGTGGAACCCGATCATCAGCGCGAGCCCGATCGCCATGGCGGAATAGCCGGCGAAGTCGAAGTAAAGCTGGAGCGTGTAGGCAATGGCGCCGGTCCAGGAATCCGCCAGCGTGGGCGCGGGCAGGGCAAAGGCGGCGTCGGCCACTAGCGCCACGGTGTCCGCCAGGCACACCTTCATCGCGAAGCCGATCATGAAGCGCCGCGCCCCCAGCCCGAACTGCGCCAGGCTGTGGGGGCGGGAGACCAGCTCGTCCTTGATCTCGGCGTAGCGGACGATGGGGCCGGCGATGAGCTGGCTGAAGATGGCCTTGTAGGTGGCGTAGTCCACCAGCCTCCTGGTCACCGGAACCGTGCCGCGCCAGATATCCGTCAGGTAGGAGACGGACTGCAGCACGTAAAAGGACAGGCCGATCGGCAGGACGATCTCGACCCAGGCAACGGGCGCAAGGCCCATGGAAGCCCGGATGTCGTTGAAGGCGCCCACCCCGAAATTCGCGTACTTGAAGTAGGCGAGCACGCCGAGGTTCCCGGCGAGGCCCAGCACCAGCAGCCATGTGCCGAGGCGTGTCCTCGGACCGGCTTGGTCCATGAACTTCACCGTGTAGAAGGTGAACACCGTGCAGAAGACCAGCAGCGCCAGGAAATCCACCCGCCACCAGGCGTAGAAGGCCCAGGACAGGACAAGGATCGGCCAGTTCCGGTACTGGAACGGGGTCACGAAGTAAGCGGCGAAGAAGACGGGCAGAAAGAGGCAGAGGAACTCGAAGGACGCGAAAATCATCGGGCGGCACGGCCTCCTGCGGGCCCGCCGGGACGTTGCGAAAGCGCCATCGTGATCCCCCTCGGCCAGCCCATCCCGCCGGAAGGGCATCCGGACCCTCCGACCGGATGGCCGCACCGGATTAGGTCACGCCATCGTGTTCACGCAATGGTGATGTTCGACGTTCGTTGCGCGGACGGCGAGAAATCTCAGGGTGTTGCCGCTGCGACAGGGTCCGCCGGGTCGCGAAGCAGGCCCGTTCCGCCATCCGAAAGGCCGAGGTCGGTCGGATGGGGACCGGGGTTGCAGGCGAGCGAAATGCCGGTGACCCCCCGGAACACCCGGTAGGGCGGGCTCCAGTCCATGACGCGGTCCGCCGCGGCGCGGAGGCGCGCGAAGGCGGCGGCGGTCTCGGCAGGCGGTGTTTCCGCCAGCAGCCCGGCGAGCGGCAGGGGAAGCACCGAAGCCGCGACGCCGCCCTCCGCCACGGCCATGCCGCCGCCGCAACTGATCAGCGCGTTCGCCGCGGCGGCCATGTCGTGCCCGTCGCGGCCGATCACCAGAAGGTTGTGGTTGTCGTGGCTGATGGTGGTCGCGATCGCGCCGCGCGGCTCGCCCCAGCCATTGGCGAGGCAGACCACGGGCAACGGGCACCGCCGTCCGTGCCGGTGCAGGACGGCGATCAGCGCGTGCCCCTCCGGCACCGCGGCGACACCCCCTGACACATCCACCTCGGCCTCCGCCCAGTGGACCACCCGCGCCCCGCCCACCACCGGCAGGCGCACCCGGCCGTCGCTCACCCCGCGCGGCCGCAGCGCGAAGGCCTCGGGCGCCTGCGGCGGAACCCGGACGGTGTTGCGCAGGCCCTCCGTGCCGGCGGGGCGCGGCGGCGGCGTGAGCATCGCCCCGTCGCGCGCCACCAGCCGGCCACCGGCATAGACCCGCTCCACCACCATGCCCGGCAGGTCCGACAGCACGGCGATCTCGGCGAGCCGTCCGGGGCCGAGCAGGCCGATATCGTCGCGCTTCAGCCGCAGGGCCGCGTTGAGGGTGGCCATCCGGATGGCATGAACCGGGGGCAGCCCGTGGCCCACCAGCCGTGCCAGGGTGTCGCGCAGCCCGCCCGTCGCCATCAGCTCGTCGGGGAAGATGTCGTCGGTGCAGGCGACCAGCGTGGGCGGCAGGCCCGGCAGCGCGTTGATGGCGGCCACCATCCCGGGCAGCACGGCGTCATGGCTACCCCGCAGTTCCACCGTCAGCCCGGCACGGAGCTTCTGGAGAAAGTCTTCGGGCCCCATGATCTCGTGGTCCGAGGTGACACCCGCGGCGGCATAGGCCTGGAGCGCGGCGCCGGTCAGGTCGCGCGCGTGGCCGTTGACGTTCTTCCCCGAGGCCATGCCGGCGGCGACGATCCCCTCCATGCGCGGGCTGCCCGAGAGCACGCCGGCCATGTCCATCACCTCGGCCACGCCGGACACCTCCGGCCAGGACAGCATTTCCGCCATCTCCGCCGGCCCGATCTCCGCCCCTGCCAGCTCCAGCCCGGGCGCGGAGGGCACGCAGGAGGGCGCGGCCACCAGCACCCGCAGGTCCAGCCCGCGGGACTGTTCCACCGCCCAGCGCACGCCCGGCACGCCCAGCACGTTCGCCAGCTCGTGCGGGTCCCAGACCGCCGTGGTGGTGCCATGGGACACCACCACGGACGCGTAGTCGGCGGGTGCCATGAAGGAGGATTCAAAGTGCAGATGGCTGTCCACGAAGCCCGGCGTCACGAAGCGGCCGGACAGGTCGTGCGTCTCCACCGCATCGGTTCGCGCGCCCGGGGGGTGGACCGACGCGATGAGCCCGCCGGTGATGCCGATATCGGCCGGGCGAAGCTCTCCCAGCGCCGTGTCCACGACAGTGCCGCCGGTCAGCAGGAGGTCGAAGGGCGCGTCGCCCCGGGCGGCGGCGACGGCGGCGCGGCGGACCTGGGCGGTGATCACGGCGCGTGGCCCGCGGACTGGGCCAGCGTCATCTCGTCGCTCCGTGCCTCGTAAAGAAGGCCACGCCGCATCGCCCATGTATTGACCTGAAAATACAGTGGGATAATGGCCATTTCCTCGTGTATCGCTCGATGTGTCGCCTCCCGCGTCAGCCGGGCCCGGTCCCCGTCATCCATGGTCTGCCGTGCCTTTTGGATCAGCGCGTCGATCGCGGAGTTGCTGAACCGGCCGCGGTTGGCGGTTCCTAGGCCCAGCGAGGTGTTCCAGCTATGCACCTGCGTTTCCAGCATTCCCAGAACCTCCGGGTTCGGCGAGAACCCCGCGAGGTTCACGCTGTACTTCAGCTGCGCCGCCTCGCTCAGCCACGTCCCGCGGGGCTTCGTCTCCACCGTCGCGGTGATGCCGAGGCGGGTCCACATCTGCGCGAGCGCCTGCACCACCTGCTCGTCGTTCACGAAGCGGTCATTGGGGCCGTTCACCTGTAGGGCGAAACCCTGGGCCAGCCCGGCTTCGGCCAGCAGGCGCCGGGCGGCCTCGAGGTCCAGCCGTTCGGCGCCCAGCTCCGGCGAGGTGCCGAAGTAGCCGGGCGGGCCGAGGTCGCCCGCCGGGAGGGCCTGGCCCCGCAGCACGCGCTCCGCCAGCGCCTGCCGGTTGATCGCGAGCGACAGCGCCCGGCGGACCCGGGCGTCGCGCAAGGGATTGGGGATCGGCGACCCGTCCCGGCCACGGACAAAAGGGCTCTGCTCCCGATCGCTGTCCAGCGTCAGGAAGATCAGCCGGTTGGAAGGGCTCTCGCTGGTCGCGAAGCGGGCATCGGCCTTGAAGCGCTCGAACTGCTCGGGCGGGACGATCTCGATCAGGTCCACGTCCCCCGCCGCCAGCGCCGCCACGCGGGAGGCGGCGGCCGCGATCGGGCGGAACTCCACCCTGGCAAAGGCGGGGGCGACACCGTGGAAGCCGGGGTTGCGCTCCGCGACATAGGGGCTGCCGGGCTGCCAGGAGACGTGGCGGAAGGGCCCGGTGCCGATCATCGCGCGCCCCGCATTGTAGTCGGCCGTGGTCGCGCCCTCGCCGTGCTTGCGGGAGACCACCATCACGAGCGCGAGGTTGTTCGCCAGCAGCGGGGTTGGGACCCGCGTTCGGATCCGCACCACTCCTTGCCCGGCATCCTCCACCGCCGTGACCACGCGCGTGGCGTAGCCGAAGGAGGAGGGCGAGTTCGGCACGCTGCCGGCCCGCTGTATGGAGAAGGCCACGTCCTCCGCCAGCACGGGCGCCCCGTCGTGAAAGCGCGCGCGGGGGTCGATGGTGAATTCCCAGGTCAGGTCGTCCACCACGCGCCAGGCACTGGCGATCGATGGCCGCAGCACCTGCCGCGCGTCCTGCTGCACCAGCGGCTCGAACACATGGCGGGCGAAGGCGATGTTGGTGATCAGGCTGGCGTAGTGGGGGTCCAGGCTGGTGGGCCCGGATTCGACACCGATGCGCAGCGTATCCTGCGCCCGGGCCACGCCCGGCAGGACCAGGGCGGCGGCGAGAAGGGCGACGCGCAGGCGCATGGGGCCTCCATCCGTGACGTTTGTTTCATGCCCGGGGCAACGGGTGGCCGGGCCGCGGGCAAGCTGGCATGGTCGCGCCACCCCCCGCAAACGGAGCAGAAGCGCCGCCCATGCCGATGGCCCAGGAGCTGGGACCGCTCGCCGGTTCCGTCACGGCGCGGCGGCGTGACCGCCGCCGGCGCTCCCCGGGGGGCGAGCGGGCGCCAGTCACCGCCCGGGTCCCCTGGGCATGAACGCGTCGGCACCGGCGCAGCGGCGCGCCGCCATCATCGACTGCGATCCCGGCACCGACGACGCGCTGGCGCTCTGGCTGGCCCTCGCCTCGCCGGAGATCGATCTGCGTCTCGTCACCGTCGTCGGCGGCAATGCCGGGCTCGGGCGGACGTTGCGCAACGCCTCCGCCGTGGTCGGGCTGGCGGGTGCCGTGGTGCCGGTGGTGCCCGGCGCCGACCGCCCGCTGCGCGGCCGCTTCGCCGGGGAGCGCGCGGTGCACGGCGACGACGGCCTGGGCGGCGTGATGTTGCCGGACGGGCCGCCGCCGGTGCGGGCGCTGGCGGCGGACGCGATCCGCGCGATGCTCCGCGCCTCCGCCCCGGCCGCCACCACGCTGGTCGGAATCGGGCCCGTGACCAACCTGGCCCTGGCCCTGGCCACCGAGCCGGACCTCGCAGGGCGGGTGCGGGAGATCGTGCTGATGGGCGGCGCCTGGGGGGAGGGGAACTGGACGCCCTCGGCGGAGTTCAACGCGGCCAGCGACCCGGAGGCGCTGGACATCCTGCTCAACCTCGGCGTGCCCGCGACGCTGGTCACGCTGGAGCTCACGATGCAGGCGCTGGTGACGCCCGCGAGGGTGGCGGCGATGCGGCGGCTCGGCGGCGGCGCCTGCCTGCGCGCGGCCTGCGACATCCTCTCGGCCGTTCCTCCGTCCCGGCGGCTGGGCGGGGAGGGGCACCCGCTGCACGATCCCTGCGCCATCGCCTGGCTGGTGGCGCCCGACCTGTTCCACGCGGAGAAGGCGGCCGTGCAGGTCGATTGCGCCCCGGGCCCCGCGCGGGGCCGGACCCATCTGGACCGCTGGGGCCGCACGGGAGAGCCCGCACGCGTGACCCTGCCCTGGACGCTGGACGCGGACGGCTTCTTCGCCTTGCTCGGCGAACGCCTGGCCCGCCTGCCCTGATCGCGCCGGCGGGCGTGCCTGGAAGCGCCCCGGTGCCCGTGCTAGCGCCACGCCCGCCCTGAGGAGGATCACAATGACCGAGATCATCGCCCATCGCGGCGGCGCCATCCTCTGGCCGGAGAACAGCCTGGCCGCCTTCCGCAACGCCATCGCGGCGGGGGCGGATGCGGTGGAATGCGATGTCCACCATTCCGCCGACGGCGAGGTCATGGTGATGCACGACCCCACGCTGGAGCGCACCACCAACGGCCGGGGCGCGCTGGGCGAGCGCACGGCCGCGGAGCTGGCGAAGCTCCGCCTGATCGGTGCGGGGGGGGAGGCGGTGCCGCGCCTGGAAGACCTGCTCTCCCTCGTGGCGACGGGGCGCGGCGGCATCCAGATCGAGGTGAAGGCGGACTGGCGCGGCCGGCTGGACACCCCGCTTCTCGGGCACGTGCTGGCGGCGCTGGACCGGCACGGGCTGCGCCCGCGCACGGAGGTCATCGTCTTCGAGGCGGAGGTCGCCGCAGCCGCGGTGGCGGCCGGGGGCCTGCGCAGCGTCGCCTGGCTCTTCAGCCCCGCCATGATCCGCCACATCGGCCTGGACGGCATCCTCGCGGTGCTCCGCCGCACCGGCGCCGGCATGGTGGAGACGCATGAGAGCGCGATGGACGCCGAACTCCTCAGCGCCTTCCGCGGGGCGGGGCTGCGGGTCGGCGCCTGGGGCGCGAACCACGCTCCCGCCCTCCGGCGCATGCTCGACCTTGGCCTGGACGCCGTGGCGACAGACGACCCGGTGCTCGCGATCTCGTTGCGGGATCGCTAGGAGGCAGCCCCCACTACCCCCTTGCCGCCGCCGCGCCCGCCCCTCATGCTTGCCTTAACGATAAGTCATGAGGGAGCGTACGGGTGGGCGATGGCGTGCCGATCCTGCAGGCGGAATCCGTGTCCCTGCGCTTTGGCGGCATCAGGGCGCTGACCGACGTTTCGTTTTCGGTGAAACGCGGCGAGATCTTCTCCATCATCGGCCCGAACGGCGCGGGCAAGACCTCCATGGTGAACTGCGTCTCCGGCCGCTACCGCCCGACCGAGGGGCGGATCCTGTTCGACGGCGCGGACGTGACGCGGCTCCGCCCCAACAAGCGCGCGGCGCTCGGCCTGGGCCGCACCTTCCAGAACCTGGCGCTGTTCGGGCACATGAGCGTGCTCGACAACATAATGGTCGGCCGCCACCACCTTCTGAAGTCCGGCTTCCTCTCGGGCATGGCCTACTGGTTCGGCGGCGCCCAGCGCGAGGAGCTGGCGCACCGGCGCGAGGTGGAGGAGATCATCGACTTCCTCCAGATCCAGCATATCCGCAAGGCGCAGGCCGGCACCCTTTCCTATGGCTTGAGGAAGCGCGTGGAACTCGCGCGCGCCGTCGCGCTGCGCCCCAAGCTGATCCTGCTCGACGAGCCCATGGCCGGCATGAACCTCGAGGAAAAGGAGGACATGGCCCGCACCATCCTCGACCTCAACGAGGAATGGGGCATGACCATCCTGATGATCGAGCACGACATGGGCGTGGTCATGGACATCTCGAACCGCGTCATGGTGCTCGACTTCGGCCGCAAGCTGACCGAGGGCGCGCCCGCCGAGGTGATGGCCCATCCGGAGGTGCGCCGCGCCTATCTCGGCGAGGCCGAGGCGGCGCCGGCGGAGGCGATCCCGGCGTGAGCGGGGCGGAGGATTGCTTCCCGCGCCTTCTGCGGCGCAACGCCCGCGCGCACGGGCACGAGGTCGCCCTGCGCGAGAAGGACCTGGGCATCTGGCGCTCCTTCACCTGGGGCGAGTACGAGGCGCGGACGCGCGCGATTGCCCTCGGGTTGCACGAGCTCGGCGTCGGGGCGGCGGACGTGGTCGCCCTGATCGGCGACAACCGCCCGGACTGGGTGATGGGCGAGGTCGCCGCCCACGCGCTCGGCGCCCGCTCGCTCGGCCTCTACCGCGACGGGCTGGAGGAGGAGGTCGCCTATCTCCTCTCCTTCGCCGGCGCCACCGTCGCCATCGCCGAGGACGAGGAGCAGGTGGACAAGCTGCTCAACGTCGCCGACGAGGTGCCGACGCTGCGCCACGTCGTCTATTCCGACCCCCGCGGCATGCGGAAGTACTCGGACCCGCGCCTGCTTTCCATGGCCGATCTCGTCGCGCGCGGGGAGGCCGCCCATGCCGCCGATCCTGGGGCCTGGGACCGGATGGTGGATGCGGTGGACGCCGACCGCGTGGCCGTGCTCTGCACGACCTCCGGCACCACCGCCCGGCCCAAGCTCGCCATGCTGAGCGGCCGCGCACTGGTGCGCCATGCCGAAACCTACCTGACCGCCGATCCCAAGGGCCCCGCGGACGAGTACGTCTCCGTCCTGCCACTGCCCTGGATCATGGAGCAGATGTACGTCTTCGGCTTCGGCCTCGTCGCGCGCATGCGCGTCTCCTTCGTGGAGGAGCCCGAAACGATGATGGCGGACTTCCGCGAGATCGGCCCCAGCTTCGTGCTTTTCGCCCCCCGCGTGTGGGAAACGCTGGCCGCGGACGTGCGGGCGCGGGTGATGGACGCCTCGCCGCTGAAGCGCCGGGCCTTCGACTGGGGCATGAAGCTCGGCCTGGCCGCACAGGCGAAGGGCCGGCGCTCCAGGCTCGCGGACCTGCTGCTGTTCCGCGCCCTGCGCGACCGCATGGGCTTCACCCGCCTGACCTCGGCGGCCACCGGCGGCGCGGCGCTGGGCCCCGACACATTCCGCTTCTTCCAGGCCATGGGCGTGCCGCTGCGCCAGCTCTACGGCCAGACGGAAAGCCTCGGCGCCTACACCATCCACCGCCCGGGCGAGGTGGATTTCGACACGGTCGGCACGGCCTTCGAGGGCGTCGAGCTTCGCGTGCACGAGCCGGACGCGAACGGCGTCGGCGAGATCCTGACGCGCCACGGGAACATGTTCCAGGGCTACCACGGGGTGGAGGGCATCCCGGACATGCGGGACGGCTGGCTGCACACGGGCGATGCCGGCTACTTCGACAAGGCCGGCCACCTCGTGGTGATCGACCGCATCAAGGACATCGCGACCACCGCGCAGGGCGACCGCTTCTCCCCCCAGTTCATCGAGAACAAGCTGAAGTTCAGCCCCTATGTCGCCGAGGCCGTGGTGCTGGGCGACGGGCGGCCGCACCTGGCCGCCCTTCTCTGCATCCGCTTCCCCATCGTCTCCAAATGGGCGGAGCGCAACCGCATCTCCTTCACCACCTACACCGACCTGTCGTCCCGCCCCCAGGTGCTGAAGCTGCTGCGGGCCGAGGTGGAGAAGGTGAACGCCACCCTCCCGCCCGCGCAGCGCATCCGCGACTTCGTCCTCCTCTACAAGGAACTGGACGCCGACGACGACGAGCTGACCCGCACGCGCAAGGTCCGCCGCGGCGTGATCAATCAGAAATACGGCACCATCATCGACGCCATCTACGCCGGAGAGGAGAGCATCCCGGTGGACACGACCATCACCTTCCAGGACGGCACCAAGCAGCGCATCCGCACCGTGCTGGCCGTCGCCTCCAGCCAGCGCGCGCGGGAGACGGCCTGACCATGGACGGGACGCTCCTCTTCCAGCTTGCCCTCAACGGGCTGATCGTAGGCGCGCTCTACGGCGTGGTCGCGATGTCCTTCGTGCTGATCTACAAGGCCAGCCAGGTTGTGAACTTCGCGCAGGGCGAGTTCCTGCTCGTCGGCGCCTGGATGTGCTGGTGGTTCCTGACGGAGTGGCAACTGCCCTTCGTCATCGGCTTCCTCTTCACCCTGGTCTTCATGACCCTGTTCGGGATCATCCTCCAGGTGGTGGTGCTGCGCCCGCTGATCGGAGAGCCCGTGATCAGCGTGATCATGGCCACCATCGGCATGGGTATCTTCTTCCAGGCGCTGATGAAGTGGATCTTCGGCGTCTTCGCCAAGCCATTCCCGCCCGTCTTCACCGCGGAGCGCGTGTCGGTGCTCGGGCTGGAGGTGCAGACAGCCTATCTGCTCTCGCTGGGCATCTCGCTGGCCATCATGGCGGGGTTCGGCTGGTTCTTCCGCTATTCCCGCCACGGGCTGGCCATGCGCGCCACCGCCTTCGACCAGCAGGTGGCGCAGTCCCTCGGCATCTCCGTCCCCCGGGTCTTCGCCATGTCCTGGGCGATCTCGGCGGTGGTATCGGCGGTCGCCGGTGTCACCGTCGGCATGGTGAACGGCGTCTCCTCCGCGCTGTCCTTCTACGGGATCAAGGTGTTTCCCGCGGTGATCCTCGGGGGGCTCGATTCCATCCTCGGCGCGGTGCTCGGCGGGCTCATCGTCGGCGTGCTGGAAAACCTCGCGCAATACGTGGACAGCCAGTGGCTCAACTGGGGCAACATGTACCAGGTGGCGCCCTTCTACGCGCTGCTGCTCATCCTGCTGATCAAGCCCTACGGCCTGTTCGGCACCAAGAACATCGAGCGGATCTGACGGCATGACGGTCATGACGCCGGCCGGCGACTTCCGCACCAGCTACCGCGCGGACACCACGATCTTCCCCACGCTCGGCAGCCGCGCGGCTCTGTGGGCAGGCCTCGCGGTGCTCTGCTTCGCGCCACTGGTGCTGGATCGCTACTTCCTCAGCCTGCTGATCAACGTGGGCACGCTCGGCATCGCGGCGCTCGGCCTGAACATCCTCGTCGGCTTCACCGGGCAGATCAGCATCGGCCACGCCGCCTTCTTCGGCTTCGGCGCCTTCTCCTCCGCCTGGCTGCACGACACCTTCGGCCTCCCCGTGCTGCTCTGCATCCCCATCGCGGGCGTGATGACGGCGCTGATTGGCCTCGTTTTCGGCGCCCCGGCCGCCCGGCTGAAGGGCCTCTACCTCGCCATCGCGACGTTGGCCGCCCAGTTCATCCTGGAGGATTTCTTCGCCCGCGCCCGCTGGTTCACCGGCGGCGTCGCGGGGCGGCTGACGGAAAGCCCGGCCATCGGCGGCTTCGCGCTCGATCGGGAGGAGACCTACTTCTACCTGGTCCTCGCCTTCGTCATCGTGATGTTCGTCGCCGCCGCCAACCTGATGCGCACGCGGGACGGGCGGGCGCTTGTCGCCGTGCGGGACCACTACCTTTCCGCGGAGATCATGGGCATCAACCTCGCCTATTACCGCACCCTCTCCTTCGGCATCGCCAGCTTCTACGCGGGCATCGGCGGCGCGCTCTACGCGCACCACCTGCAATTCGTCAGCGTCGAGGCCTTCAACATCCTCTTCTCCATCCAGTTCCTGGGCATGGTGATCATCGGGGGACTGGGCTCCATCATGGGCAGCCTGATGGGCGCCGCCTTCATGGTGGCCCTGCCGGAGGTGGTGCAGTCCGCCGCCGACGCCGTCGCGGGCGGTGCGATCGACCGGGCGCTGAAGATCGGCGGCAACATCTCCTTCCTGCGCGAGATGGCGATCGGCGCCGCCATCATCCTCTTCCTCATCTTCGAGCCGGACGGGCTGGCGCGGCGATGGAAGCTGATCAAGGCCTACTGGAAGCTCTACCCTTACTCCCACTGACAACGAGCCGCGGAACCGCGGCCACAGGAGACGACGTCATGAAGGCAGCACTCGCCGTCGCGGCAACACTGGCCCTGGCCACCCCGGCCCTGGCCCAGCAGCGCATCCCCGTCGGCCACCTGATGGACAATTCGGGCGCCACCTCCGATGTCGGCGTGCCCTATGGGCAGGGCGTCGCGGACACGCTCGCCTGGGTGAACCAGACGCGCCAGGGGGTCGCGGGGCGGCAGCTCAACGTGCTTGGCTTCGACTATGGCTACCAGGCGCCGCGCGCCGTCAGCCAGTACCAGTCCTGGACTGGGCGCGAGCGCGTCGTCGCCATCCAGGGCTGGGGCACGGCGGACACGGAGGCGCTCGTCCGCTTCGTCAACCGAGACCGCATCCCCTTCATCTCCGGCTCCTACTCCGCGGCGCTCACCGACGCCGGCGGCAAGTCCGGGCGCGCCGGCGTCGAGGCCTCGCCCTACAACTTCTTCTTCGGCCCATCCTACTCGGATGCGCTGCGCGGCATGCTCCGTTGGGCCGCCGACGACTGGAAGGCCAAGGGTGGCCAGGGCCGTCCGAAATACGTCCACATGGGCGGCAACCACCCCTATCCGAACTCGCCGAAGGAAGCGGGCGAGGCGATGGCGCGCGACCTCGGCTTCGAGGTGCTGCCGGCCATCCAGTTCGCGCTCACGCCCGGCGACTACACCTCGCAATGCCTCACCCTGAAGCAGCAGGGCGCGAACTACGCCTATCTCGGCAACACCGCGGGCTCCAACATCTCCGTGCTGCGCGCCTGCCAGACAGCGGGCGTGCAGGTCCAGTTCATGGGCAATGTCTGGGGCATGGACGAGAACGCCATGAAGGCCGCCGGCGCCGCCGCCAACGGCGTGGTCTTTCCCGTCCGCACCCAGGTCGTCACCGGCCAGGATGCGCCGGGCATGGAGACCATCCGGGCCATCAGCCGCATCTCCGATCCCGCCGGCACCGCCTACCGCCCCGTCCACTACCTTGCCGGCGCCTGCGCCGCGATGCTGATGGTGGAGGCCATGGACACCGCCGCCGCCAATGGCGGCCAGATCACCGGCGAGCGCATCCAGCGCGGCTTCTACGAGCGCACGAACTGGGTGCCCAAGGGATTCGAGGGCGTCTGCACCCCCTCCACCTTCACCAACGAGGACCATCGCGGCACCATGCGGGTGGCGATCTACCGCGCGGTCGTCGGTGGCGACACCTCCCAGGGCAGCGTCGCGGATCTGATCCGCGCCGGCACCATGCGCCTCGAGCCCGTGACCACGGTCGAGCTCGAGCGCAAGCGCGAACTGCTGGGCTGGTGATGCTCGACGCCTCGCAGCACCCGATGCCCACGGCGGCGGCGCAGCCCGCGCCGCCGCTGCTGGAGGTTTCCAACATCGAGGTCGTCTACAGCGACGTCATCCTGGTGCTGCGCGGCCTTTCCCTCGCCGTCCCGCAGGGGCGGATCGTGGCGCTCCTCGGCGCCAACGGCGCGGGCAAGTCCACCACGCTCAAGGCCATCAGCGGCCTCCTCAAGACCGAGGAAGGAGAGGTCACCCGCGGCGAGGTGCGCTTCGGCGGCGTGCGGATCGACGGCATCGATCCGCACGAGATCGTCCGCCGCGGCATCTTCCAGGTCATGGAGGGCCGCCGCATCGTGGCCGACATGACCTGCCTCGAGAACCTCCGCCTCGGCGCCTACACGCGGCGCGACAACGAGGTGAAGCGCGACATCGACATGGTCTACGGCTTCTTCCCGCGCCTGAAGGAGCGCACCGGCCTCGCCGGCTATCTCTCGGGGGGCGAGCAGCAGATGCTCGCCATCGGCCGCGCGCTCATGGCCCGCCCGAAGCTCATCCTCATGGACGAGCCCTCGATGGGCCTCTCGCCGCTTCTGGTGAAGGAGGTCTTCGGCATCATTCGCCGGATCAACCAGGAGCTGGGCGTGACCATCCTTCTGGTGGAGCAGAACGCCCGCATGGCGCTCTCCGTCGCCGATTACGGCTACGTCATGGAGCAGGGCAAGGTGGTGCTGGACGGAACCGCGGCGTCGCTGGCGGAGAACGAGGACGTGAAGGAGTTCTACCTCGGCGGGCACGGCGCCGAGCGGAAGTCCTTCCGCAACCTCAAATCCTACAAGCGCCGGAAGCGCTGGCTGTGAGCGCCCCTCTCGATACGCTGGAAACCCGCGCGCCGGAGGAGCGCGAGGCGGCCCTGATGGCGCGGCTTCCCGGCTTCCTCGGGCGTGCCGCAGCGGGTTCCGCCCATGCCGCGCGCGTGCTGGCCGGCGCCGCGCCGGCCGCGATCCGCTCCCGCGCGGCCCTCGCGCAGCTGCCGCTGACGCGCAAGTCCGACCTCATCGCCGCCCAGGCCGATGCGCCGCCCTTCGCGGGGCTGAACGGCGTGCCCGTGGCCTCGCTCGCCCGCATCTTCGTCTCGCCCGGGCCGATCCACGAGCCGCAGGGACAGGGCGTGGACACCTTCCGCTTCGCCCGCGCGCTGCACGCGACCGGCCTTCGCGCCGGCGACATCATGCAGAACTGCTTTGCCTACCACTTCACCCCCGCCGGCTTCATGCTGGAGGGAGGCGCCCGCGCGCTGGGCTGCCCGGTGATCCCCGCCGGCACCGGCAACACCGAGGCCCAGGCCCGCGCCATGGCGCATCTGCGCCCGCGGGCCTATGCCGGCACGCCGGACTTCCTGAGGACCATCCTCGAGCGCGCCGACGAACTCGGCCTCGACGTGTCCTCTCTCCGCCTCGGCCACGTCTCGGGCGGCCCCTTCCTGCCGGCGCTGCGCCGCTTCTATGGGGATCGCGGCCTCACCGTGCTGCAATCCTACGCCACCGCCGAATGCGGCGTGATCGCCTACGAGAGCGAGGCGCGCGAGGGGCTGATCCTAGACGAGGAGGTGATCGTCGAGATCGTCCGCCCCGGCACGGGCGACCCGGTGGCCCCCGGCGAAGTCGGCGAGGTCGTCGTCACCGTCTTCGACGACGCCTATCCCCTGATCCGCTTCGCCACCGGCGACCTCTCCGCCTTTTTGCCGGGCACGAGCCCCTGCGGCCGCACCAACGCGCGCATTCGCGGCTGGATGGGCCGCGCCGACCAGGCGGCCAAGGTCCGGGGCCTTTTCGTGCGGCCGGAGATGGTCGCGGAGATCGCGCGCCAGTGCCCGGTTCCCGGCCGCATGCGCCTCGTTCTCTCCGAGGAGGAGGGACGCGACCGGATGGAGCTGCGCGCCGAGGCACCGGAGGACGACGCCCTGCACCGGCGCCTGTCGGATGCCCTTCAGGCCGTCACGCGCCTGCGGGGGGAGGTGGCCCTGGTTCCACCGGGCAGCCTGCCGAACGATGGCCGCGTGGTGGACGACACCCGCCCGCTCCCGGACTGAGCGCTTACCCGGCTGCCGGCTTGCGCAACCGGTAGCCCAGCGCCTCCGCCATGTGCCCGCGCGTCACGGCGGGCGTGCCCTCCAGGTCGGCGATGCTGCGCGCCACGCGCAGGGCGCGGATCAGCCCGCGGTTGGAAAGGCCCAGCCGCTCCGCCGCGCCCTCGGCGAAGGCGAGGGCCGCGTCCTCGAAGCCCTCGCGGATGGCCTCGACCGGCGCCTCGGAGTTGGTCGTGAAGCCCATGCCCTCGTAGCGCCGCCGCTGCGCCGCCCGTGCCGCGTCCACGCGGGCGGCCACGGTCACGCTCGTCTCGCCCGCCGGGGCCCGCGCCAGTTCCCGCGGCGCGATCGGCTGCACCTCGATGGTGAGGTCGATCCGGTCCAGCAGCGGGCCGGAAAGCTTGCCCTGGTAGGTTTCGCCGCAGCGCGGCGCCTGCCCGCATTCCCGCCCGGCATGGCCGAGATAGCCGCAGCGGCAGGGATTCATCGCCGCGACCAGCTGCACCCGCGCGGGATAGGACACATGCGCCGCGGCCCGGCTGACCGTGACCCGCCCGCTCTCCAGCGGCTGGCGCAGCGCTTCCAGCGCGGGGCGCGGGAATTCGGGCAGCTCGTCCAGGAACAGCACGCCGCGATGCGCGAGGCTCACCTCGCCCGGCCGCGCGCGTGGCCCGCCGCCGGTCAGCGCGGCCTGGGAGGCGGAGTGGTGCGGGTCCCGGAAGGGCGGGCGGGCGCTGATCCGCCCGGCCTCCAACCCGCCCGCGACCGACCGCACCAGACTCACCTCCAGCGCCTCCGCCGGCGTGAGGTCGGGAAGCAGTCCGGGCAGCCGCGCCGCCAGCATGGATTTGCCCGAGCCAGGCGGCCCGATCATGAGCAGGTTGTGAGACCCAGCCGCCGCGATCTCGATGGCGCGCTTGGCGCTTTCCTGCCCGCGCACCTCCGACAGGCAGGCCCCGCGCGCCTCGCGCGGCATGGGGGCAGGTGGGGGCGCTGGCGAGAGAGCCTGCCGGCCCTGGAAATGCGCGATCAGGCTCCGCAGGTCCGGCGCGGCCAGCGCTTCCGTCGCCCCCGCCCAGCTCGCCTCCGCGCCCTGCGAGGCCGGGCAGACGAGCCCGAGTTCCCGCTCCGAGCAGGCGAGGGCCGCCGGCAAAACCCCGGCCACCGGCCCGATCGTCCCGTCGAGCGCCAACTCCCCCATGGCGGCGAAATGCGCGACCTCGTCCACCGGGATCACCCCCATGGCCGCCAGCAGGCCGAGCGCGATCGGAAGGTCGAAATGGCTGCCCTCCTTCACGAGGTCGGCCGGCGCCAGGTTCACCAGGATGCGCTTGGGCGGCAGGGAAAGGCCGAGCACCGACAGCACGGCACGCACCCGCTCCCGGCTCTCGCCCACCGCCTTGTTGGGCAGGCCGACCACGGTGAAGGCGGGCAGTCCGGCGGCCACCTGCACCTGCACCTCGACGGGAACCGCCTCGACCCCGTGGAAGGAGAAGGTGGTGACGCGCGCGAGGCTCAACCCCAGGTCCCAAGGAAGCGCGCCAGCAGGCCGCCGATCACCTCCGTGTTGTAGCCGCCCTCCTGGATGATGGCGGCGGGCAGGCGCATTCCGGCGATGGCCGCGCCCGCCCGGGCGAAGCCGTCCTCCGTCACGCGCAGCGCCGCCAGGGGCTCGTGCTCGGAGGCATCGAAGCCCAGCGACACCACGAGCGCCTCGGCCCCGAAGGCCTGCACGCGGGCGATCCCGGCGGCGACGGCGTCCAGCCAGGGGCCGTCGCCCGTGCCCATGGGCTGGGGCAGGTTCAGGTTGAACCCGGCGCCGTCGCCCGCGCCCGTCTCGGAGGCATGACCGACGAACCAGGGGTAGTAGCCGTCGGGATCGGCATGCACCGAGACGGTCAGCACATCCGGGCGGGACCAGAAGATGCCCTGCGTGCCATTGCCGTGATGGCTGTCGATGTCCAGCACGGCCACGCGCGCCGCCCCGGCGTCCCGCAGGGCCTGCGCGGCCAGCGCCGCGTTGTTGATGTAGCAATGCCCGCCCGCGCGCGCCGCGTAGGCGTGATGCCCCGGCGGCCGGCAGAGCGCATAGGCCGTTCCGCCCCGCGCGGCGACCTCGGACGCGGCCAGGGCGCAGCCCGCCGCGGCGGCCGCGGCCTCATGCGTGCGCGGGCCGACCGGGCAGGCCGTGTCCGCCGTGTACCACCCGGCCCGCCCCACGGCCCTGGTTGATGGCCGGGCGCCTTGCGCCAGCATCTCCGGGGAAGGATGGATGTTCGCCACCACCTCCGCCCCGGCGCCCGGCATGGCCGCCCATTCGGCGGGCGCGTCGCGCAGCCAGTCCAGGTAGTCCGGCGCATGGACGCGTTCCAGCGCCGCGCGGCCGGGCAGGGGCGGAACCTCCGCCGCGATGCCGAGCGTCCGCAGCCCGTCCCGCAGGGCCGCCGCCCGCGCGGGCACCTCGAAGTTCGGGCGCAGCACGCCGCGCATGAGAAAGAAGGCCGGCGCATGCGCCGATTCCAGCGGATGGTCGAAGGCTTGCATGGCCCGGGACCCTATGGGCGCACCGGAAGCTTGTCCACGCGCCTCGACACCGTGCGCGAAGCGCGTAGCCTGCCGCCCCGCCACACTGCCAGGACCATTCATGCCCGATCTCGACCCCGGTGCCCGAAGCGCCATTCTGGACGCCGTCAAGGCTCTGGAAGGGGAGGCGGTGGACCGCCTCGCCGCCCTGGTCCGCTGCGACTCCACGCTCGGGCGGGAGGCCGGCGCGCTGGACCTCATGGCCGCGAACTTTGAATCCCTCGGCCTCGCCGCCCGCCGCATCCCGACCGTGCCGGAGGCGCTGCGCGACCACCCGGGCTTCTCACCCCCGCTGATCTCCTATGACGGTCGGGACAACGTGGCGGCCATCCACACCCCGCGCGAGGTGCGCGGCCGAAGCCTGGCGCTGCAGGGCCACGTGGACGTGGTGCCCGAGGGCGCGGCCGACCTCTGGATCACCCCGCCCTTCGAGCCCTCCGTGCGCGATGGCCGTATGTACGGCCGCGGCGCCGGGGACATGAAGGCGGGGATCGTCTCCTACCTCACGGCCTTCCAGGCCCTGCGCCTCGCAGGCCTGCAGCCCGCCGCCCCCGTGCAGATGCAGGCCGTGATCGAGGAGGAGTGCACCGGCAACGGCGCGCTGGCCACCATGCTGGCCATGCCCCGCACCGACGCGGTGGTGATCCCCGAGCCAGGCCCCTCCATGGCCGCCATGTACTCGGCGGAGGTGGGCGTGGTCTGGGCCTGGGTCACCGTCACCGGCCGCCCGACGCATGTGCGCGACATGCACGCGGGCATCAACGCCATCGAGGCCGCCATGGGCATCGCGCGCCGCTTCAAGGACTACGAGAACGAGCGCAACCGCGCCGAGAACGTCCACGCCGCCTTCCGGGGCGTGAACCACCCGGTGAACGTCAACCTCGGGACCATCGAGGGCGGCGAGTGGAACAGCAGCGTGCCCACCCGCGCCCGCATCGGGCTCCGCGTCGGCGTCATGCTCGGCTACAGCGCGGCCCAGACCAAGGCGGACATCGAGCGCATCGTGGCCGAGGCCGCCGCCGACCCGGCGCTGCGCGGCACCAAGGTCGCGCTCGAGTTCAAGGGCTTCATGGCCGATGCCTGCGCCTTTGACATGGAAAGCGAGATCTGCCGCCTCGCCCGCCGCTCCTACGCCGAGGTGACGGGCAGCGAGCTGCGCGACTACCCCGCCACCGGCCTGACCGATGGCCGCTTCTTCACCCTCTACCAGAACACGCCCGTCGCCTGCTTCGGCCCGGACGCGCAGGAGATCCACGGCATCGACGAGAGCGTGTCCCTCGCCTCCATGCACGGCATCACCCGCAGCATCGCGCTGCTGATGGCCGAGTGGTGCGGGGTGGAGCGCGCGGCATGACCAACATCCCCTTCTCCGGCGCGCGCCTCTGGGACTCGCTGATGGAGATGGCGCGGATCGGTGCCACGCCGAAGGGCGGCTGCAACCGCCAGACGCTGACCGAACTGGACGGGCAGGGAAGGGCGCTCCTGGCGCGCTGGGGCAGGGAGGCCGGCCTGACCCTCACCACCGACCGGCTGGGCAACATGGCGCTGCGCCGCCCCGGCCGCGATCCCGCCCGCCGGCCCGTCGCCATCGGCAGCCATCTCGACACGCAGCCCACGGGCGGCAAGTTCGACGGCGTGCTCGGCGTGCTCGCGGGGCTCGAGGTGATGCGCGCCCTGCACGAGGCGGGGGCCGAGACGGAGGCGCCGCTGCTTCTGATCAACTGGACCAACGAGGAGGGCGCCCGCTTCTCGCCGCCCATGATGGGCAGCGGCGCCGCCATGGGCGCCTTCTCCGAGGCCGAGGTGCTCGACATGCGCGACCCCGACGGCATCCGCTTCGGCGACGCGCTTTCCGCCATCGGTTGGGCGGGCGATGCCGAGCCCGCCGCGCTGCGGAACCTCGAAGCCTATTTCGAGCTGCACATCGAGCAGGGCCCGGTCCTGGAGCGGGAGGGCCTGGATGTCGGCGTCGTCACCCACGCACTCGCCCAACAGTGGTTCGACGTGACCGTCACCGGCGAGGAATCCCATGCCGGCGGCGCCATGTCCCACCGGCGGGACGCGCTGGTGGCCGCGGCCAGCCTCGTGCAGGCCGTGGAGCGCATCGCGCGGGAGGCGGGCGGCGATGGCCGGGGCACGGTCGGGCGCATCGCGGTCGAGCCCTCCAGCCGCAACGTCGTCCCCTCCCGCGCCACGTTCAGCGTCGATTTCCGCAACGGCGACGAGGCCACGCTGGACCGCATGGCGGCCGCCCTGCGCGAGAGCGCCGGGGCCGTCGCGGCGGAGCGCGGCGTGGGCGTGGAGGTCACCCCCTTCTGGGCCTTCCCGCAGACGCCCTTCGACCCCGCCCTCGCCCAGCGCCTGCGCGACGCCGCTGCGGCGCGGGACATCCCCTTCCGCGACATGCCCACCGGCATCGGCCACGACGCCGTCTATGTTGCCCGCGAGGTGCCCAGCGTCATGATCTTCACGCCCTGCCTCGGCGGCATCAGCCACAACGAGGCCGAAAGCATCACCCCTGCCCAGGCCGAGGCCGGAATGCTCGTGCTGGCCGATGCCGTGATCGCCACGGCCGGTCTGGCGGGGGCCGCCTGATGCGCATCGCCATCGGCGGCTTCCTTCACGAGAGCCACTCCTTCGCCCCGGTTCCCACGGGCTGGCAGGACTTCGCCGAGCCCGGCGGCTGGCCCGTCCCCATGCGCCCGGCCACCCTGCTGGACGGGCTGCGCGCAACCGGCGTCCCGGCCGCCGGCGCCATCGCCGCGGCCGAGCGCAGCGGATTGCAGGTCGCCCCCCTCTCCTGGGCCTTCGCGAACCCCGCAGGCCCCGTGACCGCGGAGGCCTTCGAGCGCGTGGCCGCCTGGATCGTCGCCGACCTGTCGGACGCCATGGCGGCAGGCCCGCTCGACGGCATCTACCTCGACCTGCACGGCGCCATGGTCGCCGATGCCTTCCCGGACGCCGAGGGCGAGCTGCTCCGCCGCGTGCGCGCGGTGGCCGGGCCGGACATGCCGGTGGTGTGCAGCCTGGATCCGCACTGCAACCTGACGGCGGAAATGGTCGAGCGCTCCGACGCCGTCTCGCCCTTCCGCACCTATCCGCACGTGGACATGAAGCAGGCCGGCGCCCGCGCGCTGCGACTGCTGGTGGAGCGCGCCCGCCGCGGGCGGCCCTTCGCCCGTGCCTTCCGCCAGGTGGACTTCCTGCTGCCCATCACCAGCCAGTGCACGCTGGTGCCCCCGATGAGCGAGGTTTTCGCCGAGCGGGAGCGGATCGCCACCCGCCACGGCGTGTCGGAACTCGCCTTCTGCTTCGGCTTTCCTTATGCGGACTTCCCGGGCTGCGGCATGGCCGTCGCCGCCTATGCCGCCGACCAGGCCGCGGCCGACGCCGCTGCCGACGAGTTCCTGGCCCTTCTGCACCGGCGCGAGCGCGACTTCGCCGGGGAGATCCTGCCCGCCGACCGCGCGGTGGCCGAGGCGATGAAGGGCTCGGCCTCCCGCCCCGTGGTGCTCGCCGACACGCAGGACAATCCCGGCGGCGGGGGGCATGGCGACACAACCGGCCTGCTCGCCGAGCTGGTGCGGCAGAAAGCCATCAAGGCCGTGCTCGGTTCCATCAACGACGCCGAAAGCGCGCAGGCCTGCCACAAGGCGGGAGAAGGAGCGACGCTCTCGCTGAAGCTCGGCGGCAAGAGCGACGGCACCCCGCTCGACGCCACCGCGCGGGTGCTGCGCCTGTCCAACGGCCGCTTCACCTGCACGGGCGCGATGGCCGGCGGCAACCCCGCCGATCTCGGACCCTCGGCGCTGATCAGCATCGGCGGCGTGCGCGTGATCGTCACCAGCCGCAAGATGCAGGCCTACGACCTCGCGCTGTTCCGCCACCTCGGCGTGGAGCCGGCGGAGGAAAAGATCGTGGCCGTGAAGTCCAGCGTGCATTTCCGCGCCGATTTCGGCCCGATCGCCGAGCGCGTGCTGGTGGTGGCCGCTCCCGGCCCGGTGGTCGCGGACCCGGCCACGCTGCCCTTCCGCAACCTTCGCCCGGGGTTGCGCCTTCGCCCCGGAGCGAACGCCACGACGGGATAGACACGATGTTCAGCCACGTGATGGTCGGCGCCCGCGACGTGGAGGCGATGGCGCGCTTCTACGACGCCGTGCTGCTCCCGCTCGGCCTGGAGCGAGGGCCGGATTCGGTGGCCGGCCCGAGGGGCGTCTGCTGGCGCGCGCCCGGACAGCGCCACCCCACCTTCGACGTGCAGGAGCCCTTCGACGGCAACCCGCCCTCGCCGGGAAATGGCTGCATGGTCGCCTTCATGGCGCCGGACCGCGCGGCGGTGGACGCCGCACACGCCGCCGCACTGGCCCATGGCGGCTCGGACGCGGGCGCTCCGGCGCTTCGCGCCCGCTACGCCCCCGATTATTACGGCGCCTATATGCACGATCCCGAGGGCAACAAGCTCCACGTCGTCCATCGCGGCCCATGACCCCCCGCGTTTCGCGCATGGCCGCGCTCCCGCCCGGCTTTCCCGTGCTGCGTGACGCCGCGCTGGGGGAGGGCTGGAAAATGCTCCGCGTGCTGGAGGAGGACATGGCCAGCGGCGCGATGCGCTTCGCCGCGCCGGGCGAGGGGCTTTTCGTGGCCTGGCGCGGCGGGGCCCTGGCCGGGATCGCCGGGCTGACGGTCGATCCCTACGCCGAGACCGACACCGTGGCACGGGTCCGGCGCCTCTATGTCGCGCCGCCGCAGCGTCATCATGGCGTGGGGCGCGCGCTGCTCGAGGCCATGGCCGCCTCGGCGGCGGAGGGTGGCTTCCGAGCGGTGCGCGTGCGCGCGCCGGCCGCGGCCGGGCGCTTCTACGAAGCCTGCGGCTTCCTGCCGGCCCTGCTCCGTTCCGCCACCCATATGCGGCCGCTCTGAGAGCAGTAGGCGGTCAGAGGCGGGTGGCGGTGTCCTCGAGCCGGCGCGCGGCCTCCCGGGCGGCCTGCACGTCGAGCGCCGTTGCCGTAACCGCGCGGTCCCAGCCATGCACGCTGGCCTGCAGCTTCGCGGTGCTGTCGCGCAGAACGTAGAGGTTCTCGCGGAGGTCGTTCAGCGCGGCGCGCTGCTCGTTCTGCGCGGCGGCGAGCAGCCGGAGGGCGGCCTGGAGACGCTCCTGCGGACTGCGCGAAAGGGTGAGAATATCGGCCATGCTCTTGCTCCCCGGCGAATTACGAAAGCCTTAACGTTTCGCCGGGAACAAGACACTTCTAATTATCGTTAACGTGTTTCAATTTTTTGCACATGAACGGCAGCGGGCCGCGGGGTTTCCCCCGCGGCTCTTTCGATCGCCGGAGCCGGAGGGTTCTACTTGCCCTCCAGCCGGGCCACCGCCTGTCCGGCGGAGGACTGCGCGGAAACCGCGCCCGGCACCACCTGCGCCACGGCGGCCGGCACGGCCGCCACCAGCGCCATCGAGACCGCGGCCAGGTAGGGAACGGACTGCACCAGCAGGATCACGGTCCAAAGGATCGCCTCCCAGGTGCCGCCGCGATGCGCCAGCGTGATGCCGGCGGCGGCGAGCCACAGAAGAAGCATGATCATGCCCTCCTGGCGGGCCGTCATCAGGCCCTGGAGCAGCGCGGGCGCGTTCTCCATCTTCGGGGTGCGGGCGAAGTGGGCCCGCCGCTTGAAAAAGCCCTGCCACACCGCCTTGCCGATGGTGTGCGTCAGCGCCAGCCCGCCCAGCGCCGCCCCCAGCCGGTCCCACGGACCGCAGGCGACGCGGGCGCGGTACAGGGTCCAGATCTGTGCCAGCTTGAACGTGAACAGGCCGAGGCTCGGGATCATGAAGAGGGTGATCGGGAACTCGTCCGACAGGCCGACCGAGACCAGCGCCGTCCGGAGCCCTTCGGTCGCAAGGTCCAGCCCGAAGAAGTCGATCGTGGGATAAAGCCGCGTCAGCGGGATCAGCACCAGCCCCACCGACCAAAGCAGCCCGCCCAGCACGAAGGCCAGCCCCAGCGCGTCGCCCAGCCACGGCATCCAGCCCATCACGAAATGGAAGCGCTGTCCCTGCGTCAGGCTGCGGTTGAGGGGGTTGAGCAGAGCCCGCCAGTGGCCCTTCACGATCTGCACGGCGCCGAAGGCCCAGCGGTGACGCTGCTTGCGATAGGCCGAGAAGTCGTCGGGCATGACGCCACGGCCCATGGAGTCCGGGCAGTACACGGCTTCCCAGCCCTGGCGCATCAGCCTGAGGCCGAGCTCGCTGTCCTCGCAGATGCACCACTCCGCCCAGGCCTTGCCGCCCACGGCCGCGTCCTCGAGCGCGGACTTGCGGATCAGCGTCATGGTGCCGTGCTGGATGATGGCGTTTCGCTCGTTGCGCGTGACCATGCCGGCCCGGAAGAAGCCCGCGTATTCCCAGAACATCAGCCGCTTGAACAACCCGCCCTGGCTGTCCCGGTAGTCCTGTGGGGATTGCGTGAAGCCGACCTCGGCGCGGCGGAAGAAGGGCACCATGCGGCGCAGCCAGTCCGGCCGCACCGTGTAGTCGCTGTCCAGCACGCCGATCACGGCGGCGTCCGGCGCGGTCTCGCGCAGCGCGAAGTTCAGCGCGCCCGCCTTGAAGCCGGGCCAGCGGCCCAGGTGGAAGAAGCGGAACCGCTCGCCCAGCCGCGCGCAGTGCTCGGCCACCGGCTCCCACAGCGCGGGGTCGGTGGTGTTGTTGTCGATCACCAGCACCTCGAACTCCGGGTAGTCGAGCGCGGCGAGGGCATCGAGCGTTTCCCGGACCATCTGCGGCGGCTCGTTGCAGATGGGCAGGTGGATGGAGACCTTGGGCAGCGGCGTGCCGTCGGCGGCAGGAACCGCCGGCCACTGGCGCTTGCTCACGCGCCCCCAGACCGTCTCGGCCAGCTCGAAGCCGTCGGAGAGCAGGATGGCCAGCAGCAGCACCTGCCCGGCCACCAGCACGCTCCAGACCACGCCGGCGGTGGTGGACATGTAGGTTTCGCTCATGGCCAGCACCACGCCGGTGCCCAGCGCCACGAAGCCCTGGGACAGCACGGCCAGCATCAGCTTGCCCTGCCAGCGGATGTCGGGCCGGCGCGAAAGAAAGAAGAAGGCGGCGAGGAAGGCGGCGAAGCTCGCGCCCATGGCCCAGCCCAGCCAGCGCGGCGTTTCCTGCACGGGCCCGGTCAGCGGCCACTTCTGGGCGCGGTCCAGGTCGTACATGCCCCAGTGCCCGGCCGCGCGCCCCTCGAAGGAGACCTTCCACGGCTGGTCGAAGGCTTCCATGACGAAGTATTCGAGGCCGCGCTGCTCGGCGATGTTGAAGAAGCTCCGCATGAACAGCGCCTGGTTCACGCGGCTGGCGCGGGCCGCGCCCTGCGCCACGCCATCGGAGGGCCAGCCGACCTCGCCGATCACCACGCGCTTGCCGGGGAAGCGCGCCTGCACGGCGTCGTACTTCTCCATGATGAAGCGCAGCGCGTCGTCCACCGGCAGGCCCTCCCAGTAAGGCAGCAGGTGGATGGTGATGTAGTCCACGGCGTCGCCGATCTCGGGATGGTCCATCCAGACGTGCCAGGGCTCGGCCGTGGAGACGGGCTGGCGCACCTGGCGGCGGACCTGCTCGATGTAGCCGACCATCTGCGCGGGCGTCACGTCGCCGCGCAGCACGGCCTCGTTGCCGACCAGCACGCGCTCGACGTTGCGGCTCTCGCGCGCGACCTGCACGAGGCGGCGAAGCTCCGCCGCATTGCGGTCCAGGCGCCGGTCCAGCCAGGAGCCGAGCGTCACCTTCAGGTCGAGGCCGGTGGACCAGGCGATCTCGGGAATGCGCTCCATGCCCCCATGGGCGGCATAGGTGCGGATGTGCCGGGTGAGCGGCGCGACGCGCCGGATATCGCCCTCGATCTGTTCCGGGGTCGGCCAGTTGGTGCCTTCGGCACTCTGCCCGCGCTGGTAGGGCGCGAAGGCGAGGCCGTTCACCTGGCCACGGAAGTCGGGCATGGCCACCGGCCGGTTCAGCGTCCACCACGCGCCGAGATGGCCAAAGGCCACCAGCGCCAGCACCAACAGCGTCGCGCGGTGCCGGGAAAGCCAGCCGACGCGCGGAGGGGGGACGCTGGAGAGCGGCTGGGGGTTGCGGGGCAGGCGCGGGACAACGAGCGCGTTCATCGCGTGCAGGGCTCCGGCGCAACGCCCCCGGTCCATCGCCCGGCCGATCCGGACTGGCATGAAGAGGGAGGCATCTGCGCTCTCCTGCATTGACGGTGGAGGCTGAGGCGCGCGTCCGGCCCAATCAGGGCAATATTGCGGCGCAGCGGAGTAGCGTTGCACGCTGCAAAACATAGGCGGGGGGCAACTCGCCACCCCGCATCGGTGCTATGCCGGCAAGCCCGTAAGACCCCCACCATTCCGCCACAGGCGAAGGAATCCATCCCCCACCATGTCGGCGCTTCTCGAAATCGGCATCATCATCCTGCTGGTGCTGCTGAACGGCGTCTTCTCCATGAGCGAGCTGGCGATCGTATCCGCGCGCCGCGCCCGCCTCACGGCGCTGGAGCGAACGGGATCCCCGGGCGCCACGGTCGCCATGGAGCTGGCCGACGACCCCCAGCGGTTCCTGCCCACGGTGCAGGTCGGCATCACCCTGATCGGCGTGGTCGCCGGCACCTTCGGCGGTGCGCGGCTCTCGGCCACCCTCGGTCCGGTGCTTGACCGCATCCCCGGCGTCGCCCCCTACGGCACCGAGGCGGCGCTGGTGGTGGTGGTGATGCTGATCACCTACCTCTCCCTCATCCTCGGGGAGCTGGTGCCCAAGCAGCTCGCGCTGCGCCACCCCGAGCGCATCGCGGCACTGGTCGCCCGGCCCATGTCCAAGCTGTCCCGCGTCTCGGCGCCGGTGGTCTGGGTGCTGTCCTCCTCGTCGAACCTCGTTCTGCGCCTGCTGGGTGCCAACCACGCGATCGAGCAGTCCGTGACCGAAGAGGAGGTCAAGGCGGTGGTGGCCGAGGGCGCCCAGGCCGGTGCCCTCGAGACCGAGGAGCGCCACATGATCGAGCGCGTCCTGCGCCTGGCCGACAAGCCGATCCGTGCTCTCATGACGCCGCGCCCCGAGATCGTCTGGCTGGACCGCGGCGCGACGCCCGACGAAGTGTCGGAGAAGCTGAAGGGCGAGACGGTGAACCGCTTCATCGTGGCGGACGGTCGGGTGGACAACGTCGTGGGCGTGGTGGCCGCCAAGGACCTGCTGGACCAAGTGCTTTCGGGCCAGCCGCTTTCCGTGGCCTCCGCGCTCCGCCGCCCCATGGTGCTGCCGGATAACCTTTCCGCGCTCGACGCGCTGGAGCGCATCCGCCAGGACCCGCTGGGCCTCGCCCTGGTCATGGACGAGTACGGCTCCTTCGAGGGCGTGGTGACCGCCTCCGACCTGCTGGAGGCCATCGTCGGCGAGCTGGGCCAGCCGGCCAACCTGCCCTCCGCCGGCCCCGCGGTGGAGCGGCACGACGGGAGCCTCCTGCTGGACGGCATGATGCCCAGCGACGAGCTGCGCGCACGCCTGGACCTTCCGGTGCTGCCCCAGCCCGGCACCTACCACACCGTGGCCGGGCTGATGCTGGCCCTGCTGCGCCGGGTGCCGAAGGAGGGCGACCGGATCGTCTTCGCTGGCTGGCGGTTCGAGATCGTGGACATGGACGGGCGCCGCGTGGACAAGATTCTGGTCGCCAAGGACGACGCCATTTCCGCCTGAGGCGGCCTTAAGCCATGATGCGCGCCTCGCCGGAGACGCGCACCGAGGCCCCTGTTTCCTCGGGGATGGTGGCGTGGAGGCGCGACGGCATGCCCATGGCGTCCCCCTGGTGGATGGTGATCCCGCCCCCGTGCGGCCAGCCGGTGTCGCGCAGGTGGCCGCCGAGCGCGGCGGCGGCCGCGCCGGTCGCCGGATCCTCCGCCACGCCGCCCGCCGCGAAGGCGTTGCGGGCGTGAAAGAGGCTCGGGCCCGCCGCGTGCAGCAGCGCCACGGTGACCAGCCCGGCCCTTCCCATCATGGCGGCACCGGCCGCGAGGTCGTAGCGCATGCCGTCCAGCGCCGCCCGCTCGCGAAAGGCCAGCAGGAGGTGCCGCGCCCCCGCCTCGGCGACGGCGGGCGGGATGCGCGGGTCCAGCGCGCCGGGGGGCAGGCCGAACAGGGCGAGGGCCTCCGCGACCAGCGCGGCCGGTGCCGGCGCGCTGCGGGTCGGGGGGGATTGCAGCGCCGCCCGCAGGCCGTTCTCCCGCCAGCCCTCCACCGTGATCCCGCCCTGGTTCAGGCGCAGCCCGAAGCGCCCGTCCCCGAGGGCCAGGGCCAGCGCGGCGCCGAGCGCGATGGTGGCATGGCCGCAGAAGGGCACCTCGATCGCCGGCGCGAAGTAGCGCACGCGCCACTCCCCGTCCTCCGGCGCCGCGAAGGCGGTTTCCGAGTAGCCGACCTCCGCGGCCACCGCCTGCATCGTCGCGGGGTCGGGCAGGCGCTCGCCGATCACGACGCCGGCGGGGTTGCCCCCCGCGCCGCCGCTCGAGAAGGCCGCGATCCGCTGGATCCTCACGCGGCCAGGGCCCTCAGGCGCGCCCGGTGGGCCTGCATCGCGGCCAGGGCCAGCCCGCCGCAGATCCCCAGGTGCTCCACCGCGACGTGCATGTGCGGCACCGCCTCCGCCGGCGGCATGGACCAGAAGGCATGCACCAGCGGGATGGTCAGCAGGGTGAACACCGCCAGAGCCCCGGCCCCCAGCCAGGCATGGGGCCCGTGGATGACCAGCGCCGAGCCCAGAAGCTGGGTGATGATGGTGGCGACCGCGAAGCCGGGCGGGGGATGCAGGCCGAACATGGCCATCTCCGCCTGCGCGCCGCCAAAATCGATCAGCTTCGCCAGCCCGCTGGCCCAGAAGGGCAGGGTGAGCAGGACCCGCATGGCGACGCCGAAGGCACGGCTGTCGAGGATGGCGGCGATCGGCCGTGGCGTTGCGTGCATCCTGTGCCCTTCCCCCTGGCCGCGACCCCCGCGCCGTGTCCCCGAGCATGCTTCGCCCGGCGCCGTTTCGCCAGCGCCTCGATTCCGGCGGTGGTTCAGGCGCCGCCGGCGGCCGCCGTCTTGATGATCGGCGCCACGAACTGGGGCTCGGTGTCCCAGGGGAACAGGATCCAGGTGTCCTGGCTGACCTCGGTGATGAAGCTGTCCACCAGGGGCCGCCCGGCGGGCTTGGCGTAGATCGTGGCGAAATGGGCCCGCGGCAGGATGGCGCGCACCACCTTGGCCGTGGTGCCGGTGTCCACGAGGTCGTCCAGCACCAGCCAGCCCGTGCCGTCCCCCGCGGCCGCCGGGGGCTTCACCACGCGCGGCTGGCCCATCTCCTCCTCGTCGTAGGTGACGACGGAGACGCTCTCGATCAGGCGGCAGTCCAGCTCCCGCGCGACGATGGCGGCCGGGATCAGCCCGCCGCGGGTGATGGCGACGATGCCGTTGAAGCCGCCCTCCACCGGCCCCTTGCCCACCAGGCGCCAGGCGAGCGCCTTGGCATCGCGGTGGAGCTGGTCCCAGGTCACGGTGTAGTAGCGGGGCATTCTCGCAATCTTTCAGCAGCGGCTTGGCAGAAGGAGCTTGGCAGGAACCGCCCGGCGGGCAAGCCGGGGGCGGAAAGCCCGGGTCAGAACATCCGGGCGCCGTTGGGAACCGGCTGGTCGGGGCGCAGCAGCACCACCGCGCCGGCCTCGTCGGGCGCGCCGAGCACCAGCACCTCGCTCATGAAGCCGGCGATCCGGCGCGGCGCGAAGTTCACCACGGCCATCACCTGCCGCCCGATCAGCGTTTCCGGCGCGTAGTGCACCGTGACCTGGGCCGAGGAGCGCCGGATGCCGATGCCCTCGCCGAAATCCACCCAGAGCTGGATGGAGGGCTTGCGCGCCTCCGGGAAGGGCTTGGCATCCACCACCGTGCCGGCGCGGATGTCGATGCGGTCGAACTCGTCGAGGGCGGCGGGCGTCTCCATTCGCCGCGCATAGCGGAGGGCCCCGCTTCCTGGAAGGGGCGGGCTGGAAGAGGGGGCGCCGATCCGCTCTAAGCTGGATGGGCGCCGCCCCTGCGGGCCCGGCCGGCGCGCCCGCGGATGGCCCGCGCCACGGAGCGCATACGGACCGCATGCCCGAAGCCCCTCGCGACCGCCTGCGCGCGCTGCCGAAGTCCATCGCCACCGTCTGCCTGTCAGGCAGCCTGCCGGACAAGCTGGAGGCCGCGGCCTCCGCCGGGTTTCAGGGGGTGGAGATCTTCGAGCAGGACCTGCTGACCCATGACGGCCCGCCCGAGGGCATCCGCGAGATGGCGGCGGACCTCAACCTCGCCATCACCATCTTCCAGCCCTTCCGCGACTTCGAGGCGATGCCCGAGCCGCAGCGCCGCCGCAACATGGACCGGGCCGAGCGCAAGTTCGACGTGATGCAGGCGCTGGGCACCGATCTCGTGCTGGTTTGCAGCAACACCCAGCCCTCGGCCCTGGACGACCCGGAGCGGGCCGCCGCCGACCTGCGCGAGATGGCGGAGCGCGCCGCCGCCCGCGGCCTCCGGGTCGGCTACGAGGCCCTCGCCTGGGGGCGCCACGTGAACCGCTGGCGCCAGGCCTGGGACATCGTGCAGCGCGCCGATCACCCCGCGCTGGGCTTGATCCTGGACAGCTTCCACACCCTTTCCCTCGGCGACACGCTGGACGGGCTGTCGGCCGAGGTCCCGGGCGAGCGCATCGCCTTCGTGCAGCTCGCCGACGCCCCGCGCCTGACCATGGACGTGCTCGGCTGGTCACGGCATTTCCGGAACTTCCCGGGGCAGGGGGAGCTGGACGTGCCCGCCTTCACGCGCGAGGTCCTGGCGGCCGGCTATCGCGGCCCCCTCTCGCTGGAGGTGTTCAACGACGAGTTCCGCGCGGCCCCGGCCCGCCGCATCGCGCGCGACGGGCACCGCTCCCTGATCTGGCTGGATTCGGTGATTGCCGCCCCCTCCGTTCCCGCCGCGCCGCTGCCGCCCCCGCCCGCCCTTGGCGGCGTGGAGTTCCTGGAATTCGCGGTGGACGAGGCCCGGGGGCGCGATCTCGCGACCTTTGTTGCCACCCTGGGCTTCCGCCTGGCCGGGCGGCACCGTTCCAAGGCGGTGGAGCTCTGGCGCCAGGGCGGCGTGAACCTCGTGCTGAACGCCGAGCCCGACAGCGCCGCCGCCGGACATTTCGAGCTGCACGGCGCCTCCGTCTGCGCGACCGCCCTGCGCGTGGACAACGCCGCCCGCGCCCTGTCCCGCGCCGAGGCCCTGCTCTGCTCCATCTGGCGCGAGCGCGTGGGGGAGGGGGAGCGCGCCATCCCCGCCGTGCGCGCGCCCGACGGCACGCTGATCTACCTCGTGGAGCCCGGCGCCCGCTCCATATGGGAAAGCGACTTCCACCTCCTGGTGCCGGAGGAACCGGCCGCCCCGGGAGCCCTGGCGCAGGTGGACCACGTGGCCCATGCCCTGACCGGCGGCCAGATGGACGGCTTCGTCCTGTTCCACCGCTCGGTCTTCGGCCTGGAGCCCGGCGCGCCGCTCGACCTGCCGGACCCCCAGGGCCTGGTGCGCAGCCGCGCCATGGCCGACCCCGCCGGGCGGGTGCGAATGCCGCTGAACGTCTCGGAAAGCCGCCAGACGGCGACGGGCCGCTTCGTCTCGGCCATGGCCGGGGCGGGGGTGCACCACGTCGCCTTCTCCACGCCCGACGTGGCGGCCTTCGCGGCCGGGCGCACGGCGCCGATGCTGGAGATCCCCGCCAACTACTACGAGGACCTCGGCGCCCGCTTCGGCCTGGAGGACGAGGCGCTGGCCGCGCTGGAGCGGGGCCACCTCCTCTATGACGGCGACGGCCAGGGCGGCGCCTTCCTTCATGCCTTCACCGTTTCCTTCGAGGATCGCTTCTTCTTCGAGGTGCTGGAGCGGCGCGGCGGCTATGACGGCTACGGCGCCGCCAATGCCGGGGTGCGCATGGCCGCCCAGGCCCGCGCCCGGCCCTGGATGCCCGGCTGAGCCAAGGGGAGCCGGGGGCTTGCGGTGGCGGGCCACCCTGCGCAGGCTCCCCCGATGACCGCCGCCCCGCTGCCCAGCACCCCCAGCTTCCGCCTCGACGGCCAGCGCGCCCTGGTGACCGGCGCCTCCGGCGGCATCGGCCGGGCCGCCGCCGTGGCCCTGGCCGAAGCCGGGGCCGAGGTGGTGCTGGCCGCCCGCCGGATCGAGGCGCTGCGGGAGGCCGCCGAGGCGCTTTCCGCCGTGGGCCACAAGGCCCACGCGCTTGCCCTGGACGTGACAAACCGCGATGCCGTGCGGGCGGCCGTGGAGGCCGAAGGGCCATTCCGCATCCTGGTGAACAACGCCGGCACCAACATCCGCGAGCCCTTCACGGAGGTGTCGGACGAGTCCTTTGACGCCCTGGTCGACCTCAACACGCGCGCCGCCTTCGCCGTGGGCCAGGCGGTGGCGCGCGGCATGGTGGCGGCCGGGCAGGGGGGCGCCATCGTCAACGTTTCCTCGGTGAACGGGCACATCGCCGGGATGAACCGCAGCGTCTACACCGGCACCAAGCATGCGCTGGAAGGCTTCACCAAGGCCTGGGCGGTGGAACTGGCCCAGCACGGCATCCGGGTGAACGCGATCTGCCCGGGCTTCGTGGAAACGCCGCTCACCGAGGGTATCCTCTCGGATACAGCCTTTCGCGCACGGGAATCCCGGCGTATCCCCCTCGGGCGCATCCTGACCGTCGAGGACGTGATGGGCGCGATCATCTTTCTCGCCTCCCCGGCCGCGGCCGGCATCACGGGGGCGAGCCTGCTAATCGACGGGGGGCTTTGTTCCATCTGATGCGCGACCTTCACCTTCCCGGGCGCAGCCCGGCCATGGCCCTCAACGCGATGGCGGCGACTTCCATGCCCGTCGCCACCCTCGCGGCCCTCGACACCATGCGGGCGGGCGGCAACGCGATCGACGCCGCGATCGCCGCCTGCGCCGTGCTGGGCGTGGTGGAGCCGCAATCCACGGGGATCGGCGGCGACTGCTTCTGCCTCTACGCCCCGGCCTCGGGCGGGGTGATCGCCATCAACGGCTCCGGCCGTGCGCCGGCGGGGGCCACGCCCGAGCGGCTGCGGGCCGATGGCCTGACCGCCATGGTCAACACTTCCGCCCACTCGGTCACCGTGCCCGGCGCCGTGTCCGCCTGGGAGGCGCTGAACAAGGCTCACGGCAAGCTCGGCCTCGACCAGATCCTCCAGCCCGCGATCGGCTATGCCGAGCAGGGCTTCGCCGTCTCCTCCCGCGTTTCGGCGGACTGGGAGGACAGCGTGGGCAAGCTTTCGAAGAACCCGGCCTCCGCCCGCCGCTTCCTCAAGGACGGGCAGGCCTTCGCCTTCGGCGACCGCTTCGTGCAGCCCGAGCTCGGCAAGACGCTGCGCGCCATCGGCCGCGACGGCGCCCGCGCCTTCTACACCGGCCCCATCGCGGCCGACATGGTGAAGACCCTTCGCGAGGCCGGCGGCAGCCACACGGAGGAGGACTTCGCCGAGGGGCAGAACGCCGCCAACTTCGTGGACCCGATTTCCCGCAAGTGGCAGGGCATGGAGGTCTTCCAGTGCCCGCCCAACGGCTCGGGCCTCCTGGTGCTCATGCTGCTGGGCATCCTCGAGGGCTTCCCCGACCCCGGTGGCCCGCTGACCGCGACGCGCATCCACCGCCACCTGGAAGCGGCGCGCCTGGTCTACCGCGACCGCGACGCCTTCCTCGCCGATCCCTCCCAGGTCGAGGTGCCGCTCGCGAAGCTGCTGTCGGACGGCTACCTCGACAAGCTCCGCGGCATGATCAGCGACGACAAGGCGATGGTGGACCTGCCGCCCGCCGGCGACGTGGACTGGCAGAAGCACAAGGACACCGTCTACCTCACCGTGGTGGACAAGGACGGCAACGCCTGCTCCTTCATCAACTCCCTGTTCGAGGGCTTCGGCTCGGGCATCCTGGCCGAGGGCTCTGGCGTCATGCTCCAGAACCGTGGCTTCGGCTTCCGCCTCCAGGAAGGCCACCCGAACTGCATCGCGCCCCGCAAGCGCCCGATGCACACGATCATCCCGGGCATGGTGATGAAGAACGGCCAGGCCATCATGCCCTACGGCGTGATGGGCGGGCACTTCCAGCCGATGGGGCAGAGCTGGTTCCTCGCGAACCACTTCCAGTTCGGCATGGACGTGCAGGAGGCGCTGGACCTGACCCGCGTCTTCCCGAGCGTCGGTGCCAGCCACCGCGACGTGGAGATCGAGACCGGCCTGCCCGAGGGGCTGAAGGCGGAGCTCGCGGCGCTGGGGCACCAGCCCAAGCTCATCAAGAAGCCGCATGGCGGCGGGCAGGCGATCCTGATCGACCGGGAGCGCGGCGTGCTGATCGGCGGCTCCGACCCGCGCAAGGACGGCTGCGCGATGGGCTACTGACGCCCGAACGGGCCGCGCCCCGGCGCGGCCCGCCCCTGCCTGATGACCTGCCGACGGGATGTGCCGATGACCGAGCCCTGCGACCTTTCCGCCCTTGAAGCCCGCAGGCTGATCGGGACCAGGCAGCTTTCCCCCGTGGAGCTGCTCGACTCCTGCCTCGCCCGCATCGCCCTGGTGAACCCGGCCATCAACGCCGTGGTCGCCATGGACGAGCCGCGCGCCCGCGCCGATGCCCGGGCGGCCGAGGCGGCGGTGATGCGGGGCGATACGCTCGGCCTGCTGCATGGCCTGCCCATCGGCATCAAGGACCTGGAGGAAACGGAAGGGCTGGTCACCACCTTCGGCAGCCCCCTGTTCAAGGACCACGTGCCGAAGGCCGATCTCCGCTCGGTCGCGCGCATCCGCGCCGCGGGCGCCATCATCACGGCCAAGACCAACACGCCCGAATTCGGCGCCGGCGCCAACACGCGCAACGCCGTCTATGGCGCGACGGGCAACCCGCACGACCCCAAGCGCTCCGCGGCCGGCTCCTCGGGTGGATCAGGCGCGGCGCTGGCGGCGGGCATGTTCGCGATCTGCTCGGGCTCCGACACGGGCGGCTCTCTCCGCAACCCCGCGGCCTTCAACGGCATCGTCGGCTTCCGCCCCAGCCCGGGCCTGGTTTCCAGCGAGCGCCGCCTGCTGGGCTGGCAGAACCTGCCGGTGCTCGGCCCCATGGCCCGCAACGTGCCCGACGCCGCCCTGCTGCTGGCGGCCATGGCCGGCGACGACGCGCGCGACCCGCTCTCCTACACGCTGCCCGGCCACCCCGTGCGCGGCGCGGCCGAGATGTGGACGCCGCTGCGCCCCCTCGACCTTTCCGCGCTGCGCGTGGCCGCCACCGAGGATTTCGGCCTCGCCCTGGTCGAGAACACCGTGCGCGAGGCCTTCCGCGCCCGCGTCGCGGCGCTCGCCCCGCTCTTCGCGCGCATGGAAGCGGCGACCCCCGACTGCACCGGCGCGGACGAGGCCTTCGAGGTTCTGCGCGCGCTCAACTTCGTCGCCGCCCACGCGAAGAAGGTGGCGGAAACGCCGGACATGGTCGGCCCCAACGTGCGGGCGAACGTGGCGGAAGGGCTGGGCTACTCGGCCGCCGACGTCGCCCATGCCGGCATTCTCCAGACCCAGCTCTACCAGCGCTGGCAGGACTTCTTCGAGGCGGGCACCGACCTGATCGTCACCCCCGCCATCACCATCTCGCCGCGGCCGTGGTCCGAGCTGTTCCCCGCGGAGATCGACGGGCAGAAGACCCGCACCTACTTCCACTGGCTGGCCATGGCCTACATCGTGACGCTGACCGGCCACCCCGCCATCTCGATCCCGCTGGGCCGGGATGCCAAGGGCATGCCCTTCGGCCTGCAGATCGTGGGGCCGAGGGGCGGCGACGCCCTGGTGCTGCGGGCCGCCGCCGCGATCGAGGCGGCCGTCGCGGGCGACACCACCATGGCGCGCCCGGTGCCGGACATCGCGGCGCTGGCGAAGGCGCCGCCGATCTCCGCCATGCCGGGCTTCCTGGGCTTCGACTGAGCCGCGCGGCCGCCTACCAGCGGCGGTAACCGTAGCCGTAGCGCGGGTAGTAGCCGTAGCCGTAACCGTAATAGGGCCGGGGGTAGTAGGGCGCCGGCGCGTAATAGGTCGGGCCGGACGCGATGGCCGCCCCGGCCGCCGCGCCAACGCCGGCGCCCACCAGCGCCGCCCCCGCCACGTTCGGCTCGCCATAAGGGGCATAGTAGCAGCCGCCCAGCGACAGCCCCGCCACCGCCAGCAACGCGAACCGCGCCTTCATCACCAACCCCTCCCGTTTCCGTAGCCTTGCGCATAGGGCCGCCCATAGCCGCGCCCAAGGCCACCATAGGAACCGTAACCACGCCGGTCGGGTTGCCGGGCGTGGTGCCCGTTGTCGCTCGCCGAAGCCGCGAGCAACCCGGCTGCCAGCCCGACGCCCGCGCCCAGCGCCAGCGTGCTGCCCCAGTCCGTGGAGCCGTCGGGGTTCTGGCAGCCCGCCGTGGCCAGGGCGGCGCCGAGGGCGAGGGCGGGAAGAAAGCGGACCTTCATCTGATGGGACCTCCGATGGTCCCTAACATGGGCCGCGCGCGTGGCACCCTCGCGGCATCGCCGCGGCAGGGCGCGGCGGCACGATGGTCTTTTCGTGGCGCCCGCCCCGGCGCCCGGACTCAGCCCCGAGGGCCGGAAAAGGCGTTGAAGGTCTGGAGGGTGTAGGTGTCCTTCACCCCCGCCACGCCCTGCACACGCTCCACCACGAACAAGCCGATATCCTGCTCGGGCTCCAGGTAGAACTTGCCGAGAAGGTCGTACTGCCCGCTGGTCGAGTGCATCTCCGACAGCTCGGGAATGCTGTCCGCCATTTCCCGCGCCACGCGGTAGGCGGCCCCCATCTCGCACTTGATCATCACGAAGATCGCCTTCATGCGCGCACAACTCCGGTTTCGCCGCCAGGATGCCCCCGCGCGCGCCCTGTTCCAAGCAGCACGGCCGAGGCACGGAACCTGCATCGCGGTTCCCGCCGTCAGGCACGCACATGTCCCGACTGCGGAAGACCGTGGCGCGCATCCCCGGCGGGGTGCGGCCGGTCCGGCGGGGGAAAGCCGCCGCAAGTCCGCATCGCCATCGCCGCCCGCACCCCCACGCGGCATTCCCGTGCCCCCGGCCCTCCCGCCCGGGGCGCCGCAGGAGTGTCCCGTCATGCCCCACCCAACCCGCCGCTCCCTGCTGGCCGCATCGCTCGCCGGCCCCATGGTGCTGGGCGCCGCCGCGACGCGCGCCCAGCCCGCCACTCCCATCCGCTTCATCCTGGACTGGAAGGCGCAGGGCCCCCACGCCTGGTACTACATCGCCCAGAGCCGCGGCTTCTTCCGCGAGGCGGGGCTGGAGGTGACGATCGACCAGGGCGAAGGCTCGGCGGCGGCCGTCACCCGCGTCATGTCCGGCGCCTACGATGCCGGCTTCGGCGACATCAACGCGGTGATCCAGAACGCCGCCCAGCGCCCCGGCGAGCAGCCGGTCATGGTCTACCTCGTCTACAACCGTGCCCCCTACGCCATCATCGCCCGCGCCGACGGCCCGGTGCGGACGCTCAAGGACCTGGAGGGGCGGCAGCTCGGCGCGCCCGCGGGTTCGGCCACCGCCCGCATGTTCCCGGCGCTCGCCGCGCGGAACGGCGTCGATCCCGCCCGCGTGCAGATCGCGGCCATCGCGCCGAACCTGGTGGAGCAGATGCTGGTGCAGGGGCAGGTGGATGCGATCGCCCAGTTCTCGGGCACCAGCTACATGAACTTCGTCGGCATGGGCCGGAACCCCGAGCGGGACTTCCGCTGGTTCTTCTACAGCGACATGGGCCTCGACCAGTATTCCAACGGCGTCATGGTCAGCCAGGCCCTGCTGCGGAACAGGCCGGAGGCGGTGCGCGGCCTGGTGTCCGCCATCAACCGCGCGATCCTTGAGGTCGCCGCCGACCCGGATGCCGGGGTCGCCGAGTTGAAGCGGGTGGAGCCGCTGACGGAGCCCGCCATCGAGCGCCAGCGCATGCTCTACATGCTGCGTGCCCAGATGGTGACGCCCGAGACCCAGGCGCTTGGCCTCGGCGACCTCGACGACAAGCGCCTGGAGGGCGCCATCGGCACGGTTGTGCAGACCTATGCCCTGCCGCGCAGCCCCGGCGTCCGGGAGGTCTTCCGGCGCGACTTCCTGCCCCCGCGCGAGGCGCGGGTGCTGGCGGTGGCGGGCTGAACGCGCCATGCCCGGGATGAACGAGCACGAGCGCATGATGGCCATGGCCATCGAGCAGGCGCGCCACGGCGCCTCCCTCGGCGAGCAGCCCTTCGGCGCCCTGGTGGCGCGGGAGGGGGAGGTGGTGGCCAAGACCTGGAGCAGGAAGGTCGGCCTCTGCGACGCCACCGCCCATTCCGAGACTCTGGCGGTGGGCATGGCCTGCCGCGCCCTCGGCCGGCGAGAGCTGCCCGACTGCACCTTCTACGCCACCTGCGAGCCCTGCCCGATGTGCCTGGGCGCCATCCTGAACGGCGGCTTCACGCGGCTGGTGATGGGGGCGCGCAACGCGGACGTGAAGCGCTTGGCCAGAAAGGCCTTCAACTTCAACGGTTACACCGTCGAAAGCTTCGCCGCCACCGTGGGATGGGACCTCGAGGTGATCGAGGGCGTGCTGACCGAGGAATGCGTCTCCCTCTACACCTCGTCGGCGGTGGAGCTGACGCGCTAGTGGCCCGGCGGGGGCGTTGGCGGCGTCCCGCTCCGGACGTAGTCTCCGCCCCCTTCGGCCCGCAGCGGGCCCCAGCGTGGGAAAACGACCGATGGACGATGGCGCGGCGGCACGGCAGGGAATCACACAAGCGAGGACGGGCGGGCAGCTCCTGGCCGATGCGCTGGTGGCCCAGGGCGTGACCCACGCCTTCTCGGTGCCGGGCGAGTCCTTCCTCGACCTGCTGGACGGCCTCTACGAGGTGCGCGAGCGCGTGGAACTGGTCACCTGCCGCTTCGAGGCCGGAGCCGTCCACATGGCCGAGGCCCATGGCAAGCTCACCGGCCGCCCGGGCGTCGCCATCGTCACCCGCGGCCCCGGCGCCTGCCACGCGAGCATCGGCGTGCACGTGGCCATGCAGGACAGCACGCCGCTGGTGCTGATCGTCGGCCAGATCCCCTTCAGCGAGACCGACCGAGACACCTTCCAGGAGGTGGACTACCGCCGGATGTTCTCCCCGCTGGCCAAGTGGGTGACGCAGATCGACGACGCCGCCCGCATCCCCGAGCTGATGGCCCGCGCCTTCGACGTGGCGCGCAGCGGCCGCCCCGGCCCCGTGGTGGTCGCCATCTCCGAGGAAATGCAGAAGGCGGTGGTGGAGGTGCCGGATGTCGGCCCCGCGCCGACCCTGCCGGCCTCGCCCGCGCCCGGCGCCATCCCCCGCCTGCTCTCCCTGCTGGACGGCGCGGAGCGGCCCGTGGTTGTGCTCGGCGGCACCGGCTGGTCGGCCGAGGGCAAGGCGGCCGTGCGCGACTTCTGCCTCGCTCATGACCTGCCCGTGGCCGTCGGCTTCCGCCGCCTCGGGCTGTTCGACGGCACCTCGCCCAACTTCGCCGGCGACCTCGGCGTGGGCTCCGATCCCGGCCTCGTCGCGCGCGTGAAGGAGTCCGACCTCGTCATCGCCATCGGCAGCCGCCTCGGGGAGGCGACCAGCCAGGGCTACACCTTGTTTCCCGCGGGGCAGACCAGCCCGATCGTGCAGGTCCACCCCGATCCCGCCGAGATCGGCCGCGTCTTCCGCCCGCTGCTCGGCATCACCGCCGACCTCAACGCCTTCGCCCTCGCGCTGCGGGACGCCGCGCCGGGCAAGCCGCGCCCCTGGGGCGAGTGGACCAGGAAGCTCCGCGCCGGGCGCGAGGCGAGCGTCGCCGCGCCCGACTACGAGGGGCCGCTGAACCTGGCCCGCGCGCTCCAGGCGCTGGAGGCCGAGCTTCCGCCGGACACCATCTTCACCACCGACGCCGGCAACTTCGCCACCTGGCCGCAGCGCTTCATGACGCTCCGGGAGGACCAGGAGTTCCTCGGCCCGACCAACGGCGCCATGGGCTATTCCGTGCCGGCGGCCCTCGGCGCCGCCATCACCTATCGCGGCCGCTGCGTGCTGGGCTTCGTGGGCGACGGCGGCTTCCTGATGACGGGGCAGGAGATCGCGACGGCCTTCCAGTCGGGCGTCGCCCCCATCATCATGGTCGTGAACAACGGCCAGTACGGCACCATCCGCATGTACCAGGAGCGCCACTATCCCGGCCGCGTCTCCGGCACGCAGCTCACCAATCCCGACTTCGCGAAGTTCATCGAGGCCTTCGGCGGGCACGGCGAGGTCGTCACCGCCACCGACGAGCTGGTCCCCGCCTTCCGCCGCGCGCGGGAAAGCGGGAAGCCCGCCGTGATCGAGGTGCGGATGAGCCCGGAGCAGATCACCAACCGCCAGACGGTGGCCCAGATCCGGGCCGCCGCCGCGAAGCACTAGGACCGGCGCACGTTCCAGAAGGTGGCGAAGCCGTCCAGCACGCCCGTGATGCCCGTGCGCCAGGCGGTGGGCTGGAGATACTGGCCGAGGGGATAGTAGGGCACCTCCCGCATCCCCTCGGCCTGGATGTCCCGGCAGATCGCCTTCTGCGCGGCCTCGTCGGGCGCCTCGAACCAGGCCGCCCGCAACGCCTCGATCCGCGGGATGGTGGCCCAGCCGGCATAGCCGGCCTCCCCCGCCCCGCGCAGCGCGATGTGGACGGCGGGGTTCAGCCAGTCCATGCCCGCCCAGTTCGTGATGAAGGCGCTCCACCCGCCATCCGCCACCGGCCCGCGGCGGTTGCGCCGCTGGAGCATGGCGTTGAACTCCACCGAATAAACCTCGACGTTCATGCCGGCCTGCTTGAGCGAATCCGCGGCCACCGCCCCCATCACGGATGAGCCCGAGGAGGTGGAGGGGATCATCAGCAGCACGGGCTCGCCGCGATACCCCGCATCGCGCAGCGCGGCGCGCACCCTGCCCATGTCGCGCGCGCCGTTCAGCGGCGCGAGGCCCTCCGCGCTCGCCATCGGCGTGCCGTTGCAGAAGAAGCCGAGCGGCAGGGTGTAGAGGCTGGTTTCCCCCGCGCCCACCAGCGCCTGCATGGTGGCCTCCTGGTCGATCGCGCCCCAGAGCGCGCGCCGGATGGCCGGGTTGTTGAAGGGTGCCTGCAGGTGGTTCACCTGCATCATCCCCACGAAGCCCGTGGGGTCTTTCACCTCCACCCTGATGTTGCGGTTCCGCCGCATCAGCGGGAGCTGGTCGTGATAGGCGTATTCCTGCCAGTCCGCCTCGCCGGCGATCAGTGCCGAGGTGGCGGTGGAGGGATCGGGCATCACGCGCCATTCCACCCGGTCGAAATGCACGACCTTCGGACCGGAGGTCCAGGTCAGGGCACCGTCGCGCCGCGGCACGTAGCCCTCGAACTTCGTGTAAACGCTCAGCGATCCCGGCACGCGCTCATCGGCCTTGAACCGGAAGGGGCCGCTGCCGACCAGCTCCGTCACCTGCCGGAAGGGATCGGTGTTGGCCAGCCGCTCCGGCATCATGGCGCAGACGGGAACCGAGGCCTTTCCCAGCGCGAAGGGCAGGAGGGGGAAGGGCCGCTTCAGCCGGAAGCGGATGGTGCGGTCGTCGGGGGCGGAAAGCTCGTCCGTCGCCTCCATGAGCAGGCCGCCGAAGGGGTCGCGCCTGGCCCAGCGCCGGATGCTGGCGACGCAGTCCCGCGCCAGCACGCGCTCCCCGTCATGGAAGCGCAGGCCCTCGCGGAGCGTCAGGTTCCACAGCCTGCCGTCGGCCTCCACGCTATGGCCGTCCACCATCTGCGGCGTCGCCCGGAAGCCGGCATCCATGCCGTAGAGCGTGTCGAACACCATGTAGCCGTGGTTGCGCGTGGCATAGGCGGTGGTGGTGACGGGATCCAGCGTCACCACGTCCTGCTGCGGGGTGAAGCGCAGCGTGGTGCTGGCCTGTGCCCGCGCGACGAAGGGCAGGACCAGGCCCGCGGCAGCGGTTTTCATCAGGCTGCGACGCTGCATCGGCAATCTCCTTCTCGGATCGGCCGGTGACGCGATGTTTCCCGCCCGAAGATCACCACGCCCCGTCCGGGAAGGCCAGCGCGGATCAGCCCCCCGCGCGCGCCAGGATGCGCACGGCCCGCATGCGAACGGGCGCGTCGATCATCATCCCGTCCACCTTCTCCGCGCCGTCGCCGCCGGTGGCGAGCACGCGCCGCGCCCAGGTCACCTCGTCCTCCCCGGGGGCGAAGCCGCGCAGCGCCGGCGCCACCTGGCGCGGATGGATCAGCAGCTTGCCGCCAAAGCCGAGCCCGGCCGCGTGCCGGGCATCGTCCTCCACCAGCGCATCGTCCCCGATCGTGGCCGTGACGCCATCCAGCGGCGCCGGCAGCCCGGCCAGTCGCGAGGCCAAAACGAGCTCCAGCCGCGCCATCAGCAGGGCATCACGCGTATGGGCGCAGCCGAGGTCGGCGGCGAAATCCATGGAGCCGAAGGCGAGGCACCCCGCGGCCCGTGCCAGCTCCCGCGCCGCCGCCAGGCCGCGGGCGGATTCGATCAGTGCCACGGCCAGGCCGTCCTCGGGCAGCAACGCGCGGATCGTCGCCATTCCCGCCGGATCCTCCGCCTTGGGCAGGACGATGCCGCCGACGCCCGCGCCGGACAGGGCCGCGAGATCCTCCGCGTGCCAGGGCGTGCCGCTGGCGTTCACGCGCACGAGGACGCGGATGCCCGGCAGGCAGGCGCCGGCGGCGGCGCGGCGGGCCGCCTCCTTTTCCTCCGGCGGAACCGCGTCCTCCAGGTCGATGATCACCGCGTCCGCGCCGGAGGCAGCGGCCTTCGCGAAGCGATCCGGCCGATGGCCGGGGACGAAAAGCGGGGCGACGGGGGCGCCGTTCATGTTGCGAACTCCTGCCGGATCCGATTCGTGTGCTCGCCCAGCGCGGGCACGGGGCCGAGCGCCCGCGGGCCGTCGTCGAACAGCGCCGCCGGCGCGGCCGCCTCCACGGGCCCGCCCGGCGTGTCCAGTGCCACCCGGCGGAGCGCCGGGTGGTGGGCGAAGGCCGCGAGGTCGTTGACGAAGCCGAAGGCGGTGCGCGCCGCGCGCAGGCTGGCCGCCGCTTCATCCCGCGACAGGGCCGCGAAGGCCTGGGCGACATGCGCGTCCACCATGGGGCGGTTCGCCACGCGCTCGACGTTGCTGCGGAAGCCCTCGCGCTGCGGCAGGTCCGGCTGGCCCAGGAAGTGCCCGCAGAACTCCGCCCATTCGCGCTCGTTCTGGATGGAGATCAGCACCTGCGACCCGTCCGCCGTCGCGAAGGCGCCGTAGGGGCAGATGGAGGGATGGGCGAGCCCAACCCGGGCCGGCGCCCGCCCGGTGCCCTCGAAGTAGAGCAGCGGCACGTTCATCCAGTCCGCCATGCCGTCGAAGAGGGAGACGGCGATGCCCTTGCCACGGCCGGTGATGCCGCGCTCGATCAGCGCCTCCAGCACGGCGGCATGGGCGTTCATGCCGCAGGCGATGTCGCAGACGGACACGCCGACGCGCCCCGGCCCCTCGGGGCGCCCGGTGACGGAGCACAGCCCGCTCTCGGCCTGCACGAGAAGGTCGTAGGCCTTCATGTCCGCATAGTCGCCGCTCTCGCCATAGCCTGATATGTCAACCGTGATCAGACGGTCATGCGCCGCGCGCAGCTCGGCGCTGCCGAAGCCGGCGCGCGCCGCCGCGCCGGGCGCGAGGTTCTGGATGAACACATCCGCCCGCGCCACCATGCGCCGGAGCAGGGCGAGGTCGTCGGCCGCCTTGATGTCGAGGACCACGCTTTCCTTGCCGCGGTTCAGCCACACGAAATAGGAGGACAGGCCCTTCGCGGCCGCGTCGTATCCCCTGGCGAAGTCGCCCTCGGCGCGCTCGATCTTGATCACCCGCGCGCCGGCATCGGCCAGGCGCCCCGCGCAATAGGGCGCGGCCACCGCCTGCTCCATGGAAACAACCAGCAGCCCCGCCAGCGGCTTCGATCCGGCCATGGTCCCGCCCTCCGTCAGAAGCTGCGCGGCATGCCCAGGATGTGCTCGGCGACGTAGCTCAGGATCAGGTTCGTGCTGATCGGCGCCACCTGGTAGAGGCGCGTTTCCCGGAACTTCCGCTCCACGTCGTATTCATGCGCGAAGCCGTAACCGCCATGGAACTGCAGGCAGGCATTCGCCGCCTCCCAGGAGGCCTTGGCCGCCAGGTACTTGGCCATGTTCGCCTGCGCGCCGCAGGGCTGGTTCGCGTCGAACAGCCGGCAGGCCTCGAAGCGCATGAGGTTCGCGGCCTCGATCTCGATGTAGCTCTCGGCGATCGGGAACTGCACGCCCTGGTTCTGGCCGATGGGGCGGCCGAAGACCACGCGCTCCTTCACGTAGGGCACGACCTTGTCGATGAACCAGTAGCCGTCGCCGATGCATTCCGCCGCGATCAGCGTGCGCTCGGCGTTGAGGCCATCGAGGATGTAGCGGAAGCCACGGCCTTCCTCGCCGATCAGGTTCTCGGCGGGAATCTCCAGGTTGTCGAAGAAGATCTCGTTGGTCTCGTGGTTCACCATGTTGTCGATGGGCCGGACGGTCATGCCGTTGCCGATGGCGTCGCGCAGGTCCACGAGGAAGATCGACATCCCCTCGGACTTCTTCTTCACCTCCGCGAGCGGCGTGGTGCGCGCGAGCAGGATCATCAGCTCGGAATGCTGGACGCGCGAGATCCAGACCTTCTGCCCGTTCACCACGTAGCGGTCGCCCTGGCGGACGGCCGTGGTGCGGAGCTTGGTGGTGTCGGTGCCCGTGGTCGGCTCGGTCACGCCCATGGATTGCAGGCGCAGCTCGCCCGTGGCGATGCGCGGCAGATAGCGGCGCTTCTGCTCCTCCGAGCCGTGCCGGAGCAGGGTGCCCATGTTGTACATCTGCCCGTGGCAGGCGCCCGAGTTCCCGCCCGAGCGGTTGATCTCCTCCATGATGATGGAGGCTTCCGTCAGCCCGAGGCCGGAGCCGCCGTATTCCTCGGGGATCAGGGCCGCGAGCCAGCCGGCCTTGGTCAGGGCATCGACGAAGGCCTCGGGATAGCCGCGCTCGGCGTCGATCTTGCGGTGGTACTCGGCGGGGAAATCGGCGCAGAGGGCGCGGACGGCCTCGCGAAGCTCTCCGTACTCGTCCGTCGCTGCCTGCATGGCCGTTCCTCCCGTTTCCGCACCGGCCTCAACGGCCGGTGCGGCGAAAGGTCATGCCGCCTCGCGCGGCCGCCGGGAAGGGGGCTCAGCCGCCCAGCGGCAGGCGCTCGGCCAGAAGGAAGGGCTCGCCCGGGGCGGCCTGCGTGAAGAGGCAGATGTCCGAGACCCGGCGCGGGCGGGCGGCGGCCTCGCCCAGGAAGGCCAGGGCGGCGGGGCGCAGCACCGCGTCCTGCTCGGGCGTGAGGCGCCGCGTCAGGGTCACGTGGAAGCGCCATTCGGCGAACACGTGGGGGTAGCCCCAGAGCCGCAGGTTCTCCTGCTCGGCCGGGGAAAGGCGCTCGGGGCGGCGGCGGATGATCTCGGCCATGTCGGGCGCCCGGCGGTGCCCGTCCATCCCGGAGACGCAGGCATCCGCCAGGGCGTGCAGGGCGGGGCAGGGGGCGGCCTCGCGCAGGGCCAGGAAGCCGCCCAGGGAGGCCAGCTCCAGCGGCGGAAGGTCGAAGGGGGCGATGCGGGCCGCCAGCGATGCCGCATCGGCCCGCATGGCGGCGTAGCTGCGGGTCATGTGGAAGGGAGGCTTGAGCGTGGCGTGGAGCCCGTAGCGGCGGGGGTCCTCCGTCAGCGCCTGCAGGTCCAGGTCCGCCGCGGGCGGCTGGGGCAGCCGCGCTCCCGTTTCGGCATCACGCCCCAGCCAGCGGCTGCCCAGGGCGTGCAGGGGGTCATCCAGCGCCGGGGCCCAGTAGAGCGCCACGCGGGCGAGGGTGCCGACCCCCATCATGCGATTCGCGCCCCGCCGCGCCACACGGCCTGCACCACCGGCGTGCCGCCGAACTCCCGCAGCCGCACCAGGTCCGCGCGCAACCCTGCCGCGATCCGCCCGCGGTCATCGAGTCCGAGGGCGCGGGCCGGGTTGGATGTCACCGTTGCCACCGCGGCGGACAGGTCCATGCCGGTGGCGTCCGCCAGCCTCCAGGCGGCCTCGATCATGGCGGGCGGCACGTAGTCGGAGGCAATGATGTCCACCAGGCCTTCCCGCGCGAGGTCGGCGGCGGAGACGTTGCCGGAATGGCTGCCCCCCCGCACCAGATTGGGCGCCCCGGCGATGATGGCCATGCCGTGGGCGCGGGCGGCGCGGGCGGCGGCGGGGTTCACGGGGAACTCGCTGATGCCGATGCCGTCCGCGGCGTTGCGGGCCACCACCTCGGCATCCCAGTCGTCATGCGTGGCCAGGGGCACGTTCCGCCCCTCGAACAGGGAAAGCAGGGCGCGGCGGTTGGGCTCGGCCCATTCGGCGCGCTGCGCCGTCAGCTCCGCGATCCGCCGGTCCACCGCCGCGGGGCTCGCGCCGCCCTTCACGCGCATGGCCCGGTAGCGGTCGGGATCGGCGTACTGGCCGACGCCGGGGGTGTGGTCCATCAGGCTGACCATGCGGAGCATGGGATGGTCGTGGTAGTCTGCGAGCATGGGCAGCATGTCCGTCGCGGGCAGCTCGCAGCGCAGGTGCAGCCGGTGATCGGACTTCAGGGCCCCCGCCTCGGTCAGGGCCTGCAGGTCGCGCGCGCCATCGCGCGCGGTCTGCAGGCGGCTCTCGTCGAAGCCGAGGTCGCCCAGGCAGAGGGCGTCCAGCACCGTGGTCACGCCCGCGACGGCCACCTGCGAATCATGCGCCAGGAAGGCCGAGGCCGAGGGCCAGCGGGCCATGCTGCGGGGCAGGACCTGGCGTTCCAGGTTGTCGGTGTGCACGTCCACCACGCCGGGGATCAGGTGGTCGCCGCCGAGGTCTTCCGCGCCGGGCGCGGCGCTGCGGCCGGGCGAGACCTCCGCGATCAGGCCGCCGTGCAGCAGGACAGTGCCAAGGAGAACGCCGTCCGGCAGCACAAGCCGGGCGTTGGTCAGAATGGTCTCGTCGGTCATGCGTCCCCTTCTGCCCGAGCCGCGCGGCAGGGCAACCCCATCCCGGCGCTTGTCACCGGGCTTTCATCACGCTTGCCGAAGCGGCATTCCCGGAAAGGGACCGGGAAACGAAAAAGGGGACGCACCCTGCGGCGCGTCCCCCTTCAAGTGGCTCCCCGAGTTGGACTCGAACCAACGACCTAGCGATTAACAGTCGCGTGCTCTACCAGCTGAGCTATCGGGGATCAGGCCCGCGATCGGTTGCGGGGCGCGCCGGATACCGCGCCTCCGCCGATCCCGCAAGGGGGGTCGTGGGAGGCGGTGGAGGCCCGAGCGGGAATCGAACCCACATTCACGGATTTGCAGTCCGTTGCATCACCATTCTGCCATCGGGCCGGCACGCCCGGCCGATATCGCCTTCCCGGGGCGGCGGGTCAACCCGGCCCGGCGCGCGTCCGGCGAGGAGGCTGCCGCGGCGCGTCCTTCCAAGCGGGGGCGGCCCCGCCTATAAACCGCCCAGTTCAATGAAGATGGGGCAGCGGGCGGCATGGATTACGCCGAGGCGCGCAGGCGCATGGTCGACGGGCAGGTGAAGCCCAACCGGGTGACGGACCCGCGGATCCTGCTGGCGATGCTGGAGGTCCCGCGGGAGCTCTTCGTGCCGCCGGCGCTCCGCGTCCGGGCCCTCGCGGACGAGGACCTGGCGCTCGGCCGGGGGCGCGTCCTGCTCCAGCCCATGACGATCGGGCGCATGATCCAGCTCGCCGCGCCCCGCCCGGGCGAGCGGGTGCTGGTGTTGTCCGCCGGCACCGGCTACGGCGCGGCGCTGCTGGCCCATATGGGTGTGCAGGTGATCGCGCTGGAGGACGACGCGGTGCTGGCCGACCTGGGCGGCGCGGCCATCGCGGCCTCCAACCTTCCCCCGGGCGCCCTGCGCCGGGAGACCGGGCTGCCGCCGGCGGGCTTCCCGGCGGGAGCTCCCTTTGACCTCATCCTGGTGGAGGGCGCGGTGCCGGCCGTGCCGCCCGCCCTGGTGCAGCAGCTCGCCGAGGGCGGGCGCCTGGTCGCGATCCGCCAGCCGCCGGGCGAGGTGGGGGCCGCCATCCTGGGCCGCCGCGTCGGCGCTGCCTTCAGCGTGGTGGAGGCCTTCGACGTGCAGGGCACCCTGCTGCCCGCTTTCACCCCCAGGGCCGGATTCGTTCTGGCCTGAGGAAGCGGCCGGGCAGGGTCGCTTGCCGCCCCTTGCCCGCCATGAACCATTCGGAAATGCGCTGCCGCAAGTGTGGCCTGCAATCCTGGCCGTGATGCGGCAGCGCGGGCTAGCATGACCGGAACCACGACCATCCAGCCCGCCGCGCCCCGTCCAGGGGCCGCGGCGCGGTTGAACAGGGATAGCAGCCGATGACCCCCAGTCACCTTCCGCGCCCCGGAGCCGGGAAGACCTCCCTTCGTGCCGCGCTGCGCACCGCCGGGTTGCTCTCTGGCACGGCGTTCTGCCTGGCGGCTACTTTCGTCGCTCCGGCCACCGCCCAGACGTTGCAGGAAGCCCTCGCCCAGACCTACGCCAACAACCCCACCCTCGCGACCGCCCGCGCCCAGCTCCGCGTGGTGGACGAGAACGTGCCGCAGGCCCTGGCGGGCTGGCGTCCGAGCGTCAGCATCACGGGCAGCGCGGGCTATGCCGTGGCCAATGCCCGCCAGCGCGCCAACCTGGCCAATGGCCAGCGCATCGGCGTCACCAGCGACCAGGAGCGCGGCATCGGCAGCGTCGCCGCCACCGTCAGCCAGCCGCTTTATCGCGGCGGGCGCACCGTGGCCACGACCCGCCGTGCCGAAAACCAGGTCCTCGCGCAGCGCGCCCGCCTGCTGGCGACGGAGCAGCAGGTGCTGCAGGACACCGTCACCGCCTATGTGAACGTGATCCGCTTCCAGGAGGAGGTGCGCCTCAACCTGAACAACGCCCAGGTGCTGCAGCGCCAGCTGGACGCCACCAACGAGCGCTTCCGCGTGGGCGAGATCACCCGCACCGACGTGGCGCAGGCGGAGTCGCGCCTGGCCGGCGCGCGGGCGTCCCGCGCCGATGCGGAAGGGCAGCTCCAGAACTCCCGCGCCACCTTCCTGCGCACCATCGGCGTGGCGCCGACGCGCCTGACCGCGCCGCAGCCGCTGACCCCGGCCGCGCGCAACAACCAGGACGCCGCCCAGGTGGCCGCGCTGAACAACCCTGCCGTCGTGGCCGCGCTGTTCGACGAGGCGGCGGGGCGCGACGCCATCGACATCCAGCTCTCGACGCTGCTGCCGCAGGCGAGCCTGCAGGCCCAGGCCTTTCGCAACGACAACCAGACCGTGGCCGGAACGCGCGGGATCGGCGAAAGCGTGACAGCCACCCTGACCGTCCCGATCTACCAGGGCGGGGCCGAGTATTCGGCGGTGCGCCAGGCGCGCCAGGATGCCAGCCGCCTGCGCCAGGTGGTGGACGACCAGCGCCGCGCGGCGTCGGCCCAGGCCTCCACGGCCTGGGAGACCCTGGGCAGCGCGCGCGCCACCGTGGAAAGCGTGCGCGCCCAGATCCGCGCCGCCGAGATCGCGCTGGACGGCGTGCAGCGCGAGGCCGTGGTCGGCAGCCGCACCACGCTCGACGTGCTGAACGCCGAGCAGGAGCTGCTCAACGCCCGCGTCTCGCTGGTCCGCGCTCTGGCCAACGTGGTGACGGCCAGCCATTCGCTGGCCCAGGCCGTCGGGCGGCTGACGGCGCGGGACCTTGCGCTGCCCGTCGCGCTCTACGACCAGGAAGCCTATTACCGGGCCGTGCGTGACCGCTGGGCGGGGCTGGGCGACTATTCCGTGCCCCAGGCCGTGCGCCAGTAGCACGCGTTCCGATCTCATTCGCCCCAGAAGGGAGCCCCGCATGTCCGGCGCCGCCACCGCCCCCGGTCAGGACCCGTCGATGGAGGACATCCTCGCTTCCATCCGCAAGATCCTGAACGAGGAGGAGGCCGCCGCGCCGCCTCCCGAGCCGGCGGTGGCCGCCGCGCCCGACGCGATGCCCGCGCCTGTTCTTTCCGTGAGCCTGCAAGACGCGGCCGCCGAGCCGCTTGACCTGACGGAGGAGATGCTGGTCCTGCCCCCGAGCGAGACGCCCCGCGCGGCCGAGCCCATGCCGCGCGAGCCGGCCGGCATCATGGTGGCCGGCGGCCAGTCCGCCCCGGCTGCACCCACCCTGCCTCCGTCCTCCGCCCCGCCGCCGGTCCATCCGGCGCCGGCGGCCGCGGTGGCGGGCAGCCCCGTGCAAACCGGCCGGGAGCCGGCGGCGCCGGTGGCGCAGCCCGAGCCGCCAGCTCCGGTGCCGCAGGCGGCCGAGGGCATCCTGGCCCCTGCCACCGCGGCGGCGGCCTCGGCCATCCTGGGCCAGCTCGCCCGCGCGGTGGCCGCGGAGCGCAGCGCCCCCGTCCACCGCGGCGGGCCCTCCATCGAGGACGTGGTGCGCGAGGAAGTGCGCCCCATGCTGAAGGACTGGCTGGACACGCACCTGCCGGGGCTGGTGGAGCGTCTCGTGCGGGCCGAGATCGAGCGGGTGATCAGCAGGTCGCTCGGCTAGGAGCACCTCCGCCGCGGGGCAGGGGGCACGCGCACGGGCCTTGACGGCGGCCCGCGCGCCGCGCCAAGCCTCCGGCCATGCTCGACAAGACCCTCTCGCCCGCCGGCTACGAGCCGCGCCTCTACGAAGGCTGGGAAGGCTCCGGCGCCTTCGCGGCCGAGCCGGCCTCCGCCGCCAGGCCCTTCACCATCATGATCCCGCCGCCCAACGTCACGGGCAGCCTGCATGTGGGCCACGCGCTGGACGTCACCATCCAGGACACGCTGGTGCGCTTCCGGCGGATGCAGGGGCGGGACGCCCTCTGGCAGCCCGGCACCGACCACGCGGGCATCGCGACGCAAATGGTGGTGGAGCGCCTCCTGGCCGCCGAGGGGCTGGACCGCCGCCAGATGGGGCGCGAGGCCTTCCTTGAGCGCGTGTGGAAGTGGAAGAACGAGAGCGGCGGCGCGATCACGCGCCAGCTGCGGCGCATGGGCGCGAGCCTCGACTGGTCGCGCGAGCGCTTCACCATGGACGAGGGGCTTTCCGTCGCGGTGCGGGAGGTCTTCGTGACGCTGCACCGCCAGGGCCTGATCTACCGGGACCGCCGGCTGGTGAACTGGGACGTGAAGTTCCAGACCGCGATCTCCGACCTTGAGGTCGAGAGCCGGGAGGTGAAGGGCAGCCTCTGGCACCTGCGCTACCCCGTGGAGGGCGAGCCCGGACGCTTCCTGGTGGTGGCGACGACCCGCCCGGAAACCATGCTGGGCGACACCGCGGTGGCCGTGAATCCCGATGACGGGCGCTTCCGGGACCTGGTTGGCAAGTTCCTGGTGCTGCCGATCATCGGGCGGCGCATTCCCGTGGTGGCCGATGCCTATTCGGACCCGGAGAAGGGCTCGGGCGCGGTGAAGATCACCCCCGCGCACGACTTCAACGATTTCGAGGTGGCGCGACGCCATGGGCTGCCCGCGCCGACGGTGCTGGACCCCGAGGGGCGGGTGACGCTCGGCGAAATCGAGGCGGACCTGCGGGCGGTGCCGGGCGTGGCCGACCCGGGCACGGCCCGGTTGCTCGCCGGCCAGGACCGCTTCGAGGCACGCCGCGCCATCATCGCGGAGCTGGAGCGGCTGGAGCTGATCGAGGCGATCGAGGCCCACACCCACGCGGTGCCGCATGGCGACCGCTCGGGCGTGCCGATCGAGCCGCGGCTGACCTGGCAGTGGTACGCCGACGCCGCGACGCTGGCCAAGCCCGCCATCGAGGCGGTGGAGAGCGGCCGCACGCAGTTCGTGCCGAAGCAGTGGGAGAACACCTTCTTCGCCTGGATGCGTGACATCCAGCCCTGGTGCGTGTCGCGCCAGCTCTGGTGGGGCCACCAGATCCCCGCCTGGTACGGGCCGGACGGGCATGTCTTCGTGGAGCGCACGGAGGAGGAGGCCCTGGCGGCCGCCCGCGCGCATTACGGCAGCGACCAGCCGCTGAACCGCGATCCGGACGTGCTGGACACCTGGTTCTCCTCCGGGCTCTGGCCCTTCTCCACCCTGGGCTGGCCGGAGAAGACGCCGGAGCTGGCCCGCTACTATCCGGGCGACGTGCTGGTGACGGGCTTCGACATCATCTTCTTCTGGGTGGCCCGGATGATGATGCTGGGCATCCACTTCATGGGTGACGTGCCCTTCAAGGTGGTGAACATCCACGGCCTGGTGCGCGACGAGCGCGGCCAGAAGATGTCCAAGTCCAAGGGCAACGTCATGGACCCGCTGGAGCTGGCGGATGCCTATGGGGCGGATGCCCTGCGCTTCACCCTGGCCTCCTTCGCGGGGCCTGGGCGGGACGTGCGGCTGGGGCGGCAGAAGGTGGAGAGCAACCGGGCCTTCGTCACCAAGCTGTGGAACGCCGCCCGGTTCTGCGAGATGAACGGCATCGCGCCCGATGCTTCCTACGATCCCGCGGAGGCGGCCACGCCGCTCGCCCGCTGGATCATCGACGCGGCGAACGCGGCGGTGGCGGAGGCGACGGCGGCGCTGGAGGCCTATCGCCTCGACGACTACGCCGCGGCGCTCTACCGCTTCACCTGGGGCAGCTTCTGCGACTGGTTCCTGGAGCTGGCCAAGCCCGCCCTGATGGGGCCGGACGGCGCGGAGAAGGAGGCGGCGAAGGGGGCTGCGCAGCATGTTCTGGGCGTGATCCTGCGGCTCGCCCATCCCGTGATGCCCTTCGTGACCGAGGAGCTGTGGGACCGCTTCGGCTACGGCCCCGAGGGCAGCCTGATCCGCACGCCCTGGCCTGAGGCCGTGGCCGTTCCCGGCGCCGCCGAGGCGCGGGCGGAGCTGGACTGGCTGGTTTCCTTTATCACGGAGGTCCGCGTGGTGCGGGCCGAGGTGAACGTGCCGCCATCCGTCACCGTGCCGCTGCTGGTGCAGGGCGCGACCGCGGAGACGCTGGCCCGCGCCGCGCGCTGGATCGACCCGATCCGTCGCCTCGCGCGCGCCACGGAGGTGCGCGTGCTGGAGGGCGCCGCGCCCGAGGGCGTGGCGCAGGCCGTGGTGGGGGAGGCAACGGTGATGCTGCCCCTGGCCGGCGTGGTGGACCTGGCGGCCGAGCGCGCGCGCCTGGCCAAGGACCACGCCAAGGCGGAGGCGGAGGCCCGCAAGATCGCGCAGAAGCTGGCCAACCCCGATTTCACCACCCGCGCCAGGGAGGAGGTGGTGGAGGAAACGCGCGAGCGCCTCCGCACCGCCGAGGCCGAGGCGGCGCGGCTGGCTGCGGCGATCTCGCGAATCGCGGCCTGAGCGCCAGGGCGTAAGGAACAGGGAGTGAGGAACAGGCCGTGAGGTTCTTCGACTTCGTCGCGCTCACCGTGCTGGCGGTGGTGCCGATCCTCTGGTGCCGCTCCCGCCTGCCGCAGATCGACCGTGACCCGCCGATCAGCGAGCAGGCGGCGGTGCGGCTCGGCGCGCTGTTCAGCGCCGTGCTCTGCGCCATCTACATCATGCGCTACGTGGTCTACCGCTGACGGTGCCGGAGGCCGGCAGCCGCTGCGCCCGCCCGGGGGTGATGCCGTGATCGTCTTCCTCGACTTCGAGGCGAGCAGCCTCGGCAAGCGCGGCTTTCCGATCGAGGTCGGCTGGGTGATGGAGGACGGGACGGGGGAGGGGCACCTGATCCGTCCCGCCCCCGGCTGGGAGGAATGGGACGCATCGGCCGAACGCATCCACGGTATCTCCCTCGAACGGCTGGAGCGCGAGGGCGAGGCGCATGACGGCGTCGCGCGGCGGATGGTGGAGGTGCTGTCCGGCCACGCGCTCCATGCCTCCGCGCCTTCCTGGGATGGGCAATGGCTGAGCCGCCTTCTCCGGGCCGCCGGCCTGCCGCGACACGCGCTGCGCCTGCGGGATACGGACGACGCGCAGGCGGAGGTCGCCCTGTCCGAGCTGGAGCGCGCGGGCGTGCCGGGCGGGGCGCGCGAGGCGCTGGCCAAGGCCGTGCTCGAGACTGTCCGGGGCGAGGAGGAGGCGAAGGGGCCGCCGGCCCACCGGGCGCTGGACGACGCGCGGCGCGAGCTTCGCCTCTGGCAGGAGGTCCGGCGCAGGGCGGCCGAGGCGGCGCGGGGTGGTGGATGACCGCCTGAAGCAAGGCGCGGCGCCCGGCCCGGCCGGGGCCGCGTTGATCGGGGCGGTTTGTTGCGCGATATACGGCCCCACAAGAAGGAAATGCCGATGCCGGACAACACCTGGGACAAGTCGCGCCTCCCCAGCCGCCACGTGACGGTCGGCCCGGAGCGGGCGCCCCACCGCTCCTACTACTACGCGATGGGCCTGACCGAGGAGGAGATCGCCCAGCCGCTGGTGGGCGTCGCCACCTGCTGGAACGAGGCCGCGCCCTGCAACATCGCGCTGTCCCGGCAGGCGCAGAGCGTGAAGGTCGGCGTGAAGCACGCCCTCGGCACGCCCCGCGAGTTCACGACCATCACGGTCACCGACGGCATCGCCATGGGCCACCAGGGCATGAAGTCCTCGCTGGCGTCCCGCGACGCGATCGCGGACACGGTGGAGCTGACCATGCGCGGCCATTGCTACGACGCGATGGTGGGGCTGGCCGGCTGCGACAAGTCGCTGCCGGGCATGATGATGGCGATGCTGCGGCTGAACGTGCCGAGCGTGTTCATGTATGGCGGCTCCATCCTTCCGGGCAAGTTCCAGGGCCGGGACGTGACGGTGGTGGACGTGTTCGAGGCGGTGGGACAGCACGCGGCCGGCAACATGTCGGACGAGGACCTGCACGCCCTCGAATGCGTCGCCTGCCCGAGCGCGGGTGCCTGCGGCGGCCAGTTCACGGCGAACACCATGGCGACGGTGTCCGAGGCGATCGGCCTCGCGCTGCCCGGCTCCGCCGGCGCACCCGCGCCCTACGAGGACCGCGACAAGTGGGCGGTCGAGTCCGGCAAGGCCGTGATGGAGCTGCTGCGCAAGAACATCCGCCCGCGCGACATCGTCACCAGGGAAAGCCTCTACAACGCGGCGCTGATCGTCGGCGCGACCGGCGGCTCCACGAATGCCGCCCTGCACCTGCCGGCCATGGCGCACGAGGCGGGAATCCCCTTCACGCTGCACGACGTGGCGGAGATCATGCGCAAGGCGCCCTATATCGGCGACCTCAAGCCCGGCGGCCGCTACGTGGCCTATGACGTCTACAAGGTCGGCGGGATCCCCGTGATCGTGAAGGCGCTGCTCGATGCCGGGCTGCTGCACGGCGACTGCCTGACCGTCACCGGCAAGTCGCTGGCCGAAAACCACCGGGAGGTGATCTTCCCGCGCGACCAGGACGTGATCCGCCCGGTTTCCGACCCGATCTCGCCCACCGGCGGCGTGGTGGGGCTGAAGGGCAACCTCGCTCCGGACGGTGCCATCGTGAAGGTGGCGGGCATGAAGGAGCTTCGCTTCGAGGGCACGGCGCTGTGCTTCGACTGCGAGGAGGACGCCTTCGCCGCCGTGGACGCCCGCGCCTACAAGCCCGGCGACGTGATCGTCATCCGCTACGAGGGGCCCAAGGGTGGTCCCGGCATGCGGGAGATGCTGTCCACCACCGCCGCCCTCTACGGGCAGGGGATGGGCGGCGAGGTCGCGCTGATCACCGATGGCCGGTTCTCCGGCGCCACCCGCGGCTTCTGCATCGGGCATGTCGGGCCCGAGGCGGCCGTCGGCGGCCCCATCGCCCTGCTGAAGGATGGCGACCGCATCATCATCGACGCGGACAAGGGCACCATCGACGTGGACCTGCCCGAGGCGGAGCTGGCAGCGCGCCGCGCCGCCTGGTCGCCGCGCGGGACGGATTACAATGCGGGGGCGCTCTGGAAATACGCCCAGCTCGTCGGCCCCGCGCATCTGGGCGCGGTGACGCATCCGGGCGGGGCGGCGGAGACGCACGTCTACGCCGACATCTGAGGGAAGAGGGACAGCCATGATCCGCGCGCGGGATGCGGCGGATCATGGCCGTGCCACGTTACCTCCGATGAACCAGACCCTGCCGCTCGCATTGACCATGGGCGATCCCGCCGGCATCGGCGGGGAGCTGACACTCGCGGCCTGGGCGCGGCTGCGCGCGGAGGGACCGGCTTTCGTCGCGCTGGACGATCCCCGGCGGCTGGCGGCGCTGGCCGCCGGGCTGGGATGGGACGTGCCGGTGGCCGAGGTCGCCGGGCCCGAGGAAGCGGCGGCCATCTTCCCCGGGCGGCTGCCGGTGATGACGGTGCGCCTGCCCGTGCCGGTGTCGCCGGGCAAGCCGGATCCCGCGAATGCGCCGGCCGTGCTCGGATCCATTGAGCGCGCGGTGGCGCTCGCGCGCGAAGGGCGGGTGGGCGGGGTCGTCACCAACCCCATCAGCAAGGCGACGCTTTACCGCACCGGCTTCGCCTTTCCGGGGCACACCGAGTTCCTGGGCGCGCTCACCGGCACCGCCGAGCCGCCGGTGATGCTGCTCGCCTCCCCGATGCTGCGGGTGGTGCCGGTGACCATCCATGTCTCGCTGCGCCGGGCGCTGGACACGCTGACCACGGCGGAGATCATCCGCACCGGACTGGCGCTGGACCGGGGCCTGCGGGAGGGTTTCGGCATCGCGGCGCCCCGGATCGCGGTGGCGGGGCTGAACCCCCATGCCGGGGAGGAGGGCGCCATGGGCGACGAGGAGCCGCGCCTGGTGGTGCCGGCCATCGAGGCCCTGCGTGCCCGCGGCGTGGACGCCTTCGGGCCCCTGCCGCCCGACACCATGTTCACCGCCCGCGCCCGCACCACCTATGACGCCGCCCTCTGCCTCTACCACGACCAGGCGCTGATCCCGATCAAGACGCTGGACATGGATGGCGGGGTGAACGTGACGCTCGGGCTGCCGATCGTGCGGACCTCGCCCGACCACGGCACCGCCTTCGGCATCGCCGGCCAGGGCGTTGCCGATCCGTCCAGCCTGATCGCCGCCCTCCGCCTCGCGGCCGAGATGGCCGTGCGGCGCAACCCGGAGCCTGCCGCATGACCCCGATCCGGCTCGGCGTGAACGTCGATCACGTCGCCACCCTCCGCAATGCCCGGGGAGGCGCGCATCCGGACCCCCTGGCCGCGGCCCGGCTGGCGCTCGCGCATGGCGCCGACAGCATCACGATCCATCTGCGCGAGGACCGCCGCCACATCCGCGACGCCGATTGCCGGGCGATGCGGGATGCGCTGTCCGCGCCGATCAACCTGGAAATGGCCGCCACCGCGGAGATGCAGGCCATCGCGCTGGGGCTGCGCCCTCATGCCTGCTGCATCGTCCCCGAGCGCCGCGCCGAGGTGACCACCGAGGGCGGGCTGGACGCTGCCGGGGGCGCGGAGGCGCTCGCGCCCATCGTGGCCGCGCTGGGCGGCGCGGGCATCCGCGTGTCCCTTTTCCTTGATCCCGATCCGGCCCAGGTGGAAGCGGCCGCCCGGCTCGGGGCGCGCGCGGTGGAGCTTCACACGGGCCGCTTCTGCGACACCCCGCCTGGTGCCGCGCGGGACCGGGAGCTGGCGCGGCTGAGGGAGGCCGCCCGGCAGGTCGCGTCGCTGGGGCTGGAATGCCATGCCGGGCATGGCCTGGACTTCGTGACAGCCCCCATCCTGGCCGCGATCCCGGAGGTGGCGGAGCTGAACATCGGTCACTTCCTGATGGGCCAGGCGCTGTTCGAGGGCCTGCCCGCCGTTGTGTCGCGCATGCGGCAGGTGATGCTGGCGGCGCGGGCGTGATCGGCCTTCCCGCCGCCATCGCCGCGAACGGCTATGTTTCCCTGGCGGGAGGCGAGGCGCGTACCGCCTTCGACATCACGGGCAAGGCCCTGGCCGGGGCGGAATGGGACCGCTTCGCCGCGAGCTGGGACGACCTCCGTCCCGATGCCTTCATGGCCGATGGCGGACGCTACCGCCTGCGGCGCCACGCGACCTTCGCCGCGGAAGCAGGCGGCGCCATCACCCGCGCGGCGCACCGGCCGCATTTCCAGGCCGTGGCGCACAACCCCCTGAACGGCGGCGTCGAGCGCTGGTTCGAGCCGGTGGAGCCCGCCGTGGGGGAGGGGCTGGCCCTGTCCGCCCTGCTGGCCGGGGCGCGGTCGGTGTTCGACCAGCTTTCCCCCGAAACGGCCTGGCACATCGAGGCGCACCAGTTCCGCATCGAGGCCCGCCCGGAGGAGGCAGGACAGCCCACCCCCGAGGGCATGCACCGCGACGGCGTGGATTACGTCCTGGTCATGCTGGTGGGGCGGGACAACGTGGAGGGCGGCGTGACCGGCATCGAGATCGACGGGCGGGAGGAGGCGAGCTTCACCCTCTCGAACGCCGCCGATGCCGTGCTGCTGGACGACCGCCGGGTGAAGCATGGGGTTACGCCCATCCGCCCCATCGACCCCGCGCGCCCCGGCCACCGGGACGTGCTGGTGCTGACCTTCGCAGCCCGCCCGGCCTAGTCCCGGATATCGAAGAGAACCGGCGCGTGGTCGGAGGGGGTTTCCTCCGAGCGCGCGACCACGTCCACCGTCGCGCCCTCCAGGCGCTCCGCGAGGTCGGCGCTCAGCAGGGCGTGGTCGATGCGCAGGCCTCGGTTCGACTCGAAGGCGGGACCGTAGTCCCAGTAGGTCCAGGGCGCGTCGGCCGGGTGCAGGGCGCGCATGGCCTCGGTCATGCCCAGGTGGGTGATGGCGCGGAAGGCGGCACGGGTTTCCGGGCGGACCAGGGCGTCGGTGGGGGGCAGGGCACCTGGGGACATGTCCTCGTCCGTGGGGCAGACGTTGAAGTCGCCGAGCACCGCATAAGGGGTGAAGCCGTCCAGCCGGGCGGCCACGCGGGCGCGCAGGTGCTCCATCCAGCGCAGCTTGTAGGCATAGCCTTCCGCGCCGCCGGAATTGCCGTTGGGCAGGTAGATGCCGGCCAGGTGGGCACCGGCGGCCCGCACCTCCACGAAGCGGGCATGGGTGTCGTCCTCCATGCCGGGCAGGGCTTCGTCCACCACCTCGAAGGGGATGCGCGACACCACGGCGACGCCGTTCCGCCCGCCGGTCTGGCCGACGGCGTGGCAGCGGTAGCCGAGGTCGGCCACCTCCATGGCCGGGAACTCCTCCGTCCGGCACTTCAGCTCCTGAAGGAAGACGATATCGGGCGCGTGGCGCTCCAGCAGGCGCCGGAGATGCGGCATCCGCTTGCGCGCGGAGTTCACGTTGAAGGTGCAGAGGCGCATGGGGGTCAGCCGACCGAGAAGGACACCCCGCAGCCGCAGCCCGAGACCGCCACGGGGTTCCGGACCTTGAAGTGGGCGCCGATCAGTTCCTCCGCCCAGTCGAGCTGGGCGCCCTGGAGCAGGTCGAGGGAGACGGGATCCACGAAGACGCGGCCCTCCACCACGAAGTCGTCGGGCTCGGGCGCGTCGGCCAGGTCGAACTTGTACTGGAAGCCGGAGCAGCCGCCGGCCTCCACCGCCAGGCGGAGCCCGGCTTCCGGGCGGCCCTGCGTGGCCGCGATCTCCGCCACCTGCGCCAGGGCGGAGGGCGTCGCGGAGAAGGGGGCGGGGAGGGGGCTGCCATCGGGCATGGGGAAACCTCGGGCTGGTTCGGGTGCGGCCGGCGGTGCGGGCCGCGGTTGCCCCCAAGATAGTGCGGCGCCCCCGCTTCTCCAAAGGGCAGCAGCCTTGCCGCTGCGGCGGGCCGGGTGCTACGGCCCGCCCACGCCATGGATGATCCCTCCGCCCCCGCCGACGCCCGAGGCCCGGCCGCTGAAAGCCCGGTGCGCGCCATGGCGCGCGCCCAGCACGGGCTGGCGCCCTGGGCGGTGCAGCCGGAGGCTTCCCGCGGGCGGCTTTACCCCGAGGATGCCGGCAGCGGGCGGTCCCCCTATCAGCGGGACCGGGACCGGATCATCCATTCCACCGCTTTCCGCCGCCTCCAGTACAAGACCCAGGTCTTCGTCTTCCACGAGGGCGATGCCTTCCGCACGCGGCTGACCCACTCGATCGAGGTGGCGCAGATCGCCCGTTCCATCGCCCGCCAGCTCCGGCTCGACGAGGACCTGGCGGAGGCGCTGGCGCTGGCGCACGACCTCGGCCACCCGCCCTTCGGACATGCCGGGGAGGAGGCGCTGAACGGCGTGATGCGGAGCTGGGGCGGCTATGACCACAACGCCCAGTCGCTGAAGGCGGTGACGCTGCTGGAGCACCGGTACGCCGGCTTCGACGGGCTGAACCTGACCTGGGAGACGCTGGAGGGCCTGGCCAAGCACAACGGGCCGCTGCGCCGCCCGCCGCCCTACATCGCCGAGTATTCCGCGGTCCATGACCTGGAGCTGCACTGCCACGCCAGCGCCGAGGCCCAGGCCGCCGCCATCGCCGACGACATCGCCTACAACAACCACGACCTGGATGACGGCCTGCGCGCCGGGCTCTTCACGCTGGAGGAGGCCTGCGCCCTGCCGCTGGTGGCGGCCGCGCGGGACCTGGCGATGCGCAGCATCCCGCCCGACGCACCGGCCGAGCGCGTTTCGGCCGAGATCATCCGCCGCGTGATCAACCTGATGATCAACGACGTGGTGGACGAGGCGCGCCGCCGCATCGCGCTGCTGAACCCACGCGACGTCACGGACATCCGCGCGGCCCCCCAGCCCGTCGTTTTCTTCTCCGAGCGCATGCGGGCGCTGAACCAGGAAACGCGCACCTTCCTGTTCGACCGCATGTACCGCCACTGGCGCGTGAACCGCACGGCGCTGAAGTCCAAGCGCGCGCTACAGGTGATGTTCTCCCTTCTGCACGGGCAGCCCGACATGCTGCCCCCGGCCTGGGCGAAGCGGGCGGGCGAGGCGGGTTCGCCCGACGCCGCCCGCACCGTCTGCGACTGGTTGGCGGGCATGACCGACAAGTTCGCCCTCGAAGAGCACCGTCGCCTGACGGACCCCAACATTCCCGGCTGATTGCACCCCATGACCTCCGACATCTTCCGCACGATCCGCGACGCGGTCGTGTTCGAACTCCGCGCGCTGCTGCCCGACCTGCCGGAGGAGCTTCTCGCCCGCGTGCTGGTGGAGCCGCCGCGCGACGCCTCGCACGGGGACATGGCGACCAACGCCGCGCTGGTCGTGGCCAAGGCCGCGCGCCAGGCGCCGCAGAAGGTGGCGCAGGGCCTGTCGGAGCGGCTGCTGGCGCATCCCGGCATCGCCGCCGCCGCGCCGGCGGGCCCCGGTTTCGTGAACCTGCGCCTCGAGGAGGGAATGCTCCGCGACCAGCTTCCCGTCATGCTCCGCGCCGGCATCGCCTATGGCGACGGCGGCACGGGCGGCGGGCGCAAGGTGGACGTGGAATATGTCTCGGCCAATCCGACGGGGCCGATGCATGTGGGCCATTGCCGCGGCGCGGTGGTGGGGGATGCCCTGGCCAACCTGCTGCTCAAGGCCGGCTGGGCGGTGACAAAGGAATACTACATCAACGATGCCGGGGCGCAGGTGCAGGCGCTCGCCTGGGCAGCCTACTGGCGTTATCTCCAGGCGCTGGGCACCGCGCTGTCCGAGGAGGAGTTCGCCCAGTCCATCCCGGGCGGGCTGCAGTACCGCGGCGAATACCTGGTGCCGGTGGGCGAGGCGCTGCGCGCGCGGTTCGGCGACAGCCTGGCGCCGGGCGCCACCCCGGCCGATCCCTCGCTCTGGCTCGACACGGTGCGCGCCTTCACCGTGGACGCCATGATGGCGGAGATCCGCTCGGACCTCGCGGCGCTCGGGGTCACGCACGACGTCTTCATCAGCGAGGCGGCGCTGGTGGCGAGCGGGGCGGCCGACGCGGCCATCGCGGACCTCGCCGCCCGCGGGCTGGTTTATGAGGGCGTGCTGGCACCGCCCAAGGGCAAGCTGCCGGACGACTGGGAGGCGCGCGAGCAGACGCTGTTCCGCTCCACCGAGTTCGGCGACGACGTGGACCGCCCGCTGCGCAAGAGCGACGGCACCAACACCTATTTCGCCAACGACATCGGCAACCACGCCGACAAGATCCGCCGCGGCTTCGACGAGCTGGTGCAGGTCTGGGGCGCGGACCACGGCGGCTACGTGCCGCGCATGAAGGCGGCGGTGGCGGCCCTCACGGCGGATCGCCCGGTGCCGCTGGACGTGGTGCTGTGCCAAATCGTGAAGGTGGTGAAGGGCGGGCAGCCCGTGCGCATGTCCAAGCGCGCCGGCACCTACGTGACCCTGGCCGACCTGATCGAGGAGGTCGGGCGCGACGCCGTGCGCTTCACCATGCTGACGCGCAAGTCCGACGCCCAGATGGAGTTCGACCTGGACGCCGTGGTGCAGCAGTCGCGCGACAATCCGGTGTTCTACGTGCAGTACGCCCATGCCCGCTGCCGGAGCGTCCTGCGGCAGGCCGGGGAGCCGGACGCGGAGTCGCTTGCCTCCGCCCCGCTCGAGTCCCTCGCCGATCCCGCTGAAATGGCGCTGATCCGCCGGCTGACGGCCTGGCCGCGCACCGTGGAAGCGGCGGCGCTGGCGCGGGAACCACACCGGATCGCGTTCTTTCTCCATGACTTGGCCGCCGACTTTCATCTACTCTGGAACCGGGGGCGCGAGGATGCCACGCTGCGATTCATCCGGGATGGGGAACCGGATGCGACGCGGGCGCGGCTTGCACTTGTGGCGGCGACGGCCGCGGTGATTCGCTCGGGCCTCGCGGTGATGGGGGTGACACCCGTCGAGGAGATGCGGTGAGCGATTTGACGGTTCCAAGCTATCGGGTCCGCCCGCAGCGGGTGGGCTTCCAGATTCCCTGGCGCGTGGTGGCCATCGCGGGCGCCGTGCTCGGCGCGGGCGCCGTGGGGGGCGCGGTTGTCTGGGGCGTCTCGCGCGCCGTGAACAGCACGGTGCCGACCATCGAGGCCGACACCCGCCCGATCCGGGTGAAGCCCAGCGATCCCGGCGGCATGCGGGTCGCGAATCAGGACGAGCGGATCTTCGAGAGCCAGCGGCGGGGCCAGGGCGGCGGCGCCGTGCAGCCGCGGCTTTCGCCGGAGCCGGAGCGGCCGGATGTTGCCGCGCTCCGCCAGGCGGCCGCCCGCCAGCCGCCAGCGCCTCCCGTTTCCAGCGCGCCGGCCGCGGCCGGCCCCGCCGCGCCGGTGGCCGAGCCCGTCCGCCCGCCGTTGCTCAACCCGAGCCTCGGCCCGCAGGCGGCCGCGCGCATCGCCGATCCCTCCGCCGCCGCGCTGGCCCCGCAGCCGCCGGCCGCCATACTGGCGCCGGAGCCGGTTCCGGCCCAGCCCGCCGCGCCATCCGCGCCGCCGGGGGCGCCGGCCGCCGCGACGCCGCAGGGCGAGCAGGTTCCTGCCATCACGCCGCCGCCCTTGCCGGCCAATGCCGCGGCGCTCCGCACCGGCCGCACCGTGGTCCAGCTCGGCGCTGTCGCCAGCGAGGAAGCGGCGCGCGCGGAATGGGCGCGCCTGCAGGGCCGCCTGCCGGAGCTTGCCGGGCGCCAGCCGCAGATCACCCGGGTGGACCGGGGCGACCTGCCGCCGCTCTGGCGCATCCGCGCCACCAACATGCCGGATGTCGCGGTCGCCCGCGCCCTCTGTGCCACCGCCAAGACCAGGAACATCCCCTGCGCCGTGATCGGCGGATGAGCGTGCGCGCCGCCATCACCGGCCTTTCCGGCCTCGCCCTGACGGCCGGCGAGGCGGCGGTGCTCCGCGCCACGCCGCCCGCGGGCATCATCCTGTTCCGCCGCAACGTGGAGAGCCCCGCGCAGCTGCGCGCCCTGACCTCGGCCATCCGTGAGGAACTGGGGGAGGACGCCCCGATCCTGGTGGACCAGGAGGGCGGGCGCGTGGCGCGGCTCCGGCCGCCGGAATGGCCGCTCTTTCCGCCCGCCTGCGTCTTCGAGGGGGGCAGCGAGGCCGCCGCCGCTGCCAATGCCGCGCTGCTGGGCGCCCAATGCACCGCGACAGGGCTGGACGTGGTCTGCGCCCCGGTGCTGGACCTGCGGCTGCCCGGCGCGCACGACGTGATCGGCGACCGCGCCTTCTCCGCCGATCCGGCGGAGGTCGCGCGGCTTGGCCAGGCCTGGATCGAGGGGCTGATGGCCGCCGGCTGCATTCCCGTGATCAAGCACATCCCCGGGCACGGTCGCGCCACGGCCGACAGCCATCTTTCCCTGCCCAGGGTGGAGGCCGATGCCGCGACCCTGGCCGCGGACATCGCGCCCTTCGCGGCGGTTTGCGCACGGGACGCCGGGCGGCACCTCTGGGCCATGACCGCGCACATCACCTATGCCGCGCTGGACCCGGACCGGCCCGCGACCCTTTCCCCCCACCTTATCCGCCGCACGATCCGCGGCGAGATCGGCTTCGACGGCGTGCTGGTTTCGGACGACCTGACCATGGGCGCGCTGGCCGGGCTTTCGAACAGCCTGGCCGCCGATTCGCTGGCGGCGGGCTGCGACCTCGTGCTGCACTGCAACGGGGTGCTGGAGGATACCGCGGCCTTGCTGCGGGAATGTCCGGCGCTGGGGGATGCCGCCGCCCGCCGCATGGCCACGGCCCGCGCCCTGGTCCAGGCCAGCCGCCCGGCAGCCGTCGCGGCCCGCGCGGCGAGCCCGGTGGCCCTTGCCCCCCACGCGCTGACCGACGCCTGACGCCGCGATGGACTGGCTTCCCGATTTCGCGGCCGCGGCGCTCGCGGCCATCTTCGCGATCACCCTGCACGAGGCCGCCCACGGCTATGCGGCCCGCGCGCTGGGCGACGACACGGCGGCGCGGATGGGCCGCCTTTCGCTGAACCCGCTGCGCCATGTCGATCCCGTGGGCACGCTGATGGTGCCGGGGCTTCTGCTGATCTCCCAGCTTCTGGTTTCGGGCCGGGTGGACGTGATGTTCGGCTGGGCCAAGCCCGTGCCGGTGGACATCATGCGCCTGCGCAACCCGCGTTTCGGCATGGTGCTGGTGGCCGCCGCCGGGCCGGCCATCAACATCTGCCTCGCCGTGCTGGCCGCCGTGCTGCTGCACCCGCTGCAGGGGCCGGGGCGGGACAACCTGCTGGACTGGCTCGAATCCTTCCTGGTCCTTTCCCTGATCGGCAACCTCGTGCTGGCGGCCTTCAACCTCCTGCCGATCCCGCCGCTGGATGGCGGCCGGATCGTCGGCGGGCTGCTGCCGCCCGCCATCGGCATTCCTTTCCTGCGGCTGGAGCGGGTGGGGCTGTTCATCGTGCTGGGCCTGCTGTTCCTGCTTCCCATGGCGCTTCCGGGCACTGACCCGCTCCGCTGGCTGGTGCGGGCCGTGGTGCTGCCCACCGCGCAGGTCATCCTGAACCTCACCGGCCATGGGGCATGAGCGAGCCCGGCCCCGCCCTGCACCTGACGCTGGAGGGGTTCGAGGGGCCGCTGGACCTGCTGCTGGACCTCGCGCGGGCGCAGAAGGTGGACATCGCCCGCATCTCCATCCTTTCGCTGGTGGACCAGTACATCGCGGTGATCGAGGGCGCGCGCCGGGTGCGGCTGGAGATCGCGGCGGACTGGCTGGTGATGGCGGCCTGGCTCGCCTGGCTGAAGTCCCGCCTCCTGCTTCCGGACGACCCCGAGGCGGAGGAGGATGCCGAGGCGCTGGCCGAAGCCCTGGCGGACCGGCTGCGGGAGCTGGAGCGCATGCGCGAGGCCGCCGCCTGGCTGGCGGCGCGACCCTTCCTCGGGCGGGACGTGATGGCGCGGGGGCGGCCGGAAACGCTGGTTCTGGAGGACCGCTCGGCGCTGGCGGCCGACCTGCCGGGCCTGCTGCGCGCCTATACGGATGTGCTTCGCCGGGCCGCGGCCCGCAGGCCCTACCGCCCCCGCCCGCGCCGGGTCTGGACCGTGCAGGACGCGCTGGAACGCCTGCGCAGCCTGGTCGGCACCGTGCCCGGCTGGGCGGAGCTCTCGGGCTTTCTGCCGGAATCCGAGATGGACCCGGTCGAGCGCCGCGCCGCCCTGGCCAGCACCCTCGTCGCGGGGCTGGAGATGGCCAAGATCGGGGCGGCGGAGCTGCACCAGGATGCCCCCTTCAGCCCGATCCTGCTGCGCCCTCCGCGCGGCACCGGGATGGCCAAGGACCGCGAAGCCGATGCCGCCTGATCCCGACATGCCCGACGGGGAGAGGCCCGGCCCCGGGATCACCGGCGAACCCTCCGCAGCGGAGCCCCTGCCGGCCCCGGCCGGGGGGGACGCGGGTTTGGACGCCGAGTCGCCTGCGGAGGGCGGCGCCGCGCCCCTGCCGCCATCTTCCGAAGCCCTGCGCATCGCGGAGGCCCTGGTCTTCGCCTCCGCCACCCCCGTCACCGCCGCCCGGCTCCAGCCCCTGCTGCCCGCCGGGCAGGGGGCCGTGGAGACGCTTTCCGCGCTGGCCGGGGCCTATGAGGGACGGGGGGTGAACCTCGTCCCGGTTGCCGGCGGCTATGCCTTCCGCACCGCCCCCGACCTCGCGCCCACGCTCACCCGGGTGGTGGAGGTGCCGCGCCGCCTGCCGCGCGTGGCCATGGAGGCGCTGGCCATCATCGCCTGGCACCAGCCCGTCACCCGTGCGGAAATCGAGGAGATCCGGGGCACGGCGCTCTCCCAGGCGACGCTTGAAACCCTTCTGGAGAACGGGCTGGTGGCACCGCGCGGCCGGAAGGAGGCACCGGGGCGCCCCACCCTCTGGGCCACCACCCCACGCTTCCTGGAGCAGTTCGGCCTTTCGGGCCTGCGCGACCTGCCGCGCCGCGAGGAGCTTCTGCCCGAGCCGGGCCTTCCCCTCGCGGCGCCCGCGGCGGGCAGCGCGTAGCCGCGGCTTCCATCGCGCGCCGCCCCGCACCATCTTCGGTGCGCCCCATTTGTCGTGCGGGCGAGTTCTGCTAACGGAAGCGGCCCCGCGAGGGACCGGTGCGCGCCGCAGGCGCGGGCCGGCCGCCCGGCACGGGTGATCGGAGAAACATGTTCGACCTCGCCTGGTCCGAGATCGCGTTGATCGCCGTCGTTGCGGTGGTGGTGATCGGCCCCAAGGACCTTCCGGACGCCGTCCGCGGCGTCGCCCGCGGTATCCAGAAGCTGCGCCGCATGGCCGGCGAGTTCCAGGGACACCTGGACGAGGTGGTGCGCGAGGCGAAGCTGGAGGACGTGCGCGACCAGATCCGCGACATCCGCAACTTCGACCTGAAGTCCACCATCGAGAAGGCCGTGGACGAGGACGGGACGCTGACGCGCACCATGCGCGAGGACCCCTTCCGTGCGCCCCCGCCGCCCACCTCCGACGCGGCGCCCGCCGCCGGCACCGAGGCCGCGCTGCCTGACGGCGCCCCGCCGGGTGACGCGACCACCCCGGCCGGGGAGGTGGAGGTGGCCTCCGTGCCCGAGCCGGTGCCGCCCGCCGCGGAGGCGCCCGCCTGGCGGCCGGACCCCGTGCCGGTGGCGACCGCCGAGGCCGTGCCGCCCCCCGCCGCCCCACCCGTGACCACGCCGGCGGCTGAAGCCCCGGCGCGGCCCGCGCCCCACACAGCCTGACGAAGAAGCCCCAGCACCAGTGTCCCGCGACCCCGACGACACGATCGACGACAAGCCCATGCCGTTGATCGACCACCTGCTGGAGCTGCGCACGCGCCTCCTGTGGTCGATCGGCGCCTTCGGGATCGCCTTCGCGCTCTGCTACTACTTCTCGACGGCCATCTACGGCTTCCTCGCGCGCCCGCTGGCCGAGATCCTGATGCAGCAGGGCGGCGGCGAGCGGCGGATGATCTTCACCGCGCTGTATGAAGCCTTCTTCACCTACCTGAAGGTGGCCTTCTTCGGAGCGGTGTTCTTCTCCTTCCCGATGTGGGCGACCCAGCTCTGGCTGTTCATCGCGCCCGGGCTCTACAAGTCCGAGAAGAAGGTGATCACGCCGTTTCTGGTGGCCTCCCCCGTGCTGTTCGTGATGGGGGCGGCGCTGGCCTATTATTTCATCTTCCCGCTCGCCTGGAAGTTCTTCATCTCCTTCGAGACGCCGACCGGCGGCGGCGGGCTGCCCGTGCAGCTCGAGGCCAAGGTGTCGGAATACCTCTCGCTCGTCATGCACATGATCCTGGCCTTCGGCGTCGCCTTCCAGATGCCCGTGGCGATCACGCTGATGGCGCGCGTGGGCATCGTGAGCGTGGAGCAGCTCCGGCGCGGCCGGCGCTACGCGATCGTCGGGATGTTCGTGGCGGCCGCGATCCTCACGCCCCCCGACATCATCAGCCAGGTCGGGCTCGCGGTGCCGCTGCTCGCGCTCTACGAGCTGTCCATCCTGGCCGCCGTCTGGATGACGCCGAAACCCAAACCCCCGACGACCTGAGGCCAGCTCATGCACGACATCCGGGCCGTTCGCGCCGATCCGGCCGCGTTCGACGCCGCGCTGGCGCGCCGGGGCCTTCCCCCGGTCTCGGCCGAGCTCCTGGCGCTGGACAGCACCCGCCGCGCCGCCCAGACCACGGCGCAGGAGGCCCAGGCCCGCCGCAACGCCCTGGCGCGGGAGATCGGCCAGGGCAAGAAGGCCGGCGCCGACACCGCGGCGCTGGAAGGCGAGGCGACGGCGCTGCGCGCCCGGATGGAGAGCCTGGACGCCGAGGCCGCCTCCGCCGAGGCGGCGCAGACCCGCATCCTCGAAGCCCTGCCCAACCTGCTGGACCAGGATGTGCCGGAGGGCCGGGACGAGGCGGCCAATGTGGTTCTCCGGCAGCATGGCGACATCCCGAACCTGCCCTTCGCCCCCAGGCAGCATTTCGAGCTGGGCGAGGCGCTGGGGGGCATGGACTTCGCCACCGCCGTGAAGCTGTCCGGCAGCCGCTTCACCGTGCTGCGCGGCCCGCTCGCGCGGCTGGAGCGCGCGATCGGCCAATGGATGCTGAACCTCCAGGTGGACGAGCACGGCTACACCGAGACGGCCGTGCCGCTGCTGGTGAACGACGCTTCCATGCACGGCACCGGCCAGTTGCCGAAATTCGCCGAGGACCTGTTCCAGACCACCGACCACCGCTGGCTGATCCCGACCGCCGAGGTGCCGCTGACCAACACGGTCCGGGGCGAGATCGTGCCGGAGGCAGCACTTCCCATCCGCCTGGCCGCCCTGTCGCCCTGCTTCCGCTCCGAGGCCGGCTCGGCCGGGCGGGACACGCGGGGCATGATCCGGCAGCACCAGTTCTCCAAGGTGGAGATGGTTTCGATCACCGCGCCCGACCAATCGGCCGAGGAGCACGAGCGGATGACCGGCTGTGCCGAGCGGGTGTTGACCGAGCTCGGGCTGACTTGGCGGCGGGTCCTGCTCTGTGCCGGGGATACCGGCTTTGGCGCCTCCAAGACCTATGACCTGGAGGTGTGGCTGCCGGGGCAGGGGGCCTGGCGGGAGATTTCCTCCTGTTCCAACTGCCGGGACTTCCAGGCACGGCGCATGAACGCCCGCATGAAGCCGCGGGAGGGAAAGGGGAACCAGTTCCTTCACACCCTCAACGGCTCGGGCGTGGCGGTGGGGCGGGCGCTGGTGGCGGTGCTGGAGACGCACCAGCGGGAGGACGGCTCGATCGCGATTCCGACGGTTCTCAGGCCGTTCATGGGTGGGCTGGAGGCGATCCCGGCGGCCTCGTGAAGCGCACCCATTGCGCCCGGGGCGATGCGCCCATAGGTTCGCGCGGTCTCACGGGGTGTGGCGCAGCCTGGTAGCGCGCCTGTTTTGGGTACAGGAGGCCGTGGGTTCGAATCCCGCCGCCCCGAATTTGAGACCTTTCGCCGGAGTTCCGCTGATGAGTGATCCCCGATGAGCATCGCCCGAATCCACTCGCCCGCCCGCAACGCCATGCAGTCCGGCCAGGGACGCACCGACGAGTGGATCTTCGAATGGGCCCCGTCCGAGCCCAAGCGGATCGACCCGCTGACGGGCTGGTACGGCTCGGGCGACACCAACCGGCAGGTGCAGCTGCGCTTCGACACGCTGGAGCAGGCCGAGGCCTACGCGAAGTCCAAGGGCATTCCCTACGAGGTGGAGCGCCGCCGCCAGGTGCCGGCGCTGCGGCCCAAGTCCTATGCCGACAACTTCCGCACGGACCGCCTGGTGAACTGGACCCACTGAGGCGGCCCTGCTTTCGCACCCTTAGCTCAACTGGATAGAGCAACCGGCTTCTACCCGGTTGGTTGGGGGTTCAAGTCCCTCAGGGTGCGCCAGTTTCCCCGGCCTCAGCGACCAGCCGGGGCCCGCAGCCAGGTGGAGGTGACGTGGGCGCAGGGTTTCTCCTCGCCCTCCGCGCGCATCCAGACCTCGGCGTAGAGGCTGGTTCGGCCCTGGCGGACGATGCGGACCTCCGCCACCACGCCGCGGTTTCCGGCCGGGCGCAGGAACGCGACCTGGAGCTGGGCCGTGCGCGTGTCGTCCGCGCCGCCGGTGGCCACCAGCAGCGGAACCCAGATGGCCACGTCGGCCAGCGTCATCAGCGCGGGGCCCGAGGCGGTGCCGCCCGGGCGCAGGGACAGCGCGGATGGCGGCAGCCGGACCTCGGCGGAGGTGGCGTCCGCCCGCAGCACCTCGATCCCGAGCGCGCCCGCCAGCGGCACCCCTTCCCGAACCCGCGCCGTCAGTTCCGCAAGCAGCACGCCCTGTCCTCCCCTGGTCCGCCGGTTTCGGCGGGGATAGAACCATCGCGCCGCAAGGAAGGGGAGCCGCCCGCATGAAGACCCGCGCCGCCGTCGCCTGGGAGGCCAACAAGCCGCTGACGGTCGAGACCGTGGACCTGGAGGGCCCCAAGCCCGGCGAGGTGCTGGTGGAGATCATGGCGACGGGCGTCTGCCACACCGACGCCTACACGCTTTCGGGCCTGGACAGCGAAGGCAAGTTCCCCTGCATCCTCGGGCACGAGGGCGCGGGCGTCGTGCGCGAGGTCGGCGCGGGCGTGACCGCGGTGAAGCCCGGCGACCACGTGATCCCGCTCTACACGCCCGAATGCCGGCAGTGCAAAACCTGCCTCTCCCAGCGCAGCAACCTCTGCACGGCCATCCGCTCCACCCAGGGGCAGGGGATCATGCCGGATGGGACGAGCCGCTTCTCCTGCGAGAACCCCAACAAGCCCCTCTGGCACTACATGGGCTGCTCCACCTTCTCGAACTTCACGGTGCTGCCCGAGATCGCGGTGGCCAAGGTCCGGGAGGACGCGCCCTTCGACAAGATCTGCTACATCGGCTGCGGCGTGACCACCGGCCTCGGCGCCGTGGTCTACACGGCCAAGGTCTGGGCGGGCGCCAACGTGGTGGTCTTCGGCCTGGGCGGCATCGGGCTGAACGTGATCCAGGGCGCGCGCATGGTGGGCGCCGACCGGATCATCGGCGTCGACCTGAACCCGGGCAAGGTCGAGATGGCCCGGAAGTTCGGCATGACCCATTTCGTGAATCCGGACGAGGTCGGGCGCGACAAGGTGGTGCAGGCAATCCAGGACCTGACCGACGGCGGGGCGGACTTCTCCTTCGAATGCGTGGGCAGCACGGCCACGATGCGCCAGGCGCTGGAATGCACCCATCGCGGCTGGGGAACCTCCATCATCATCGGCGTGGCGCCGAGCGGGCAGGAGATCTCCACCCGTCCCTTCCAGCTCGTCACCGGGCGCAACTGGCGGGGCTCGGCCTTCGGCGGCGCGCGCGGGCGCACCGACGTGCCGAAGATCGTGGACTGGTACATGGACGGGAAGATCGACATCGACAGCCTGATCACCCACACCATGCCGCTCGACGAGATCAACCACGCCTTCGACCTGATGCACGAGGGCAAGTCGATCCGCTCCGTCGTGACCTTCTGATCAGCCGCCGGGGATCATCCCCGGTGGCAGGGCGGCCGCGTGGTCGAAGACGGCGCCGGCGGTGGTGATCCAGACCGCCTCCCGCCGGGCCGCCACATGGGCGAGCGCCCGGCGCAGGGCCCGCATGCGGTAGGGCTGGCCGATGATGTAGGGGTGCAGCGCGATCCCCATCACCTGCGCCACCCCGTCCCGCACCTGGCGCAGCCGTTCCTCGAAATCCTCGACGATCATCTCGGCGAACTGCGCCGCGCCGTCCTTGCGGGCGATGATGGCAGGGATGTCGTTCACCTCCTGGGGGTAGGGGATGGCCATCAGCGGGCCGTGCCGGGTCGCATGCCAGACGGGCTGGTCGTCGCTGCACCAGTTCAGGGTGTAGCGGTAGCCGGCCTCGGCCAGCAGGTCCGGCGTGGCCCGGCTTTCCGCGATCCAGGGCGAAAGCCAGCCGCGCGGCGGGGTGCCCTCCTGGCGGGCGATGGCGGCGGAGGATTCGGCGATCAGGCGACGCTCCTCCGCCTCGGGCAGGGTGGACTGGCGCTCGGAGTTGGTGCGGCCGTGGCCGGCGACCTCGTCGCCGCGGGCGCGGTGCGCGGCCATGAGTTCGGGCGCGTGGTCGTACATCGCCGAGTTCGCCAGCACGGTCGCGGGCAGGGACAGCTCGTCCAGCGTCTCGAGCAGCCGCCAGGCGCCCACGCGGTTGCCGTAGTCGCGCCAGGCATGGTTCAGCACGTCCGGCTGCGGCCCGCCCCCGCTGTTGGCCCCGGGCGCCAGCTCCGCCCCCAATCCTTCCCCGAAGGCGAAGTGCTCGAGGTTGACGCCGAGATAGACCGCCAGCCGCGCCCCGCCCGGCCAGTTCCATCGCGGGCGGCCCCGCCAGGGGTGGTAGCCGTGGCGGCCGTGGGTGGGGAGCATGGGGAACCTCGAAACGGAACGGGACTCGGCGCGGCCCGGATGGGGGCGGGACAGCTATGCCGCATTCCGCCGCGCGCGGGATTGTCCTAGAACCGGGCGATCATGTCCCGACGTGCTGGCCGAGATCCCGCCCGTGCCCTCCTTTCCGCCGCCGCGCGGGAAGGGCGCGCGGCCCTGTTGGTGCCGATCCTGCTCGGCCTGGCCGCCGCGGCGGCCGGGATCGCGCAGGCCTGGCTTGTGGCCGGGCTTCTCACGGCCCTGCTCGGCTACGGCCCGGCCGCGGGCGGCGCGCTGGTGGGCGCGGCCGCGCTCGCCCTGCTGCAGGTGGCGCTGGTCGTCGCGCAGGAGACGGCGTCCGCCCGAGCCGGGGAGGCGGCGCGCTCCACCCTCCGCCGCCGCCTCTTCTCCCGCCTGCTGGCCGAAACCCCTTCGAGCCGCCCGGCGGGCGAGGGTGCGGCGCTGGCGGTGGACCGCGTGGAGGCGATGGACGGCTACTTCGCCCGCTGGATCCCCGCGGCCGCCCTCGCGGTGGTGGCGCCGCTCATGGTCGCCTTCGCGGCCGGCGCGGCGGATGCGCTCAGTGGCATGATCCTGATCGCGGCCGGGCTGCTGGTGCCCGTTGGCATGGCCCTGTCCGGCATCGGCGCGGCGGTGGCCAGCCGCCGGCAGTTCGACGCCCTTCAGCGCCTCTCGGGCCGCTTCCTGGACCGGATGCGCGGCCTGCCCACCCTGGTTCTGTTCCGGCGGCAGGAGGATGAGGCGCGGGCGCTGGACGTGGCGGCGCAGGAGCTGCGGGTGCGCACCATGCGGGTTCTGCGCCTTGCCTTCCTGTCCACCGGCGTGCTGGAGCTGATCGCCGCGGCGGTGCTAGGCTGTCTGGCCTGGCGCCACGGCATCCTGGCCGCCGAGGGGCACCCCGCGCCCGAGGCGGCGCTGTTCTGCCTGCTGCTGGTGCCCGCCTTCTTCGCCCCTTTGCGCGCCTTCTCCACCGCCTATCACGAGCGTGTCTCGGCCCAGGGCGCCGCGGCGGCGCTTTCACCCATCCTGGACGCCCCCGTGCCCGCCGGCCTGCTGTTGGAGGAGGTGCCGCCCAGCGTCACGCTGGTGGTGGAGCACCTGTCCCACCAGCCCGACCCGGCGCGCCCGCTGGCGGTCGAGGACGTCTCCTTCCGCGTCACGCCGGGTGAGGCGCTGGTGCTTTCCGGCCCCAGCGGTTCCGGCAAGTCCACGATCCTGAAGCTGCTCGCCGGCTTCTCGCGCCCGGATGCCGGGCGGATCGCGCTGAACGGCCGCGACGCCCTGGCCCTGGCGCCGGCCGAGCTGCGGCGGCTGGTGGCCTACCTGCCCCAGCGCCCGGTGCTTCTCCGCGCCTCCATTCGCGAGAACATCCGGCTCGCACGGCCGGATGCCGAGGACGCCGCCGTCGAGGCCGCCGCCCGCGCCGCCCAGGTCAGCGCCTTCACGGCCGAGCTGCCGGACGGGCTGGACACGGTGGTGGGGGAGGGCGGGCACGGGCTCTCGGGTGGGCAGCGCCTTCGCGTGGCGCTCGCCCGGGCCTTCCTGCGGGACGCGCCGCTGGTTCTGCTGGACGAGCCCACCGCGCATCTGGACCCCGCGACGGAAGCCCAGGTGATCGAGAGCCTCCGCCGGCTCTGCACGGGGCGGACCGCCGTGATCGCCAGCCACTCCGCGGCGCTGCGCGCCCGCTTCCCCAAGGTGCTGGAGATGAGCGAGGGGCGGGTGGTCGCCCAGCGCCGGGCGGTGGCGACGTGACCGCCGCGCGCGACCTGCTGCGGATCCTCGGCCTGTGGCGCCCGCGGGGGCTGTGGCTGTTCTTCGGCGCGGCCACGGCCTGCGCCTCGGCGCTGGCGGGGGTGGCGTTGCTGGCGCTGGCGGGCGGCGGCGTGGCGCAGGGGCTGGCCACCGGCACGCTGGCGGCCGGGGCGGGGTTGCTCGTGTTCCTCCGCCCGCTGATCTTTCTCCGTCCCTTCCTGCGCTGGGCCGAGCGCATGACGACCCATGCCGCCACCTTCCGCGCCCTGGCGGATACCCGCACCTGGTTCTTCCGCCGCCTGTCGCAGCGCCTTTCCGCGGGCCCCGGCATGACCCGCTCGGGCGACCTGCTGGGCCGGCTGGTCACGGATGTGGAGGCGCTGGACGGGCTCTATCTCCGCGCTCTCGTGCCCATGGCGGCGGCCGCCGCCGTGGTGCTGGCCGTGGCGGTGATCCTGGGCGGGCTTTCGCCGGTGCTGACCGCCATCGTGGCCCTGCCGCTGGCGCTGGCGCTGCTGCTGCCGCTTGCGATCGCCCCCTTCGCCGCCCGCGCGGCCTCGCGCACCGCCGCTGCCACCGGCGCGCTGCGGGCCGAGGCGGTGGAGCCCCTGACGGCCATGGAGGACATCCTGGCGGCCAATGCCGAAGGCCGCGCCATGGACCGGGTGCAGGCCGCGGCCGAGGGGATGGACCGGGAGCGCCGCCGGCTGACCCGGGCCGGCTCCCTCGGCGGCGCGGCCGGCACGGTGCTGACCCAGGGCGCGCTGCTCGGCGCCCTGGCCTGGGGCGTGTCCGGCGGGGGCGCGGCGGCCTCGGTGGTGGTTGCCCTGTTCCTGGTGCTGGCGGCGGCGGACGCGCTGGGCGCCCTGCCGCGCGCGGGTGCCGCCCTTGCCCTGGCCGCCGCCGGGGCGCGGCGCCTGCTCGAGGCCGCGGACCATCCGGTTCCCGTGCCCGACCCGCCTGCCTCGGCCGTGCCGGTGGGGCACGCGCTGTCGGTGCGCGGCGTGGCCTTTGCGTGGGACGACGAGCGCGGCCCGGTGTTCGAGGACCTTTCGCTCGAGGTGCCCGAGGGGGCGCGGATCGCGCTTCTCGGGCCTTCCGGCATCGGGAAGTCCACGCTGGCCGCCCTGTTGCTCAAGCTCGCGGCACCGTCGGCCGGGCGCATCACCCTGGGCGGCGCGGATTACGACACGCTGTCGGCCGATGTCGTGCGCGCCCATATCGCCTGCCTGACCCAGGACGCGACGCTGTTCGACGACAGCATCGCCGCGAACCTCCGCCTCGCGGCCCCGGGGGCGCCCGATGCGGCCCTTTGGGACGCGCTGGAGCGCGCCCGCATCGCCGACCTCGTCCGCGCCCTGCCGGAAGGGCTGGACACCCGCTGCGGGGAGGCCGGCGCGCGCTTCTCCGGCGGGCAGGCCCGGCGTATCGCGCTGGCGCGGACGCTGCTCTCTCCGGCCTCGGTCATCATCCTCGACGAGCCCACGGCCGGACTGGACGCTGCGACCGAGCGCAGCTTTCTCGAAACGCTCGACACGGCGCTGGGCGGGCGCAGTGCCATCCTGATCACCCACCGCCTGACAGGGGTGGAGCGGCCGACGCGCATCCTCCGCCTGGCGGGCGGGCGGGCGCTGCCGGCCATGTCCTGAAGTTCATGCCCTGAGCTTCCTTGTTCCGCGGCCGTGCCCTGTCGGGCGCGGCCCTGCTGCCCCATCTGCACCGGACCCCATGCACCCGACCGAACATCACGCCGCTCCCGCCGTGGCCCGGCGCCCAACGCCTGCGGGGCGCGGCGCATGAGCGCCGACCCGCGCGAGGTGCTGCACGACGTCTTCGGCTTCCCGGATTTCCGAGGCCGCCAGGCCGAGATCGTGGAGCACGTCACGGGCGGCGGCTCCGGCCTCGTGCTGATGCCGACGGGCGGCGGCAAGTCCCTCTGCTACCAGGTGCCGGCGCTGTGCCGGCCGGGCCTCGGCGTGGTGGTCTCGCCGCTGATCGCGCTGATGGAGGATCAGGTGGCGGCGCTGCGCCAGCAGGGCGTCGCCGCCGCCGCGCTGCATTCGGGGCTGGACGAGGAGGAGCGCGGGCGGGTTTCGCGCGACCTCGCGAACGGCAAGCTGAAGCTTCTCTACGTCTCGCCCGAGCGCCTGGCGCTGGAGGGCACGGCGGAACGTCTCGCGCGGCGCGACCTCGCGCTGTTCGCGGTGGACGAGGCGCACTGCATCTCCGCCTGGGGCCACAACTTCCGCCCCGAATACCGCGCGCTGACCATGCTGGCCGAGCGCTTCCCCGACGTTCCCCGCGTGGCGCTGACGGCGACGGCCGATGCCCGCACCGTGGACGACATCCGCGAGCGCCTCTCGCTGACGGACGCGCCGGTGTTCCGGGGCTCCTTCGACCGCCCGAACATCCGGATCGAGGTCGCGGCGCGCGACAACCCCACGGCCCAGATCGCCGCCTTCATGGAGGAGGCCGACGATGGCCGGGGCGCGGGGATCATCTATTGCCCGAGCCGCGCGGAAACCGAGCGCACGGCCACCCGCCTGAAGCGCGACGGCTTCGACGCCCTGCACTACCACGCGGGCATGGAGCCCGCCGACCGGCGCGCGGCGGAGCGCCGCTTCTCCTCCGGCGACCCCGTGGTGATGGCGGCCACCATCGCCTTCGGCATGGGCATCGACCGGCCGGACGTGCGCTGGGTGGCGCACCTTTCCCTGCCCGGTGGCCCCGAGGCCTGGTACCAGGAGATCGGCCGCGCCGGGCGCGACGGTGCCCCGGCCCGCGCCCTGCTGCTCTACGGCGCCGAGGACATCGCGGTGGCACGGCGCCGCATCGCCGAGAGCCCGGCCGCCGAGACGCAGCAGCGCCTGGACCACGAGAGGCTGGATCGCCTCGTCGCCATCGTGGAAAGCGCGACCTGCCGCCGCCGCCTGCTGCTGCGCTGCTTCGGCGACGACCTGGAACAGGATTGCGGCAACTGCGACGCCTGCCTGCGCCCGCCCCGGCTGGTGGACGCGACGGAGGCGGCGCGCAAGCTGCTCTCGGCCGTGCACCGCACCGGCGGGCGCTTCGGCCTGGGCCATGTGGTGGACGTGCTCCGGGGCAACCGGACGGAAAAGGTCGGCTCCTTCGGCCACGACAGCCTTTCGGTCTTCGGCATCGGGCAAGACGTGGCCGAAGGGGCGTGGAAGAACATCGCGCGTCACCTGCTGGCCCGGGGCGCGCTGGAGATGGCCGCGGACAGCAAGTTCCCGATCTACCAGGCAACCGAGGCGGCGCGCCCGATCCTGAAGGGTGCGCAACCCGTGCTGCTGCAGGAATCCGCCCTGCGCGAGGCCGCCCGTGCCCCGCGGCGTCAGCGGCAGGGGCGGGACGGTCCGCGCCCGGCCTTCAGCGGTGCCCCGGCGGAGGCCGGTTCCTTCGAGGCGCTGCGGTCCTGGAGGAAGGAGGAGGCGACGCGCCAGTCCGTGCCCGCCTATGTCATCTTCCCCGATCGCACGCTGGAGGAGATCGCGGCCCGCCGCCCGGGCAACATCGACGCGCTGGCCTCCGTCCACGGTGTCGGCGCCTCGAAGCTGGAGCGCTATGGGCAGGCGGTGCTGCGGGTGCTGCGGGATTCGGGCTGAGGGCATGCCGGCCTTGAATGGAGCGAGGCGGGCGGGGAGCAGACCGGGGCGAGTGCCGGAGTGACGGGGAATGTGTTGCGAATGACTTGCAGAAACTTTCTCAACTGCTAGAACCCTGCCGGCCCGGACCCATCCCGGGCAGGGAGCGGCACTGCATGTATGTTTGCATCTGCAACGGCCTGAGCGACACCCGGATCCAGGCGGCCATCGCGGATGGCGCCTGCCGGACGCACGACGTCTATGCCGCCTGCAACTGCCGGGCGCAGTGCGGCTGCTGCACCGCCACCATCCTCGGGATGATCCGGTCCCCCGAAGCCGGGGCGGAGAGCCCGGCGGCCAACTGAGGGCTTGCCGCGGCCGGAAGACCGAATTGACCAGGCAGCGGCGAGGCGCCATCACCGCCGTCCGATAACGGAGGCAGAGGCATGGCGGGCGACCCCAAGGTCATCGAGTACCTGAACATCCAGCTCACCAACGAGCTGACGGCGATCAACCAGTATTTCCTGCATGCCCGCATCCTCGGCCACTGGGGCGTCACGCGGCTGGGCAAGCACGAGTACGAGGAATCGATCGAGGAGATGCGCCACGCGGACTGGCTCATCAAGCGCATCCTCTTTCTCGACGGCTTGCCCAACGTCCAGCGCCTGAACCAGGTGCTGATCGGGCAGACGGTGAAGGAGGTGCTGGAGTGCGACTCCCGCCTCGAGCAGAAGGCGATCGGGGATCTCAAGGACGGGATCGCCCATTGCGAGGCCGTGCGCGATTACGTCTCGCGCGACCTGCTGCTCAAGATCCTGGCGGACGAGGAGAAGCACGAGGACTTCCTCCACGCCCAGTTCACCCTGATCGAGCGGATCGGCGAGGAGCGCTACACCCTCCTCAACTCCGATCCGGCGCCCGATCAGGACCACTGAGGCCGCCCGCGCGGCGCCGCTCCCGGCGCCGCGCGACGCGCACCGCCTCAGGCCGCGACCAGCCGGCCCCCTTCGAGCCGCAGGGCGCGGTCGTGGAAGGCCGCCACCGCCGGGCGGTGCGCGATGGAGACGATGGCCGTGCCAGGCAGCCGCTCCCGCAGCAATTCGTGGAGCCGGGTTTCCGCCGCCGTATCCAGGCTGGCCGTCGCTTCGTCCAGGAAGAGCCAGGCCGGGCGCTGCAACAGGGCGCGCGCGAAGGCCAGGCGCTGCTGCTCCCCGCCCGAGAGCACGCGCTGCCAGTCCTCCGACGCATCGAGGCGCGGGATCAGCTTCTCCAGGCCGACATCCACCAGGGCGGCGTGCAGCGCTGCCTGGTCGAAGGTGTCCTCGGCCAGCGGATAGGCGAGGTTGCGCCTGAGGGAGCCCAGCGGCAGGTAGGGCCGCTGCGGCAGGAACAGCGCGGCCCGTCCGGCCGGCACCGCGACCCGTCCGCGGGCAAAGGGCCAGATGCCGGCCAGGGCGCGGAAGAGCGTGGACTTGCCGCTGCCCGAGGCGCCCGTGACCAGCACCGCCTCGCCCGGCGCGACCGAGAGCGCGGCGCCGTCCAGCAGGCGGCGGCCATCCGGCAGCCAGATGTCGAGCCCCGCGGCCTCCAGTCCCTCACGCGGTTCGGCCACCACGGAGGCCCCTTCGCCGGCATGCGCTTCGGCGGCGGCGATGGCCCGGTCGAAGCCGCTCAACCGCTGCACGGTGGCCCGCCAGGAGGCGACCTCGGGATAGTTGTTCACCAGCCACGACAGGGATTCCTGCACGGAGCCGAAGGCGGTGGAGGTCTGGATCAGGGCGCCGAGCGGGATGCGGCCGGCGAAGTAGTTCGGTGCCACCACGATGAAGGGGAAGATCGTGGCGACCTGGCCAAAGCCGGCGGTGAAGAAGGTGATCTGCTTGGTGGCGCGCATGATGCCCACCCAGTTCGCGATCACCGCGCCGAAGCGCCATTCCAGCCCGGCGCGCTCCTCCTCCTCTCCGCGGTGGAGGGCGATGCCCTCGACGTTGTCGCGCACGCGGACCAGCGCGTAGCGGAAGTCGGCCTCCACCTTCTCCTGCAGGAAGTTCAGCCCGATCAGCTTGCGCCCGATCAGGTGCGTCACCCAGGTGCCGAGCGCCGAATAGGCCAGGGCCACCCAGACCAGGTAGCCCGGGATGTTCACCCCGAAGACCGTGACATCTCCGGACAGGCCCCAGAGCACGAAGACGAAGGACACCAGCGTCACCACCGCGCGCATCAGCCCGAGGCCCAGCGTCAGCGTGTTGTCCACGAAGAACTTGGTGTCGTCGGAAATCCGCTGGTCCGGGTTGTCCGTGTTGCCGTCACTGGCCACCGCCATGCGGTAATAGGCGCGGTGGTCCAGCCAGCGGCGGGTCAGGCTGCCCGCCAGGAAGCGGCGCCAGCGGATCTGCAGGGCCTGCTTGAGGTAGAGCGCATAAACCGCCACCACGATGTAGAGGGCGGCGATCAGGGTGAAGCCGGGAAGGAAACCGGTGTCCTCGGTCGTGCCGCCGAGCAGCAGCAGGTCGATGAAGGTCTGCCAGTTCTTGGTCTCGAGCGCGTTGTAGAAGCCGCGCTGCCAGTAGGTGAGGATGACGTTCATCGCGACCAGCACGAGGTTCAGCACCACCACCACCGCCAGCAGCCCGCGTGCCGCCCAGCGCCCTTCGCCGGTCCAGAAGGGGCGTGACAGCGCCCATGCGTCACGGATGGCGGAAAGGGAGTTTCGCATGCGGGGTGGTCCGGTTCGATGACTGGGGGAGTGTCCCTCCCTGGCCATCGCGGTCAATCCGGCCCCGCGTAACGCCCGGTGACGCGGCCGGACTCAGCCGGCCGGGGAGGGCGCGCGCAGCCGGATAACGCCGCGCAGGTCATCGAGGTCGGCCGGTCGGCCCTTGCGCAGGACCTCCACCCGGCCATCCCGGGCCAGGGCGACGGCGGCTTGGCGCACGGGCCCCATGAGCGGTTGCCAGCCCTCCGGCCGGAGGGCGCGGGCGACTTCACTCGGGCAGATGCTCTTGCCGGCATCGCGCGCGGAAACCTGGCGGAGGATCTCGTCCTGGATGATCTGGCGATCGGGCTGGGCTGTCATGGGGGCGGGTTAGGGCGGATGGCTTGGCCATGCCAGGACATTCCGCCGGCGACGCATGAAAAAAGGGGCGGGACCTCGCGGCCCCGCCCCCCTTCGTTCTCCGTGAGGAGAGGTCGGCCTGCTCAGCGCAGGACGATCTCCACGCGGCGGTTCTGCGGCTCGCGCACGCCGTCGGCGGTCGGAACCAGCGGACGGCTCTCGCCGAAGGCCTGCACCGAGATCTGCGAACGGCTGACGCCACGCTGCGCGAGCTCGGAGGCGACAGCCTCCGCGCGGCGCTGCGACAGGCGCTGGTTGTACTGCGGGGTGCCCGAGCGGTCGGCGTGGCCGGCCACCTCGATGCGGGTCGTGCCCGTGGTGTTCACGGCCTGGGCGGCCTCGGCGATGATCTGGCGGGCGCGGTCCGTCAGGTCGGCGCGGTCGAAGTCGAAGAACACCAGGTAGGTGCGGGCAGGGGCGGGGGCGGCGGCGGGTGCCGGGGCAACCATCGGCGCCGGGGCGACCGGGCGCGGCTGGTTGAAGGCGTAGCGCAGACCGATCAGGGCGGAGTGGTTGTAGTTCTCGGACTTCGTGCCGCCGCGCGAGGTGGAGAAGCCGCCGCCGCTGCTGGTCGTGTCGATGGAGTGCTCGAGCGTGCCGAGGAAGCGGTACTCGGCGGTCAGCGACAGGCCGGTGACGCCGAACTGGGTCAGCGGCACGGCGAGACCAGCGATGCCCTGGTAGGCAAAGCGGCCGTCGGTGTCGCTGCTGCGGACCTGGGAACCGGCGACGTTCACGCGCACGTCGTCGAAGTCGCGCCAGATGTAGCCGACGCCGCCGCCGATGTAGGGCTGAACGTAGGTCGGCACGCCGAAGCGGGTGAAGTCCAGGTCATAGAGGACGTTGGCCATCACGCCGTAGCTGCGCGAGGTGCCGTCGGCCTGGCTGGTGGTGGTGCCGCGGAAGCCGCGGATCTTGTCCACCTCGTTGTGGCGGTAGCTGCCCTCGACCTCGGCACGGAGGCCGTTGCCGAAGCCCCAGCCGAGGCTGCCGAGCCCGACGAAGCCGGTGTTGAAGGCGACCTCGCCACGGGTGCTGACGCCAGAGCGGGCCAGGCTGTCGGCGAGCGGGCCGGTCGCGCCGAGGCGAGCATCCTGCAGCCAGTTCGCACCGATCCCGCCACCGATGTAGAGCCCGGTCACGGGCTGAGCCTGGGCCGCGAGGGGAAGTCCCAGCATGGTTGCGGCCAGGAGTGCCTTGCGAAGCGACATGGAAAAATCCTTGGAAACGGTGGGAAGCTCTGCGGGTACTAGGTGCGTCCCGCTGGCTATTCCAACATTCACCTAGGTTGCAGGTTCCACATCGCTGTTTGTAGGCATCCCTCCTGTGTCCTTTGGGCAACAGATCGATCACGGAGCTGTGAGAAGACGCCGAAATAACAAGGGGGGCGGGACCTTGCGGTCCTGTCCCCCTTGTGCTCCGCGAGGAGAGGCCGGCCTGCTCAGCGCAGGACGATCTCCACGCGGCGGTTCTGCGGCTCGCGCACGCCGTCGGCGGTCGGAACCAGCGGACGGCTCTCGCCGAAGGCCTGCACCGAGATGGCGCCACGGGCCACGCCACGGCGCGTGAGCTCGGCGGCAACCGCCTCGGCGCGGCGCTGCGACAGGCGCTGGTTGTACTGCGGGGTGCCCGAGCGGTCGGCGTGGCCGGCCACCTCGATGCGGGTGGTGCCCGTGGTGCTGGACGCCTGCGCGGCCTCGGCGATGATCTGGCGGGCGCGGTCCGTCAGGTCGGCGCGGTCGAAGTCGAAGAACACCAGGTAGGTGCGGGCGGGCGCCGGGGCGGCGGCCGGAGCCGGGGCAACGGCCACGGCGGCGACGGGGCGCGGCTGGTTGAGGGCGTAGCGCAGACCGATCAGGGCGGAGTGGTTGAAGTTCTCCAGGCCCTGGCTGGTCCGCGTCACGGCATTGGTGATCGTCTGCCGCTGAGCCGACTGGAAGGTCGGCTCGGTCGTCCCGAAGAACCGGTACTCGGCGGTCAGGCTCAGTCCGGTGGCGCCGAGCGGGAACGAAGCGCCGGCGATGCCCTGGAAGGCGAACACGTCGTCATCACCGGTGCCGGTGATCACCTGGGAGCGGACCGGACGGAAGTCGGTGCGGACGTCGTCCTGCGTCACATGCGACCAGCCGATGCCGGCTCCGATGTAGGGGGTGAAGATCGGCTGCGCCCAGCCGAAGCGGCGGAGGTCCATGTCGTAGAGGACGTTGGCCATGGCGCCGGCCTGCCAGATGTTGCCGCTGTTGCCGCGGCTCGCCAGCCCGGCCACCGTCGCGCCGTGCACGTCGTTCTCCCGGTAGAACCCTTCGACCTCAGCGCGGATGCCATTGCCGAAGCCCCAGCCGATCGAGCCGACCACCGCGTAGCCGTTCTGCCAGTTCACCTCGGCCTTGTCCGAGATGCCGGCCGCGCGGGCGGCGGCGCCAGCGTTGCCCTGCAGCGTCCGCTCGGTGCCCTGGAGATAGTTCAGGCCGCCGCCTGCGGCGATGTACAGACCGGTGACGGGCTGTGCCACGGCAATGAATGGCGCGGAAGCAACAGCGGAAGCGAGAAGTGCTGTGCGAAAGCGGATCATGCGTAGAAGGTTCCTTTGCGGCCGGCTCGCCCGCCCGAGAGTTCGTATCGAGAGCGTCGAAGGATAGGTTCAGGGCAGCGATTCGACAATTCATTCCATGTTCGGATTGGATCTATGTGCTACTGATCCGGCCTATGTGGCATGTTTGACCCGCCACGGTTGTGTTGGCTGGGCCGCAGGGAAAATGCGGGCGGAGACGTACCGGCGCGATCGGAGCGGTCCCCGTGCCGTGCTGGATGAAGCCTGGCATCCTTGCCGATGCGGCGGACGGGGGAGGTGGGGCCCCTCCCTCAGCCAGGTTGAAGAGCCGCATCCAGAACCCGGACGCTGTGCAGCGCCTCGCGCCCGGTGAGCTCGTGAATTTGGTGGCGGCAGGAGGTCCCGTCCGCGACGATCAGATCCTCCGTGGGAGCTGCGCGCACCGCCGGCGCGAGCGACAACTCGCCCATGGCCCTGGAAACCTCCACCCGCCGCGCGTCGTAGCCGAAGGCGCCGGCCATGCCGCAGCAGGAGGAGGTGATGGGCTTCACCTCCAGGCCGGGAACGGCGCGCAGAGACTTCACGGCATCGGGGAAGGCGCCGAAGGATTTCTGGTGGCAGTGGCCGTGGATATGCGCGGCCGAGGCGAGCGGCTTCAGCGGCAGGTCCGCCTTCTCGCGCATCAGGAACTCGGACAGGAGCATCGCCCGGTCCGCCAGCCGGTCCGCGGCCGCCCCGGGAAGCAGCGACTTGAATTCATCCCGGAGCGTCAGCAGGCACGAGGGCTCCAGCCCGACGACCGCCGCGTCGGAGCCGGACAGCGCCGCCATGGTGCGCCGCGCCTCGGCCCGTGCCTCGTCCACCATGCCCGCGGCCAGATAGGTGCGGCCGCAGCAGAGCGGGCGCGCGCCCTCGGCCGCCCGCGCTGAGATGGCGCGGAAGCCGGCAGCGCGCAGCACGCGCCGCGCGGCGTGCAGGTTCTCCGGCTCGAAGTAGCGGTTGAAGGTGTCCGCGAACAGGATGACATCGCCCCGCGGCGCCGGGGCGTCCTCCGCGATGTCGCGGAAGGGCTGCCCGGAGAAGCGTGGCAGGGCACGGTCGCGGGAGAAGCCCAGCGCGCGCTCCCCGACCGCCCGCGCGCCCGGCACCCATTCCCGGGCGTTCGCCAGCAGCGGGAAACGCGAGGCCATGGGCGCCCAGCGCGGCAGCGTCGCGATCAGCCGGTCCTTTGCCGAAACGCCGTGGCGCTTCGCCCGCGCGTGCTGCGCCTCGATCTTCATCTTGGCCATGTCCACGCCCGTCGGGCACTCGCGCCGGCATGCCTTGCACGAGACGCAGAGCGACATCGCCTCGGCCACCTCGTCCGAGGCCAGCGCGTCAGGGCCGAGCTGCCCGGTCAACGCGAGCCGCAGCGTGTTGGCGCGGCCTCGTGTCAGGTCGCGCTCGTTGCGCGTGGCGCGGAAGCTCGGGCACATCACGCCCGCGTCGAACTTCCGGCAGGTGCCGTTGTTGTTGCACATCTCGACGGCGCCCAGCAGCCCGCCTTGCGGCCCAGGCCAGGCCGACCAGTCGAGCACCGGCGCCACCGCCGGATCGGCCGCGTAGCCGGGCGGGTAGCGGAACAGGGAGCGGTCATCCATCCGCATCGGCCGCACGACACGCCCGGGGTTCATCATGCCCTCCGGGTCGAAGGCGTCCTTCACCGTCTCGAAGGCGCGCACGATGCGCGGGCCGAACATTTCCCCATGGAACTCCGAGCGCACGATGCCGTCGCCGTGCTCGCCGGAATGGCTGCCCTTGTACTCGCGCACCAGCGCGAAGCATTCCTCCGCGATCTCGCGCATCCGGCGCACGTCCTCGCCGTCCTTCATGTTCAGCACGGGGCGGACGTGCAGGCAGCCGACGCTGGCATGGGCGTACCAAGTGCCCTTCGTGCCGTGGCGCTCGAAGACCTCGTTCAGGCGCTCGGTGTAGTCGGCGAGATCGTCGAGCTGCACCGCCGTGTCCTCGATGAAGGAGACCGGCTTTCCGTCGCCCTTCATGGACATCATGATGTTGAGCCCGGCCTCGCGCACCTCCGCGACGGCGGCCTGGAAGCCGGGATCGACGCAGCGCACGACCTGCCCGGGCAGGCCGAGGTCGCCCATCATCTCGTCCAGCCGGTCCAGCTCGCGCTCCAGCGCCGCGTCCTCGTGGCCGTGGAACTCCACGATCAGCAGCGAGTCCGGCTCGCCGATCACGATGCGGTCGATCGTGTCGCGGTAGATGGCGATGGAGCGGCCGAGGTCGATCATGGTGCGGTCCACCAGCTCAACCGCCTCGGGGTTCAGCGTCACGAGGTGCTTCGACGCCTCCATCGCCCGCCGGAAGGTGGGGAACTGGCAGATGCCGAGCGCCTTGCGCGGCTTGATCGGCCAGAGCCTGAGGTCGATGCCCGCGGAGAAGGCGAGGGTGCCCTCGCTGCCCACTAGGATGCGCGCGAGGTTGCCGCGGCCGTTCGCCCGGGCCTCGGGCGTCAGCGCCTCGAGGTTGTAGCCGCCGACGCGGCGCAGCACCTTGGGGAAACGCGCCGCGATCTCGGAGGCCTCGGAGGCGCCGAGCGCGCGCAGGCGGTTCACCAGCTCCGCCGCGTATTTCGGCACGCCATCGCCGAGGTCGTCCGGCAGCTCCCCGAAGGCGAAGCGGTCGCCACTGGGCAGGATCGCGTCGATCGACAGCACGTTGTCGGCCATCAGCCCGTAGCGGATGGACTTCGAACCGCAGGAGTTGTTCGCCGCCATCCCGCCGATCGTGCAGCGCGCCCAGGTGGAGGGATCGACGGGAAAGAACAGGCCGTCCTTCTTCAGCGCATCGTTCAGCGCACCCAGGGCGATGCCCGGCTGCACCGTGGCCCGCATTCCCGCCTTGTCCACGGACACCACGTTCCGCAGGTGGCGCGTGCAGTCCAGCACGAGCGCCCGGTTCACCGTCTGCCCGCACTGGCTGGTGCCGCCGCCGCGCGGCAGGACGGGCACGCCCTCCTCCCGGCAGATGGCCATGGCGGCGGCCACGTCCTCCACCGTGCGCGGCACCAGCACGCCGACGGGCTCCACCTGGTAGATGCTGGCATCGGTCGCATAGCGCCCGCGGTCGCCGGCGCCGAACAGCACCTCGCCCTCCGTCTCGCGCTTCAGGCGTGCGGCAAGGCGGCTGTCGCCGGGCGCGACGCGGGACCGGGTGATGGCGTTCATTCGGGCGTCTCCTGGTGGGAGCAACCTAGCGGAGGGGGTGCCGCCCGTCGCATCCATAATGCTCATCAATGGAAGTGGCCGTACTCATTGGCGGCGCGCGATCACCGCGACGGGCCCCCCGCCATCCGGGCCCTGATGCTCCGCGCCGCCGGAGACGAAGAGGTCGGTGCGCCCGACCGCCGCCGCGACGACACCCCCGACCAGCGCCCGCGCGTGGCGGGTGGCGTTGATGTCGCTGTCATCCCACATGATATGGCGCCGCCCGCGGATCGTGCCATGGGAGGACGGCTCCGCCTTCACCAGCAGGGCCACCAGCCGTCCGGCCTCCTCCGGCCCGAGTTGCCCGCCATCCGTGGACAGGCCGGCGCCGCGCAGGGCCTTCTGCACCGCGGGCAGGTCGATCGCGTCCCGCATCACGGCATGGGCGATGCACAGGTCCCCCGCCCATTCCGGGCTGGTGCCGAAGACGATCACCTCGTTCCGCTCCAGCTCCACGCCGGCCGAGGCGCTGGCGCGGCCGGACCAGAGTGAAAGGTCGTGCCCGATGACGCCATCCGAGAGGGCGGCGCGCGGCACTTCCTCGAGCGCCAGGGCGACGCCAAGGGCGGAAGCGCCCCTGGAAAGGCCCATGGACTCGTAAGTGTCCGCCGTGGCGACGGCTTTCCCGCGGGAGACGGCCTCGCCGATCCGGGCGGTGGTCAGGAGAGGGCACTTCACCTGGACGAAATGCACCTGCCCCGGCGAGGAAAGCCCTGCCTGCCGCATGGCCTCGCGCACGGCCCGGGCGGTGGCCTCCACCTGGGCCATCCGCCCGATCTCCTCCGGGTGGAAGGCCTCGGTGAAGGCGGTGCCGATCGCCAACGCGCCCGTCGCCGGCTCCTGCGTGTTCTCCACCGTGAGCACGAGGAGATGCGGCGAGAGCCCGCCCTCCGTGCCGCCGGACATCACCATGGCGACCTGCGCGAGCACCCCGGCGCGGGAAAGCCCGAGGCGCGGCGCCAGGGCGGTGCCGAGTTCGGCCACGGCGAAGGCGCGGGTGAAGTCGTTCACGCAGCCGTTCCCCTCGGTTTTGCCGAGGATCGCCACGATCTCCGGTGGAGACAGCCTTCCCTGGTCGATAAGGGCTTCGAGGCCCGAGACGTCGCCCGGATGGGCGGTGGGGATCAGGTGCAGTGCGGCGCGACGTGTCATGGGGCGCAGGCTGGCCGCAAGCGCCGCGGGGGAAAAGGCCCCCGCATCCATAATCCTCATCAATCGAAGGTGGCGAACTCATTGGCAGCGCGCGGGGCAGGGGGCTAGACCGGACGAAGAGCGGAGGACGCCCATGGCTTATTTCACCACACGGCCCGAGAACGGCCGGCATTTCCTGCAGATCCCCGGGCCGACCAACGTGCCGGACCGCGTGCTGCGCGCCCTCGACAACCCCACGATGGACCATCGCGGCCCGGATTTCGGCATCCTGGGCAAGCGCGTGCTGGAGAAGGTGAAGCCGGTCTTCGGTACCACCGGGCCCGTGGTGATCTTTCCGTCCTCGGGCACGGGAGCCTGGGAGGCGGCGCTGGTGAACACGCTTTCCCCCGGCGACACCGTGCTGATGTGCGAGACCGGCTGGTTCGCGCACCTGTGGCGTGAGATGGCCGAGCGCCTGGCGCTGAAGCCGCGCCTGCTGGAAACCGACTGGCGGCGGGCGGCCGACGTGCCGGCGATCGAGGCGGCGCTGCGGGCCGACAAGGCGCACGAGATCAAGGCGGTCTGCGTGGTGCACAACGAGACCAGCACCGGCTGCACCTCCCGCGTGGACGAGGTGCGGCGCGCGATGGATGCGGCCGGACACCCCGCGCTGCTGCTGGTGGACACCATCTCCTCGCTGGGGTCGGTGGAATACAAGCACGACGAATGGGGCGTGGACGTGACGGTGTCGGGCAGCCAGAAGGGGCTGATGCTGCCGCCTGGGCTTTCCTTCAACGCGGTGTCGGAGAAGGCGATCGAGGCGAGCGGGACGGCCAAGCTGCCGCGCGCCTTCTGGGACTGGAAGCCGATGCTGGCGGCAAACGCCACCGGCTATTTTCCCTATACTCCCGCGACCAACATGCTCTACGCGCTCGACACCGCGATGGACATGCTGGACGAGGAAGGGCTGCCCAACGTCTTCGCGCGGCATGAGCGCCACGCGGAGGCCACGCGGCGCGCGGTGCGGGCCTGGGGGCTGGAGGTGCAGTGCGCCGAGCCCCGTCATTTCTCGCCGGTGCTGACGGCAGTGCGCGTGCCGGAGGGCCATTCGGCGAACGCCCTGCGCGCCGCCATCCTGGAGCGCTTCGACATGTCGCTGGGCAATGGCCTCGGGCGGCTGAACGACCGGGTGTTCCGCATCGGGCACCTGGGCGCCTTCAACGACCTGTCGCTGCTGGGCACGCTGGGCGGGGTGGAGATGGGCCTGCGCGTGGCCGGGGTGCCGCACGACGACGCCGGGGTGAAGGCGGCGATGGACTACCTGTCGGGGAACGCCTGAGCGGCACCGCCCTGCGCCACGCGATCGTCACCGGGCGGCGCCTTGCCGCCGCCCGAGCGGCGCCGGACAGTCCGGTCCCATCCACGGGGGAGCCCGGCGCATGACCATCGAGGCCTGGACCTGGCCGACGCCCAACGGCCACAAGCTGCACATTGCGCTGGAAGAGATGGAACTGCCCTACAAGGTGGTTCCCGTGAACATCGGTGCGGGCGAGCAGTTCAACCCGGACTTCCTGGCGATCAACCCGAACCACCGCATCCCCGCCATCGTGGACCCGGACGGGCCGGGCCGCGCGCCGCTGCGGCTGTTCGAATCCGGCGCGATCCTGATCTACCTGGCGGAGAAGAGCGGCAGGCTCATCCCCCAGGACCCGGCGGGACGCGCCGCCTGCCTGCAATGGCTCATGTTCCAGATGGGCGGCGTGGGGCCCATGTTCGGGCAGTTCGGCCATTTCACGAGCTACGCGGCCGAAAAGATCCCGTATGCCATCGAGCGCTACGGCAAGGAGGTGCGCCGCCTGCACGGCGTGCTGGAGACGCGCCTGTCCGAAGCCGCCTTTCTGGCGGGCGAGGACTACTCGATCGCCGACATCGCGACCTTTCCCTGGATCCGCCTGCCCGAGCGCCGCGGCATCGACCTCGTGGAATTCCCCGCCGTCCGCCGCTGGCACGACGCCATCGCCGCGCGCCCCGCGGTGCAGCGCGGGCTGGCCGTGCTGTCCGACCGGCAGCGCCAGGGCCCGATGTCGGACAAGGAGCGCGAGAACCTGTTCGGCGCGATGCAGTTCGCAAGGCGATGACGGAGAATGGTCCGGTGAACGCCACAAGGGCCGCGATCGATCATGTCGTGATCGGGGCCGCGACGCTGGAGGAAGGTGCCGCCTTCGTGGAGGCGCTGCTCGGCGTCGCGCCCGGGGCGGGCGGTGCCCATCCCGGCGCGGGCACGCACAATCGCCTGCTCGGGCTGGGGCAGGGCTGCTACCTGGAGGTGATCGCGCCCGATCCGGCCCAGCCCGAGCCGGCGCTTCCCCGCCTGTTCGGCCTGGATGATCCGGCGGTGCGCCGCAGCCTCCGGAAGGAGCCGGGGCTGATTGCCTGGGTCGCGCGGACGAGCGGGCTCGACGCCGTTCTGACCCGCCTCGGGCAGGATCGGGCGGGCGCGATGCGCGCGATGTCGCGGGGAAGCCTTTCCTGGAAGCTCGCCGACCCGCCGGCCGCCGCGGGCTTCGGCGGCCTGCTGCCGGGGCTGATCGAGTGGGGGCAGCCCGGACCACCCGGCGAGATCCCCGGCCATGGCTGCGCGCTTCTGGCCATGGAGGCCGAGCACCCGGAACCGGCGGCCCTTGCCGCGGCGCTGGAGGAGCGGGGGGTGCGGGAGGTGCTCGGCCTTGGTCCGGGCCCCCGGCCCGTCCTCTCGCTGCGGATGCGGCGGGCGGATGGCGGGGAAGCGGTTCTTCGCTCGCCGTGAGGCCAGCCGGAGGCCGGGCGGAACGCAGGAGGAAGGAGCGATGCCCGCGCGATACATCTTGCCCGGCTTCGTTCGTCTTGGCCGTGGAGCGCCTTGCGCAATCCGTTGCACGAGAACAGGCTGTGCACGTGCCGCGCAGCCCTGTTGAGATTCGTTCAAACAGCCATGCCATTCACCGTTTCTGGAAAACGCGGGAACAACGGGTTGTGCGCCTTACCCCCGGCGCCCTCCTGAGTTCCGCCGACCTGCCGGATGGCGGGGCCGGCCGGGCATGACGGCGCGCGTCCTGGTGGTGGACGACATCGCCGCCAACCTGAAGCTCCTCGAGGCTCGCCTGAATGCCGAGTACTACGAGGTGGCGCTGGCGAATTCCGGACCGGACGCGCTGCGGGCCGCCAATGCCTGGGCACCCGACGTCATCCTGCTGGACGTGATGATGCCGGGCATGGACGGCTACGAGGTCTGCCGGCACCTCAAGGCCTCTCCGCTGACGGCCCATATTCCCGTGGTGATGATCACGGCGCTGGTGGAGCAGGCCGAGCGCGTGCGCGGGCTGGAGGCCGGCGCGGACGATTTCCTTTCCAAGCCGGTGGACCACGCGACGCTGTTCGCCCGCCTGCGCGCCCTGCTGCGCACCAAGCAGGTGCTCGACGCCTTCCGGCTGCGCGCCGAAACGGCCAAGGACCTCGGCTTCGAGCCGATGCCCGACCCGTCGCGCAGCGTCGCCGGCGCGCATGCCCTGCTGGCCACGGAGGACGATGCCGAGGCCATGAGCCTGTCGGGCATCCTCGCCCAGGACGGCGTGGTGGTGACCCGCGCGGCGGATGTGAACACCGCCTGGGACCGCCTCCTGCACGAGGAGTTCGACCTGGCCGTGCTCAGCCTCTGGCTCGACGAGGGCGAGGGCCTGCGCCTGGCCTCGCGGATGCGGGCGCAGACCTCCATGCGGGAGGTGCCGGTGCTTCTGGTGGCCGATGTGGACCAGCGCAACCAAGTGCTGCGCGGCTTCGATCTCGGCGCCAACGACCACGTGCTGCGGCCGGTGGATGCCAATGAGCTTCGTGCCCGGGCCCGCAACCAGATCCGGCGCAAGCGCTACCAGGAACGCCTTCGCGGCGACCTGCAGCGCAGCCTGGAAATGGCCGTCACGGACAGCCTGACCGGGCTGCGCAACCGCCGCTACGTCACCCGCCACCTCGAGGGCCTGCTGCGCGCCGGTGGCGCCACCCTGCTGCTGATCGACGTGGACCGCTTCAAGGCGGTGAACGACACGCATGGCCACGGCGTGGGCGATGCCGTTCTGAAGGAGGTGGCGGAGCGCCTGCGGCTGCATCTCCGCGCGGTGGACGTGGTGGCGCGCTTCGGTGGCGAGGAGTTCGTGGTCGCCATGGCGCCGCAGCCGGCCGACGATGCCGGCATGGTGGCGGAACGCCTGCGGATGGCGATCTGCGAGACCCCGGTGCGGGTCGGCCAGCGCACGCTGGACATCAGCATCAGCATCGGCGTCGCGGTGGCGATGCCGGACTGCACCGTGGATACCCTGGCGAGCGCCGCCGACCTCGCGCTTTACCGCGCCAAGGCGAAGGGCCGGAACAGGGTGGAAATCGCCGACGAGGCCGACTGGGGCATCGGCAGGGCCTGAGCGGCTGGCAGGCGCGCCGGGAGGGCGGCGGGCCTGGCCGCTTCCCGCCCCCGGCCGGAGCCTTGGCGGCTCAGCGCGCCGCTTCGATCCCGAGGCCGCCGACGGAGGTGTTGATGAAGCGGAGGTGGGAGCTCGGCGCGGGCGCCTCCGCCACTTCCTCCAGGCCGCCGGGGCCGCGCACCATGATCGGGCCGCGCGGCACGGAGGGTCCCTCGGGCCGGTTGAAGATAAAGCCGTAGGTCGGATAGGTGCGGCCCAGCACCTCGGCGTCGTGGCCGACCTGGACGCGAACGGCCGTCCAGTCGTTCGCGTCGGAGACATCCACCACGGTGACGTTGCGCATCACGGTGCCCTTGCGGATGCCGGGGCCTTCCCAGTTCGCGTGCTGCACCGTGATCTCGCGGGCGGAGACCTGCCGCTCCACCACGGCGACGTGGCCCAGGCGCATCCCGCCGGAAGCGCGGAACACGAGCACGGAGCCGGGCTCCGGGCGGTGGCCGCGCTGGTAGAGGCCGGCGGCATTGTGCCACCAGGTGCCGCCATTGCCGACCACCTCCACGCCGGAAACCATCCGCGCGTAAGGAACGCAGGAAATCCCTCCGCGAACGGCATAGGAGGCCGCGTAGGACCGTGCCGCATCCGGGGAGGTCATGGGTGCCCCGGCATCGCGCGGCTCACCCCGGTGAGACCTGGCTTTGGTGCCGGAGGAGCGAACCGTGCGGCCCGGCTGGGCCTCACTGGCGGCAGCGGGCGCTGCGGCGGAAAGCTGGCCGGAGGCGGACATATGCTTGGCGCCGCCCTGGTTGGGAGAGGCAGTGGCCTTGGAGCTGAGTTCCGGCGCAAGCATCAGCCCGCAAACCGTGAAAAGAGCCGCGGCAGTTTTTGCCTGCATGAAATCCCCCAAAATCCAACCCTTCGCCCCCACCGGTCATGTGCCGGCCACGCCTTGAGCAGCGCTGTCACGGAGGTGTTACTGGGGTGCCGGAAACTGGGGCAACACGCGATCCCGTTGCAGGCCGCAATACGGCGTGATTTGTCAGTGTTGCCAGTCGAATGGCCAAAACTTCGGGACCAAGTTCCTAGTCTGCGGGGCACTTCGCCTGCCGTGACACAGTGTTGCCGCAGGAAGGACACAGCCGGCCGCGCAACAACCGGGAGTTGAAGGCAGCGCGTGCCTTCGTGCCGCAAGGCTATGAAACGGCTTGATTTGGGACGCGGCGGCGGCGCCTCGGCCGAGCTGATGCCCGGAGGTATGGAGGCCGCGCCGGCTCAAGGCCGGCACGGCTGGAGTGCGCGCGGAGGCGTTTAGCCTCTGAAGAACAGCGAAGGCGCTGCCCCGGGGAACAGCGAAGGCGCTGCCCGGGGAACAGCGACGGCGCTGCCCGGGGGACAGCGAAGGCGCTGCCCGGGGGACAGCGAAGGCGCTGCCCCGGAGGACAGCGAAGGCGCTGCCCCGGGTTGGTCAGCGGCAGGCGCTGACCATGATCTCAACGAGGTGCCGCGGATCTGCCATGTTGGCTTCCACGCAGGCGCGCACGGGGGCGCCGCCCTGGGGCAGCCAGGCGGACCAGAGCTTGTTCATCGCGTCGCGGTCACGGATGTCCTTCAGCCAGACCTGGGCCTGCAGGAGGCGCGTCTTGTCCGTGCCGTGCTCCTCCAGCGCCGCGTCGATCTTGGCCAGGACCTGCTGGGTCTGGCCGGAAACATCCAGGGAGAGGTCGTCGGCGGTGATGCCGGCGAGATAGACGAAGCCGTGGTACTCGACCGAGGTCGAGAGAACCGGGCCGACGCCCTTGCGAAGGATCGCGCTCATTTCGTGGAAACTCCGAGGCCGGAATGGCGCGGGGCTTCTAGGGCGCCGGATGGGGGGCGGCAAGGCACCACCCCACCCCGGGGCTGGCTCATGGTCCCGTCGGCCCCCTTGCCGGACCTTCCGGTCATCCCTTCGCGTCAGGGCACCAGCACGGGGCCGCCGCTCGCGGCCGCATGGATCATGGTCTCGAAGACGCTGACGCCGTGCACCGCCTCCTCGAGCGGCAGAGGATAGGCGGGGCCGCCCAGGACGGCGGCCGCGAAGGCCTCGAGCTCGGCGCGCTCGATGTCGGCCTTCTCGAAGCGGCGCTCCCAGCCCTCGCCCTCTCGCGGGTGGAAGACCAGTGTCTCCGGATCGCGCTGCTCAAGGCGGCCCTGGCTCCCGAACAGCCCCACCCGCCAGACCCGCGGCGCCGAGGCAAGGGTGGCGAAGAGTCCGGTGGGACCGCCGCGGAAGCGGCAGAGCATGGCGGTGGTGTCGTCCAGGCCGTTGGTGAGCACCTGGGCCTGGCTGATCACGGAGAGCCGCTCGACCGGGCCGGCCAGGTTGATCAGCATGTCGATCATGTGGATGCCCATGGCCCCCATGCCGCCGAGCGGGCTTTCATGGGGGTCGGCGCGCCACATGCCGGGCTTCCAGCTGTCGGCGCCGGCGCCGCTGATCTGCCCCTCCACATGCATCAGCGTGCCGAGCGCGCCCTCGGCCAGCATGCGCTTCATCTCGGCGACGGCCGGCAGGAAGCGGCGGTTATGCCCGAGCGCGAGCACCACCCCCGCCTCGCGGCAGGCCGTCACGGCGGCCTCGGCGCTCATCTTCGAGAGGGTGAAGGGCTTCTCCACGAAAACATGCTTTCCGGCGGCCGCGGCGGCGATCACCTGCTCGGCGTGCTGTTGGTGGGGGGTCGCGAGCACCACCGCCTTTACCCGCGGGTCGGCCAGCACCGCCTGGAAGTCCGGCAGCAGGTCCAGCCCCTTTTCCCCGGCCCATTCGCGGGCCTTCTCCGGCGTGCGGGTCGCGCCCGCGACGAAGCGGATGCCGCTTCCGTTGCGCCCCTGCACGCTGTTCACCAGGGTCTGCCCCCAGCGCCCCATCCCAACCAGCGCAGCGTCCAGCATCACGGCTTCTCCTCCTTCGATCCCTCGAGCTGCTGCGCAATCACGCCCATGCGGGTGAGGCCCCAGGCGAAGATGGCGGCGGCGCCCGCCGCCGCGGCCAGCGTGGGAATGCGCAAGCCGAAGACCTCCCCCGCCGTGCCCAGCGCGATCGCGCCCATGGCCGGGCAGGCGCGCGTCACCAATGCCCAGAGCGACATGATCCGGCCGCGCATGGCGGGCGAGGCGGCTGTCTGCGCCAGCACCTGCACAGAAATGCCGTGCGCCGAGGCCGCGGCCCCGATCAGCGCGGCGCAGGCCATGGCGACAAAGAAGGAGCTGGTGGCAACGAAGCCCGCCGTCGCGATGGCCTGGGCCAGCACCGCCAGCACCGCGATCCGCGTGGTGCCGGCCAGCCGCCCCCTGGAGGCCACCGCCAGGCCTGAGAACAGGGCGCCCACCGCGAAGCAGGCGGTGAGCGCCGCGAGCGATTCCGCCCCGCGCCCGAACAGCCTCTCCACGAAGGGCGGCAGGATTTCCTGCACGCCGCGCAGCAGCACGGACGTTCCGGCCGAGAAGGCGATGATGGGCCCGAGGCCGGGATGGCGGGCGACGTAGCGGAAGCCTTCCAGCGTTTCCGCGAGAAGGGAGCCCGTGGCGGGGTGCCCGCGCCGCTGCGCCGCGTCCACGCGGAGCCAGCGCAGGGAAAGGCTGGCGAAGCTGTGCCCGAGCACGTTGCAGAGAATGGCGGGGGCCACGCCCCAGATCGCGATCACGGGCCCCGCCAGCCCGGGCCCGATGAACCGCGCGACGTTGAACAGCAGGCTGTTGGCCGCCACCGCCGCCGGAAGGTCCTCCCGCGCGACGAGGGCCGGGATCAGCGTCTGGCGCGCGGGCTGGGAGAAGGAGGCGGCCGTGCCGCTCACCATCTCCAGCGCGAAGAGCAGGCCGATGGAGATATGGCCGGTGCCGGTGAGCGTGGCGACCGCCAGGGCTTCGACGGCCACGACCCCTTGCGAGATCATGGTCAGCCGCACCCGGTCCACCCTGTCCGCGATGGCGCCCGCGAAGGGGCTGGCCAGCACGGCGGGGGCGAGGTCGGCAAAGGCGATCAGCCCGACCCAGGCCGCGCTGTGCGAGAGTTCCCAGGCAAGCCAGGCGACTCCGATCCGGTGCATCCAGAGACCGGTCCAGGCGCCCAGGCTCGCCCCGAAGAAGATGCGGGCGTTGCGGCTGGCCAGCGCACGGCTGAGCGGCCCCGCCACGATCCGGGCGAAGGGGGAGGGCAAGGGCGCCTCAGCGCCCCGAGAGGCCCCCGCCGGGCGCCGGGCGCGGCTGGTCGGCGCTGCGCACGCATTCCGCCGCCATGCGGTCGCGGTCGTAGACCTGGGCGATCTGGTCCGTGATCACCTGCGGGCCGAGATAGGAGGTGGTGCCGACGCGGGCGTTGTACTCGTCCTGGCGCATGGTCTGGCCACGGTCGCGGTAGTTCACCACCCGCTCCGCCTGGCTGCGGCAGGCGGCGCTGACCGCCGCGCGGTCGCCCTGGGCGGGGCTGCCGCCGGGCAGCGGCGCGGCGCAGCCGGCGGCCAGCAGCACCGGGAGGAGCGCGAAGGGCAGGGGTTTCATGGGGGCGTCGCTCCGGTGGTCTCGATCGGCGGCAGGCTGGGCCGCGCGAGGCGGTTCCGAAGTCCCTCTTCATCGAAGCGGGCCGCGCCGTCCAGGGGGTGGCTGGCGGCCGCGCGCAGAAGGTCGGGGTGCAGCACCGTGCCCTCCCGCCCGATGTCGAACAGGCCGCGCAGCCAGGAGGCCCGCCCCATGACCTCCAGCAGGGCCAGCAGGCGCAGCAGGGTCGCCATGCCCTGCGCGTGGTCCAGCCCGATCCGGCGGTCCAGCGCCTCCGCCCAGCAGCAGGCGTCGCGGTCCTCCAGGAGAAGGTCGAGCGAGGGTTCGCCGGCGAAGCGGAAGGCGCGGGGTGGGCCGTGGAGGGCGGCGGCGGCGGCGTCGCGCGCCGCGTCCCAGGCCGAAAGCAGCGCGCGGGGCGCAACGGGCGGCGTGGCCTGGGGCGAAAAGGGGATGGCGTAGGCGGTCGGCATGATGAAAGTGGAAGTGGTGCCGATCGCGCCGAAGGTCAGGTCTTGACCGGCTCAGAGATCCTTCAGTGTGTCCTGCGTGTCGAAGTCCCTGAGCACGCCGTCATCGGCCATCTCCACGTTGAACAGGCGATCCCCGTGCCGGCCGGTCAGGTGGCGCGCGCCCACATCGCCGGAAATGGAAAGGATCTCCGCGAAGAACTCCCGCCCCCAGAGAACCGGGTTGCCCTGCTTGCCCCGGAAGGTCGGCTGGATGATGGCGCGCCCTTCATCGGGGTCGAAGGCGGCGAGGAGGCGGTCGAGCATGGCCGGGGAGACCAGGGGCATGTCGCCCAGCAGCACCAGCGCTCCCTCCACATCATCCGGCAGGGCGGCGATGCCGGCCTTCAGGGACGCCGAAAGGCCCTCGGCATAGTCGCCGGCATGCGTCATCAGCACGGGGCGGCCGGCCAGCGCCTCCTCCACCCGTTCGCGCTCGTGCCCGGTGACCACCATCACGGGGCGGGCGCGGCTCGCAAGCGCGTTCTCCACCACGCGGGCGATCATGGCGCGGCCCGCACGGTCGGGCACCATCAGCTTGTTCAGCGGCGCCATGCGCCGGGACCGGCCCGCGGCCAGCACCAGGGCGGCGACGCGGCGGGGGCGGCGGGGCGCGAGGGTTGCGGGCTGGCCCGGTGCCTCGCCGCGGGGCAGGGGCCGGGTCTCGATCTCCTTCAGCAGGCCGCCGACGCCCATGCGCATCACGGCGCGGGGCGTCACGGGCAGGCCGGCGAAGAGGCGTTCCAGCACCCAGTCGAAGCCGTTCACCTTGGGGCTTCGCGCGCAGCCCGGCAGCACCATGGCCGGCACCTCGCCGACGCGCCCAAGGCAGAGAAGGTTGCCGGGGTCCACGGGCATGCCGAAGTGCTCGATCACCCCGCCCGCGCGGATGATGGCGGCCGGTGCCACGTCGCGCCGGTCCACCACCGCGGAGGCGCCGAGCACCAGCAGCATCTCCGCGCCGCCCTTGCGCAGCCGCGCCAGGGCCTCGGCGATGGGCGCGGTCTCGTGGGCGCAGCGCTCGGCGGGCAGCAGGCTTCCGGCCAGCGCCTCCACGCGGATGCGCGTGGCCTCGATGCCGCTCTCGATCACCTTGTCCTTCATGCCCGGCAGCTCGCTTGCCACGAGGCCGACCTTCAGCGGGCGGAAGGGATGCAGCGTCAGGGCGGGGGCGCCGCGCAGCATGGCCTCGGCCACCTGGAGCGCGCCGGCGGGAACGGCGAAGGGGATGACCTTGAGCGTCGCCAGCATGTCCCTGGGCTGCACCACCGCATGGTCGGGCAAGGTGGCGAGCGTCAGGCTCTCGTCCAGGGCGTTCAGGCGGTCCACCAGCGCGGCGTCCACGCGCAACAGGCCATGCGTCTCGGCCAGCAGGTTCACCCGGCCGGTGGCGGCGCGGGTGCGGGCCACCAGCGGGCGGAGCATGGCTTCGGCCATGCGGTCGGCGGCCTCGTTCTCCGGCACGTCCCCGGGCTCCAGCCGGGCCGCAATCACCTCCCCGTGGCGGGCGGCGCGCAGGGCCTCAATGGCCTCCGCATCCAGCACGGTGCCCTTCTTGAGCACGCGGCCGGGCAGGCGGAGCGTGTGCGCCAGGATGGCGCCGCGCGCCTCGTCGAGGGGGGTGGGGCCGAAGATCACAGGGGCTTGCCCCGGCGTGCCGCGACCACCTGGGCGATGATGGAGAGCGCGATCTCGGGCGCCGTGACGGCCCCGATGTCGAGGCCGACCGGCGCGCGGATGCGGGCGATGGCTTCCGCGGCGTGACCGGCCTCCGTCAGCCGCTCCACCCGCTTGGCATGGGTCCGGCGGCTGCCGAGGGCGCCGATGTAGAAAGCCTCCGACTTCAGGGCGACGTCCAGCGCGGGGTCGTCCAGCTTGGGGTCGTGGGTCAGGGTCACGATGGCCGTCCGGGCATCGGGGCGCAGCGCGAGCAGCGCGTCGTCCGGCCATTCGTCGATCAGGGTGACCTCGCCCGCGAAGCGCTCCTCGGTGGCGAAGGCGCGGCGGGGGTCCACCACCGTGACGGCCAGCCCGACGGAGGCGGCCATGGGCACCAGTGCCTGGGCGACATGGACGGCCCCCACCACGATCAGGCGCGGCGGCGGGGCCTGGGGCTGGATGAACCAGGTCTCGCCCTCGGAGGTCACCGGCCCGGCGCGGTCGTCCCGCAGCGCGGCCCCGGCGGCCTCGGCCAGGGCGGGAGGAAGGGCCTCGTCCGGGTGCAGGCGCTGCGCGCCGTCCGGCAGGCGGGTCAACAACGCGACCGGGCGGCGCGCGGCGCGCGCGGCCTGGAGGGTTTCCAGGGTTTCCGGCGTCACGCCAGGGGTTCCACAAAGACCTTCAGCTTGCCGCCGCAGGCCAGGCCCACCTCCCAGGCGCGCTCGTCGGTGATGCCGAAGTCCAGGAGCTGGGGCGTGCCGCTCTCCATCACCTGCTTGGCCACATCGGCCACCGCGCCCTCGATGCAGCCGCCCGAAACGGAGCCGGCCAGGCGCCCGGTGCCGGTGACGGCCAGGCGCGAGCCGGCGGGGCGGGGGGAGGAGCCCCAGGTCTCCACAACGGTGGCCAGCGCCACGCGCTCACCCTCGGCGCGCCAGGCGCGGGCGGTCTCCAGGATGTCCTCGCTGCCGCTCATGCCGATTTCCCTTGGTTGCGCGCGGGCGCCGAGAGGGTGGCGACCAGGGCGCGCAGGCTGTTCAGGTTATGCACTTGGCGATGCTCGTGCACATGCGGGAGGAGGGCGCGTATGCCGGCGGCGCGGGGCTGGAACCCGGCATAGCGCAGGAGCGGGTTCAGCCAGATCAGGCGGCGGCAGGAGTGGGAGAGGCGTTCGGCGGCCTCCGCCAGCCCCTCCGCGCCGCCGCGGTCCAGGCCATCGGTGATCAGCAGCACCACCGCCCCCTGGCCCAGCACGCGGCGGGCCCAGAGATGGTTGAAGCGTGCCAGGGCCTCCCCGATCCGGGTGCCGCCCGACCAGTCCGGCAGGATGTGCGAGACGGCCTGGAAGGCGACCTCCGGGTCGCGGTTGCGGAGCGCGCGCGTGATGTTGGTCAGCCGCGTGCCGAACACAAAGGAGTGGACGCGGGAGCGGTCGTTCGCGACCGCATGGAGGAAATGCAGCAGGATCTGCGCGTAATGCGCCATGCTCCCCGAGACGTCGCAGAGCAGCACCAGGGGCGGCGGCTGGGTGACGCGGCGGCGGCGGGACAGGGTCGTGATCTCGCCGCCCAGGCGCATGGAGGCGCGGATCGTGGCCCGGAGATCGGCGCGCGGACCGGACGGGTCCGGGCGGAAGCGGCGGGTGGGGCGCTCGGCCAGCGGCAGGGCGAGGCGCCGGATCTCCCGCTTGGCCTCGGCCAGTTCCTCGGCGCTCATGGCCTCGAAGTCGAGCCGGTTCAGACGTTCCCGGTCGCTCACCGCCAGGGCCGCGTCCTCGCGCCGCTCCTGCTCCCCGGCAGGTGGGGGCGGGGGGCTGGCGCCGGGCATGGCGTCCGAGACACGGCGGGCGGCGGGGGGAAGGCTCTCGGGAGGCGGTTCGTCGGGGTTGAAGGGTGCGACGGGGGCGTCGGGGTTGCGCCAGAACAGGTCGAAGGCGGTGTCGAACACCTCGAAATGGTCGCGCCGGTGGATCATGGTCGCGCGCAGGGCGGCGCGAAAGGCGGTGCGGTCCGAGAGCGGGACGTGGGACAGCGCCTCGGCCGCGCCGAGCGTCTCGGCGGGGCCGACCGGCAGCCCGGCGCGGCGGAGGACGCGCCCGAAGGCCAGCAGGTTGGGCGCGAGCGCGCTCACGAGGCGGCCTCGCGCGCCTCCTCGACCCGGCGGGCCAGCTCGGCGCCGCGCAGGCGGGCAATGTCGTCCTGGTATTTCAGCAGCACGCCCAGGGTGGCATCGGCCGTGGCGGGCTCAAGCTCCCGGCGGTCCAGGGCGGTCAGGGCGCGGGCCCAGTCGATGGTCTCGGCGACGCCGGGTGGCTTGAAGAACTCGTCGCCGCGCAGCCCCTGGGCGAAGGCCACCACCTGGGCCGAGAGGCCGGCGGGCACGTCCGGGGCGCGGCGGGCGAGGATGGCGCGCTCGCGCGCCGCGTCGGGATAGTCCACCCAGTGATAAAGGCAGCGGCGGCGGATGGCGTCATGCACCTCCCGCGTGCGGTTGGAGGTGATGATCACCACCGGCGGCGTCTCGGCCCGAATGGTGCCGAGTTCGGGCACGGTGATCTGGAAATCGGCCAGGATCTCGAGAAGAAAAGCCTCGAAGGGCTCGTCGGCGCGGTCCAGCTCGTCGATCAGCAGCAGGGCGGGGCTGCCCTCCAGCGCCTGGAGCAGTGGGCGGGCTTCCAGGAAGCGCCGGTCGTACAGGCCCCGCTCCAGGCTCGCGCGCTCCGACACGCCCGCGCTTTCGGCCAGGCGGATGGCCATAAGCTGCCGGGCGTGGTTCCACTCGTAGGCCGCCGAGGACAGGTCCATGCCGTCATGGCATTGCAGCCGCACGAGGCGGCGCGGAAGCTGCGCCGCCAGGACCTTGGCGATCTCGGTCTTGCCCGTCCCCGGCTCCCCCTCCAGCAGGATGGGGCGGCCCATGGTGAGGGCGAGGTGCACCGTGGTGGCCAGGGCGCGGTCCGCGACGTAGCCACCGGCTTCCAGCAGGGCCTGGGTGTCGGCGACGTCCCGCGGCAAGGCCGCCGATGGCTCAGCCAACGACAAAGAGCAGCGTCAGCACGCCGAGCATCACGGCGCCGCCGATCCAGAGGTTGATGGGCAGGCCCATGGGCTGGCGCGGAATGGCGTCCAGCGTGTCCCAGATGGTGCGCTTGGCATTGGCCGGGCGCAGCGCCGCGGTGGCGGTCCGGCCGGCGGAAATGGGGCTGCCATCGGGGCGCGGTGCGGTGGGAACGGTGTCGGTGCTGGCCATGCTGTCGGGTGCCGTCGTGTGTGTTGCGGGAATAGCCGCGGGAGCGGGCGCGAGTTGCGCGGCGAAGCGGTCGAAGAACTGGTCGGCCATCTGGCGGGCCGTGCTGTCCACCAGCCGGGCGCCGAGCTGGGCCATCTTGCCGCCGACCTGGGCCTTCACGGTGTAGTTCAGCGTGGTGGCTTCCGGGCCTTCCTCGACCAGCGCGACGTCCGCGCCGCCGCGGGCGAAGCCCATGGCGCCGCCGGAGCCCTCGCCGGTGATGGTGTAGCCCTCGGGCGGCCGGACGTTGGTCAGCGTCACCTTGCCGCCGAACTTGGCGGACATCGGCCCGATGCGGACGGCGACCTTGGCGGCGAAGCTGTCGTCGCCCGTGCGCTCGACGGACTCGCAGCCGGGGATGGCAGCCTGCAGCACGGCGGGGTCGTTCAGAGCCTCCCACACGCGCTGCCGCGGCGCCTCGATGTGGCGGCTGCCCGTCATGTCCATGCGTGCGCTCCGTTCCTGCCGTTCGGTGTCGCGGCGCAAACTAGGCGCTGGGACGGCCCGGGGAAAGGGCACCCCGCCCGCGCGGGGGCATTTGCCGGCACGGGCGGCCGGGCGCGCCGGCTGTCTGGCCGATGGGAAGGGGGGGTGGTAGCTTCCTGGCGCGGCGCACGGGCCGCGCGCGGGCGCCGGGGATGCACCCTGTCCGTTCCTGCGCGCGGAAGGCCCGGCGGCCGGGATCGCGGGAGGCGGTGCATGCCCTACGTCATTGGTGAAGACCTTCCGGAGGCGCCGGCCGGGGCGCGGTTCCGCGCCCTGCTGGACCGGCCGGGCATCCTGCGCCTGCCGGGCGCCCATACGGGCATGGCCGCCCTGCTCGCCAAGGGGGCGGGGTTCGAGGCGCTCTATATGTCCGGCGCCGCCATGTCCGCGAACATGGGCCTGCCCGACCTCGGCATGATCACGGTGGACGACGTGTGCTGGTACATCCGCCAGGTGGCGCGTGCCTCCGCCCTGCCGGTGCTGGTGGATGGCGACACCGGCTATGGCGAGGCGCTGAACGTCATGCACATGGTCCGCGCCTTCGAGGAGGCGGGGGCCGCGGCGGTGCACCTGGAGGACCAGCTGCTGCCCAAGAAGTGCGGGCACCTGAACGACAAGAAGCTGGCCGACCCGCACGACATGGCCGCCAAGGTGGCCGCGGCCCGCAAGGCCCGGCGGCACCTCCATATCATCGCGCGCACCGACGCCGCCGCCAGCGAGGGGATCGACGGCGCGGTGGGGCGGGCGAAGCTCTACCTGGAGGCCGGCGCGGACGCGATCTTCCCGGAGGCGCTGGTGACGGCGGAGATGTTCCGCGAGTTCGCGCGGCGCATGCCCGGCGTGAAGCTGCTGGCCAACATGACCGAGTTCGGCCGCACGCCCTTCTTCACGGACCGCGAGTTCGAGGAGATGGGCTATGCGATGGTGATCTGGCCCGTCTCCGCCCTGCGGGTCGCGAACAAGGCGATGGAGGAGCTTTACGCCGCCATCGGCCGCGACGGCGGCACGCACCGCATGGTGGAGCGGATGCAGACCCGCGCCGAGCTCTACGAGACCATCCGCTACCACGAGTACGAGGCACTCGACGCGAGCCTGGTCAGGACCGTGATCCCCGAGGGGATGCCCCAGCGATGAACCGCCGCGCGCTTCTGGGCCTGCTGGCTCTCCTGCCCGCCGTTGCCCTGGCGCAGGACGGCCCGCAGCCCAAGCTGCCGACCGAGCCGCTGGTGATCGTCACGCGCGACGGCAAGCGCCACGAGTTCCAGGTGGAGATGGCGCTCGATCCGCAGCAGCAGATGGTCGGCCTGATGTTCCGCCCCTCCGTCGGGGCCAACGAGGGGATGCTGTTCGACTGGGGACAGCCGCGCGAAAGCAGCATGTGGATGCGCAACACCATCACCTCCCTCGACATGGTGTTCATCACCCAGAACGGCACCGTGTTGCGGATCGCCGAGCGGACGGTGCCGCGCAGCCTGGCCACCGTCAGCTCCAACGGCCCGGCGCGGGCGACGCTGGAGCTTGCGGCGGGCACGGCGGAGCGGCTGGGCATCCGCGTGGGCGACAAGGTGGAACAGCGGATCTTTGGCACGGCACGCTAGCCCAGGCTTCGCCGCGCGGGCGGCCTTTCCGTGAGCGGCGGCCACGCGCCGCCGGCCGAGATCCTGCGCGGCTACGCCCCGGGCGTGCTCGGCCGTTGCGTGGAGCTGCACGCGCTCACCTATGCCCGTCTTTCCGGCTTCGGGCGCTTCTTCGCGAGCCGGGTGGGCGGCCGGGCTCGCCGACTTCGCGGATCGCCTGGACAGCCCCGGCAACGGCTCCTGGTGCGCCCGGCGGGGTCGCCCACCTGCGCTGGTTCGTCGTGGAGGAGGGCAAGCGCGGCGGCGGCCTGGCGCGGCGCCTGCTGGCGGAGGCGCTGGCCTTCCGCGACGGGCAGGGCTTCGCCGCCACCCGCCTCTGGACCTTCCGGGGCCTCGACGCGGCGCGCCGCCTTCACAAGGAGGCGGGGTTTCGCCTGATCGATGAGCGGCCCGGGCGGCAATGGGGCGGGGATGTCATGGAGCAGATCTTCGAGCGCCCGAGCCGCTAGGTTTTCCCATCGGTCTGGAAGGGAAGCACCAGCGTCTGGCCGAAGCGGGGCACGATGAAGTCGCCTTCCGCCAGCCCGGCCGCGGCGCGGGCCCGGGCCAGGGCGCGGGCGGGCTCGTCGATGCCTTCCTGGGTGAGCTTGAAGGTTCCGAAATGCATGGCGACCGCCGTGCGGACACCGAGCGCGTCGCGGGCCTGCACGGCCTCCTCCGGGTTCATGTGAACGGCCCGCATGAACCAGCGGGGCTCATAGGCGCCGATCGGGATCAGCCCGATGGGAAAGGGGCCCATCTCCGCGCCGATCTCGGCCAGGTGCGGGCCATGGGCGGTGTCTCCCGCGAAGAAGAGGGAGCCGGCTGGGGTGCGGATGGCGAAGCCGCCCCAGAGGGAGCGGCCGCGGTCGCGGATGCCGCGGGCGGAGAAATGGCGGGCGGGGAGGTAGGTGACGGTGGCGGTGCCCACGGTGGCCTCCTCCCACCAGTCCAGCTCCTCGGCACCGTGGATGCCGTTGCGGGCCAGGATTGGCGCGTTGTTCAGCCCGGTGATGATCCGGGGGGCGCCGAGGCGGCGGAGCGTGGCGACGTCCAGGTGGTCGTAGTGGTTGTGCGAGAGCAGCACGGCGTCGATGGCGGGCAGGGCCTCCAGCGCCAGGCCCGGCGCCCGGGCGCGGCGGGGGCCGAGGAAGGTGAAGGGGCTGCAGCGCTCGGACCAGATGGGATCCGTCAGCAGGGTGGGGCCGCCGGGCAGGCGGATCAGGAAGGTGGCGTGGCCGATGAAGGTGATGGCCGCGTGGCCGGGGGGCGGCTCGGCCGGCGGGGCCTCGGGCGGGTCCTGCACGGCGCGCGGCCAGGGGGTGCCGCCGCCCTCCCTCATCATGCGCCAGACCTGGCCGAGGGGCTGGCCGGACGGGCCGCCATCGGGGTTGAGGAAGCGGCCCTCGGCGTCGCGCCGGGCACCCCGGCGGGGCGAGCCTTCGCCGCTCAAGCCTGCACCTTCACGCCCAGCTCGCCCGCCATGTCCAGCGCGAACTGCCAGGCGACGCGGCCGGAGCGCGAGCCGCGGGTGATCGTCCATTCCTTGGCCCGGGCCAGCAGGGCCTCGCGCTCCATCGGCAGGCCGAGCGCCTTGGCGTAGCCTTCCACCATCGCGAAATAGGTGGGCTGGTCGCAGTTGTGGAAGCCGATCCAGAGGCCGAAGCGGTCGGAAAGGGAGACCTTCTCCTCCACGGATTCGCTCGCGTGGATGGCGCGCTGCTGCTCGTTCTCGATCATGTCGCGCGGCATCAGGTGGCGGCGGTTGGAGGTGGCGTAGAACACCACGTTGGCCGGGCGACCGGCGATGCCGCCGTCCAGCACCGACTTCAGCGCCTTGTAGTCGGCGTCCTCGCGCTCGAACGACAGGTCGTCGCAGAAGACCAGCACGCGGCGGGGCTGCTCGCGCAGGATCTCCAGCAGCTCGGGCAGGGTGACGATGTCCTCGCGCGCGATCTCGATGAGCGCCAGGCTGCCCGGGACCTCGGCATTGGCCTTCGCGTGGGCGGCCTTGACCAGCGAGGACTTGCCCATGCCGCGGGCGCCCCAGAGCATGGCGTTGTTGGCGGGCAGGCCGCGGGCGAAGCGCAGCGTGTTCTCCAGCAGCAGGCGCTTCTGCTGCTCCACGCCCTGGAGCAGGGCGATGTCCACGGCCGAGACGCGGCGCACGGGGGCGAGGCGGGGCAGGGGGTGGGGGTGCCAGATGAAGGCGTCGGCCCCGTCCAGGCGGGCGGCCGGGGCGGGCGGGGGCGCCATGCGCTCCAGCGCCTCCGCGATGCGGGTCAGGAGGGCTTGTTCCATCGTGGTTCCTGGGATGCTTCCGGGGCGCCCCGCCCGGCCGCGCTTGACGCGGGGGGGCGGGAAGCTAGTTTCCGCCCCTCTTCGCACCCACAACGCCCGGACGGAAGCCCAGCCCCATGTTCATCTCCCCCGCCTTCGCGCAGGACGCGGCCGCAGGCGGCGCCGCCGGCATGCTGATGCAGTTCGCGCCGCTCCTGCTGATCTTCGGCGTCTTCTACTTCATCCTCATCCGCCCCCAGCAGAAGAAGATGAAGGAGCACCGGGACATGCTCGGCCAGCTCAAGCGCGGCGACCGCGTGGTCACCGGCGGCGGCATGGTCGCCACCATCACCAAGGTGAAGGAGGGCTCGGACGAGATCGAGGCCGAGATCGCCCCCAACGTGCGCGTGACCATCGTGCGCACCACGATCGGCAGCGTGATCCGCCCGGTGCCCGCCAACGACGCGGCGCCCGCCAAGGCCTGACCCGGGCCTCCGGATGCGCGAAGGGCGCCGCGGGGATGACCCGCGGCGCCCTTCTTCGTTTCGGGCGAGTGCTTTAGGCCGACTGGCCGGAGGTCATGCCCTTGCCCATGAGGGAGGCCACGAACTCCCAGTTCACCAGCTTGTCCAGCCAGTTGGTCAGGTAGTCCGGACGGCGGTTGCGGAAGTCGAGGTAGTAGGAGTGTTCCCAGACGTCCACGCCCAGCAACGGCGTGCCCTCGCCGGTCGCGAGCGGGTTGGAGCCGTTCGGGGTCTTGGTGATCTTGAGCTTGCCGGAGGCGTCCTCGACCAGCCAGGCCCAGCCCGAGCCGAACTGGGTAACGCCGGCCTGCTTGAAGTCGTCCTTGAACTTCTGGAGGCCGCCGAGGTCGCTCTCGATGCGGCTCATCAGCGCGCCCGGGATCTTGTCGTCGCCGCCATTGGGCGACATGACCTGCCAGAACAGCAGGTGGTTCCAGTGCTGGCCAGCCTGGTTCAGCACGGGCAGGCCGTCGGCGCCGGCCTTGCCGGCCTCGGACACGATCTGCTCGAGCGTCTTGCCCTGCAGGCCCTTGCTCTCGACCAGGCCGTTCAGCGCCGTGACATAGGCCTGGTGGTGCTTGCCGTGGTGCAGCTCCAGCGTCTCCTGCTGCATGCCGCGGGCGGCCAGTGCGCCGGGATCATAGGGCAGGGGGGGAAGGCTGAAGGCCATGGGCATCTCCTGTTGGTGTGTCGGCGCGCAATGTCGCGCTTGTGAGCCGCCCGGCCAAGGCCGGCCGGCGTCACGCCGGCGCGAGACATGGGAGGCCGGAGGGCGCTTGCCACCGGCGCCCGGCGGGTCCAATTCGCGGCGATGCCCGCCACCACCGACCTTCCCGGCCTGGCCGGCTTCGCACGCCAGCACGATCCGGACCGCTTCCTTTGCTCCCTTTTCGCCCCCGCCGAAGCCCGGGACACGCTGTTCGCCCTGATCGCCTTCAACCACGAGCTGGCCCGTGCGCGCGAGGCGGCGCGGGAACCGATGATGGCGCTGATCCGCCTGCAATGGTGGCGCGAGGTGGTGGAGGAGGCGGCGGCCGGCGGCGCGCCGCGGCGGCACGAGGTGGCCGGCCCCCTCTCCGATGCGATCCGGCAGGGGCAACTGGAGCCCGGCGCCCTCCTGGCCATGGTGGAAGGGCGCGAGGCCGAGGAAACCGGCGAGGACGCGCCGCCATTGGCGGAGCGGATGCGCAGCACGGCCGGGATCATGGCGGCGGAAACGGGCCGGGTGCTGGGGGCGGGCGAGGCCGCGATGCCGGGGCTGCGGCAGGTCGGCACGGCCTATGGGATCGGCGGCACGCTGCGGAGCCTCGCGGTGCTTGCGGCGCAGGGCCGCGATCCCCTGCCGCCCCATGCCGACCCGCGGGAGGCGGCGCGGTCGCTGGCGCGGGATGGGCTTTCGCTGGAGGAGGCCGGCCGGAGGTCCCTGGCCGGGCTGCCCGCGCGAGCGGTGGCCGCGGCGCTGCCCGCCGTCCTGGCGCGGCGGGACCTCGGGCGCGTGCTCGCCCCGGGATGGCAGCCTGGCGATGCCCCTGCGCCGCGCGGCGCCGGAGACCGGCTCGCGGTCGCCTGGGCGGGGTGGCGCGGCCGCCTTTGACGGGTGACGGCCGCCTGATCACGCATTCTCGCCAGGACGCGCGGAGCACCGGCCCGTAGCGTCGGTGCCGAAACGCTTCGGATGATTCGCTTGAACCTTCCCTCCATACAGGCCGCCTTTCCAGAGCGGCCGCTCCGTATCGACGCGCCGGTGTCGCGCTGGAAAGGCTGGCTGACGGCGCTCGGCCTGCTGGTGGTCGCGCTCGGCTTCGGTTGGTGGGCGACGGCATCGCTGCTGCCCAACCTGCTCTCGGATTACGAGATCCGGGGTGGGGCGGTGCCGGCGGCGGGGCGTGTGGAGAACGGGCGGTGCAGCACGCGGCTGGGCTTGCTCCAGACCTGCTCCATGACCCTGATATCCGCCGCGCCGACCAAGAACGGCGAGCCGCTCCGCCAGGGCGCGGAATACATCTTCGCCGAGCCGCATCTCGGGAACTACAGCGTCCAGCTGCTCGCCGATCCCACCCGCCCGGGCAAGCTGACGACGGATATGGGTCTGAACCATCTGACCAACCGCGCCGTCACCTTCGCCGCGGCGGCCTTGCTGGTGCTGGGGCTGCTCGCTGGCGGGCTGCTGCTCGCCCGCGCCGGCGGGCGGGCGAGGCGCGACATGGAGGCGCTTTCCGGACGGCCGCTGATGCCGGTGGCGGTGGTTGTCGGCGCCGATCCCAACGGGTGGCAGGTGAGCCCGGCCGGGGGAGGCCGGGCGACGCTCTGGCCGCTTCCGAAGAAGGCTCAGCCGTTCTGGCTGAACCCGGAGCAGCGGGTGGCGCTCGGCGTGACCGCGCCGGGACTGCCGGTTTTCGCGCTGGACCGGGACCTGAGCTGGGCCGACTTTTCCGAGGAGGAGCGCGAGCGGCTGCGGCGGGCCGTGGCGGCCTGAGCCGCCTCAGGCCCGCTTGCGGCGCTTCGCCGGCGCCGCGGCGGGCCGGCCGGCCAGGAGGGGCGCGAGGAAGCGTCCCGTGTGGCTGTCAGGGCTGGCGGCCACCTGCTCGGGCGTGCCCTCGGCCACGATGCGGCCGCCGCCGTCGCCACCCTCGGGGCCCATGTCGAGCAGCCAGTCGGCGGTCTTGATGACCTCGAGGTTGTGCTCGATCACCACCACCGTGTTGCCCTGGGCGACGAGCGCGTGCAGCACCTCCAGCAGCTTCCGGACATCCTCGAAGTGCAGGCCGGTGGTGGGCTCGTCGAGGATGTAGAGCGTGCGGCCGGTGGCGCGGCGGGAGAGTTCCTTGGCCAGCTTGATGCGCTGCGCCTCGCCGCCCGAGAGGGTGGTGGCCTGCTGCCCCAGGTGGATGTAGCCGAGGCCGACCTCGGTGAGCACCTTCAGCTTGTCGCGGATGGCGGGGACGGCGGAGAAGAACTCCAGCCCCTGGTCCACGGTCATGTCCAGCACGTCGGAGATGGACTTGCCGCGGAACTTCACCTCCAGCGTCTCGCGGTTGTAGCGCTTGCCCTTGCAGGTGTCGCAGGTGACGTAGACGTCGGGCAGGAAGTGCATCTCGATCTTGATGAGCCCGTCGCCGCCGCAGGCCTCGCAGCGGCCGCCCTTCACGTTGAACGAGAAGCGGCCGGACTTGTAGCCGCGGGCGCGGCTGTCCGGCAGCTCCGCGAACCAGTCGCGGATGGGGGCGAACAGGCCCGTATAGGTCGCGGGGTTGGAGCGCGGGGTGCGGCCGATCGGGGACTGGTCGATGTCGATGATCTTGTCGAGGTGCTCCAGCCCTTCCAGCCGCTCGTGCGGCGCGGGCACGGTGCCGGCGCCCATCAGGCGGCGGGCAGCGGCCTTGTAGAGGGTCTCGATCACCAGCGTCGACTTGCCGCCGCCAGAAACGCCCGTGACGCAGGCGAAGGTGCCGATGGGCAGGGAGGCCGTGACGTTCTTCAGGTTGTTGCCCGAGGCGCCGACCACGCGGAGCTGGCGCTTGGGGTCCGGCGTGCGGCGGACCTCGGGGGTGGGGATCGAGCGGCGGCCCGACATGTAGGCGCCGGTGATGCTGTCCGGGTTGGCCGCGACCTCCTCGGGCGTGCCGTGGGCGATGATGCTGCCGCCGCCCGCGCCCGCCGTGGGGCCGATGTCCACGAGGTAGTCGGCGGCGCGGATCGCGTCCTCGTCGTGCTCGACCACCAGCACGGTGTTGCCGATGTCGCGAAGGCGCCGGAGGGTGCCGAGGAGGCGCTCGTTGTCGCGCTGGTGCAGGCCGATGGAGGGCTCGTCCAGCACGTAGAGCACGCCCGTGAGGCCGCTGCCGATCTGGGAGGCGAGGCGGATGCGCTGGCTCTCGCCGCCCGAGAGGCTGGCGCTGCCACGGGCCAGAGACAGGTAGTCCAGGCCCACATCGACCAGGAAGCGGAGGCGGTCGTTGATCTCGCGCAGGATGCGGCGGGCGATCTCCTGGCGCTGCGGGGTCAGCTGGTCGTAAACGCCGGCGAACCACTCCATGGCCTTGCGGATCGAAAGGTCCGAGGACTCCGCGATGTTGAGGCCGGCCACCTTCACGGCCAGGGCCTCGGGCTTGAGGCGGGCGCCGCGGCAGACGTGGCAGGGGCGGTCGGACTGGTAGCGGCTGAGGTCCTCGCGGATCCAGGGGTTGTCCGTTTCGCGCAGGCGGCGCTCGAGGTTGGGGATCACGCCCTCGAAGGGCTTCTTCACCTCGTAGGCGCGGAGCCCATCCTTGTAGCGGAGGGTGACGACCTCGGAGGTGCCGTTCAGGATGGCCTCCCGCACGGGCTTGCCGAGGTCGGCCCAGGGGCTCCTGGCGGAAACCTTGAAGTGGCGGGCCAGGCTCTCGAGCGTCTGGTCGTAATAGGGGGAGGAGGCGCCGCCGGCCCAGGCGGCGACAGCGCCCTCGGCGATGGACCGGGCGTCGTCCGGCACCACCAGGGCGGGGTCGAAATAGGTCTCGCTCCCGAGGCCGTCGCAGGCGGGGCAAGCTCCCTGGGGGGAGTTGAAGGAGAAGAGCCGGGGCTCGATTTCCTCGATCGTGAAGCCGGAGACGGGGCAGGCGAAGCGGGAGGAGAAGACCGTCCGCTCGCCATTGTCGGCGCCCTCCAGGTAGACCACGCCGTCCGAGAGGCCCAGCGCCGTCTCGAAGCTGTCGGCCAGGCGCTGCGCGGCGCCCTCCCGCACCACCACGCGGTCCACCACCGCCTCGATGTCGTGCTTCTTCTTCTTGTCGAGGGCGGGCACCTCCTCGATGCGGAGGAGGGCACCGTTGACCTTCACCCGCTCGAAGCCGCGGCGCTGGAGCTCGGCCAGCTCCTTCTTCCACTCGCCCTTCTTGCCGCGGGCGACCGGGGCCAGGATCAGGAGGCGCGTGCCCTCCGGCATGGCCATGACCCGGTCCACCATCTGGGAGACGGTCTGGGCCTCGATCGGCAGGCCGGTCGCGGGGGAATAGGGGATGCCGACCCGGGCCCAGAGGAGGCGGGTGTAGTCGGCGATCTCGGTGACGGTGCCCACGGTGGAGCGCGGGTTGTGGGAGGTGGTCTTCTGCTCGATCGAGATGGCTGGCGACAGGCCCTCGATGCTGTCCACGTCCGGCTTCTGCTGCAGCTCCAGGAACTGGCGGGCATAGGCCGAGAGGCTCTCGACGTAGCGGCGCTGGCCCTCGGCATAGATCGTATCGAAGGCCAGGGAGGACTTGCCCGAGCCCGAAACGCCGGTGATGACCGTCAGCGTCCCCTTGGGGATGTCGAGGTCGATGTTCTTGAGGTTGTGCTGCCGGGCGCCCCGGATGCGGATATACCCGCCGGTGCCCATCTCAAGGCTGCCGCGGTTGGCCAGGCGGTTCGCGCCGGTGCGGTTCGAAGCAGGCTCGGGGAGGCTGTCGGGCAAGGGAAATCCGGCCTTCGTTCGCATTGTGTTCTGGGGCTTGTGCCACCATATGTGGGCGGCGGGAAGGGGTCGCCGGGGGGCGCCCCGACCTTGGGCTCTCCCCGGGGGGTGGTCTCACCGCTCCCCGGGGGGTAGCTTCGTCGGCCCGTGCGCGAATCCCAAGGGGATTTTGCACGGGTCGGCGATGCGCGGGCTCGCGCGGGGCGGGCAACCGCCGGGTTGTTGATGGTTTCAGGCCGGGCTCGCCCGGCTATTCGAGGATGTGGGTGGCATGGCCGGCAGCGTCAACAAGGTGATCATCCTGGGGTCGCTGGGAAAGGACCCCGAGGTCCGAAACTTCCAGAACGGCGGCAAGGTGGTGAACCTGCGGGTGGCGACCAGCGAGCGCTACAAGGATCGCGAGGGCAACCAGCAGGAGCGCACCGAGTGGCACTCGGTCGCCATCTTCAACGAGAAGCTGGGCGAGATTGCCGAGCGCTACCTGAAGAAGGGCAGCCAGGTTTATCTCGAGGGCCAGCTCGAGACCCGCAAGTGGACGACGAACGAGGGGCAGGAGCGCTACTCGACCGAGATCGTCCTCCGGCAGTTCCGGGGTGAGCTGACCCTGCTGGGCGGCCGGAACCAGGGTGGCGGCGGCGACGAGGCCGGCGGCGGCTTCGGCGGGGACCGTGCCGAGCGCTCGGGCGGCTATGGCGGCGGCGCCTCCGGTGGTGGCGCCTCGGGCGGCGGCTATGGCGGCGGGCGCGGCGGTGCGCCCTCGGGCGGTGCCTCCAAGCCTGCGCGTGGCGGTGGCGGGGGCGGCTGGGATGCGCCCAAGGCCGACCTCGACGACGACATTCCGTTCTGAGACGGCATGCAGAGCCCTTCCCGACGCCCAGGCTGATCCATCTGGAACCCGATAAGTGAGCGATACCGAGAGCGGCGGTCCCTCCGACGAGCGGATGCCCGACGAAACCCGGCCGGTGACGATCGAGGCGGAGATGCGCCGCTCCTACCTCGATTACGCGATGAGCGTGATCGTGTCGCGCGCGCTGCCGGATGCGCGGGACGGGCTGAAGCCCGTGCACCGCCGCATCCTCTTCGCGATGAACGAGAACGGCTTCACGGCCGACAAGCCCTACAAGAAGTCCGCCCGCGTGGTGGGCGACGTGATGGGTAAGTACCACCCGCACGGCGACAGCGCGATCTACGACGCCATGGTGCGGATGGCGCAGCCTTTCGCCATGCGCGTGCCCCTGATCGACGGCCAGGGCAATTTCGGCAGCATGGACGGCGACCCGGCCGCTGCCATGCGCTACACCGAGGCGCGGCTGGCCAAGTCGGCGACGGCGCTGCTGGCGGGCATTGACGAGGACACCGTCGATTTCCAGCCGAACTACGACGAGAGCGCGGTGGAGCCGCGCGTCCTGCCGGCAGCCTATCCGAACCTGCTGGTCAACGGTTCCAACGGCATCGCCGTGGGCATGGCCACCAACATCCCGCCGCACAACCCGGGCGAGGTGATCGACGCGACGCTGGCGATGATCGCCGATCCGGCGATCACGCTGGAGCGGCTGATGGAGATCATGCCGGGGCCGGACTTCCCCACGGGCGGGCTGATCCTGGGCCGCGCGGGCATTCGCGCCGCCTTCGAGACGGGGCGCGGCTCCGTTCCCGTGCGCGCGCGCTGCGAGATCGAGGACATGCGCGGCGGGCGGCAGGCGATTGTCGTCTCCGAGGTGCCCTACCAGGTGAACAAGGCGACGCTGATCGAGCGCATCGCCGAGCTGGCGCGCGCCAAGCAGGTGGAGGGCATCTCCGACCTTCGCGACGAGAGCGACCGCGACGGCATGCGGATCGTCATCGAGGTGAAGAAGGACGCGACGGCCGAGGTGGTGCTGAACCAGCTTTACCGCTTCACGAACCTGCAAACCTCCTTTCCCGTCAACTTCCTCGCGCTCGACGACGGCACGCCCCGCCAGATGGGGCTGCGCGATGCGCTTCAGGTCTTCATCCGCTTCCGCGAGGAGGTGATCACCCGACGCAGCCGGTTCCGCCTGGCGAAGGCGCGGGACCGCGGGCACATCCTGATCGGGCTTGCCATCGCGGTGGCCAATATCGACGAGGTGATCCGCGTGATCCGCGCGAGCCCCGACGCGGCCGCGGCGCGGGAGGCGCTGATGTCCACCGACTGGCCGGCCGGCGACGTGGGCGCGCTGCTGGCGCTCGTGGACGATGCCGGCAACGTCGTCACCGGGGAGACGGTGCGCCTGACCGAGGCGCAGGCGCGCGGCATCCTGGAACTCACGCTGCGCCGCCTGACCGGCCTGGAGCGGGAGAAGATCCTGCAGGAGCTGGACGAGATCGCGGCCAGCATCCGTGAGCTGCTGGACATCCTTTCCTCCCGGCCTCGCCGGCTGGAGCTGATGGCGCAGGAGCTGGCCGAGGTGCGGGCGCAGATCGCCGTGCCGCGCATGACCTCGATCCTGGATGGCGTATCCGACCAGGACGACGAGAGCCTGATCGAGCCCGGGCTGATGGTGGTGACGCTGACGCGCGACGGCTACGTCAAGCGCACGCCGCTGGAGACCTTCCGCGCGCAGAACCGCGGCGGGCGCGGGCGCAGCGCTGCCGGGACGCGGGAGGACGATGTCGTCATCCGGTCGTTCAACGCGCACACGCACCAGCACGTGCTGTTCTTCACCAGCCGGGGCATCGCCTTCCGCGAGAAGATCTGGCGCCTGCCAGAGGCGGGGCCGACGGCGCGCGGGCGCTCGCTCCGGCAGCTGCTCCAGCTGCAGGACGGGGAAACGGTGACGGCCGTGCTGCCGCTGCCGCAGGACGAGAGCCTTTGGGAGAACCTGCACCTCGTCTTCGCGACGGAGTGCGGCAACGTCCGGCGCAACCGGCTGTCCGACTTCCGCAACGTGCGCGCGGCGGGGCTGATCGCCATGAAGCTCGACGAGGGCGACAGCCTTGTCGGCGTTCAGACCTGCCGGGAGGGCGACGACATCCTGTTGGCGACGCGCCTCGGACGCGCCATCCGCTTCACCGCGGAGGAGGGCGTGCTGCGCGTGTTCGCCGGCCGTGACTCGACGGGCGTGCGGGGCATCAAGCTTGTGGGCAAGGGGGATGCGGTGATCGCCCTCTCGGTGCTGCGCAACGTCCCGGCGACGCCGGGGGAGAGGACGGCCTATCTCAAATTCGCCGCGGCGAAGCGGCGGGCACAGGGAGAGGCCGCCGGCGAGGCACCGGAGGAGGCCGGGGACAGCGCGGCCGGCGCCGAGGAGGGCGAGGACTCCGCAGAGGAGGTCGCGCTCAGCGCCGAGCGGGCGGAGGACCTGGAGCAGGCCGAGGAAATCCTGCTGGTCGTGACGGATACCGGCTTCGGCAAGCGTGCCTCCGCCTATGAGTATCGTCGCAGCGGGCGTGGCGGGCAGGGGATCGCGAGCATCCCGCTCGGGCGCGGCAAGGGCCATGCGGTGGTCGCGACTTTCCCGGTGCGGCCGGGCGACGACGTGATGCTGGTGACCGATAACGGGCGCCTGATCCGCCTGCCTGCGGACCAGGTGCGGGTGATGGGCCGGCAGGCGGCGGGCGTCACGCTGTTCCGCCTGGACAAGGGAGAAGCCGTGACCTCCTGCTTCCCCGTGGTGGACGACGGCGCGGTGGTGAGCGAGGGCGTTGCGGCCGATGCCTGAGCGGATCGGGGTTTATCCCGGCACCTTCGACCCCGTGACCAACGGGCATATCGATGTGATCCACCGTGCCGCCCGTCTGCTCGACCGGCTGGTGATCGGAGTGGCCATGAACGCCGGTAAGGGGCCGATCTTCCCGATCGAGGAACGGGTGGAGCTGGTGCGGGCGGAAACCGACAGCGTCGCGGCGGTAACCGGCGCCACGATCGAGGTCGTGCCTTTCGACGGGCTGCTGGTGACGCTGGCGCGCGAGCACGGCGCGGGCATGATCGTGCGCGGCCTGCGGGCTGTCTCCGACTTCGACTACGAGGTGCAGATGGCCGGCATGAACCGCCGCCTGGACCAGGGCGTCGAGACCGTCTTCCTTATGGCCAGCGAGACGAACCAGTTCATCTCGTCGCGCTTCGTGAAGGAGATCGCGCGCTTGGGGGGAGACATTTCCTCCTTCGTGCCCCAATTGACGCTCGAGCGCACGCTCGCCCGCGTCCGCCCGGGCAACTGACTGGCGGCGCACCACGCCAACCACTCCGGGGAACAAACGCCATGCAGCGCCGGATCCTTATCGCCACCTCGATTGCGACCGCCACGGGAGTCATGATGAGCGACGCCACCACCAACGAGGCCGAGGCCCAGGCCAACGCCGACAATACGCTCTACCTGGACCTGAAGGACGGTCGGGTGACCATCGAGCTTCGGCCCGACCTTGCGCCCAAGCACGTGGAGCGGATCAAGACGCTTTCGGCACAGGGCTTCTACGACAACACGCCGTTCCATCGCGTGATCGAGGGCTTCATGGCCCAGGGCGGTGACCCGACCGGCACCGGTACGGGTGGCAGCCAGCTTCCCAATGTTCCCGCCGAGTTCTCGCCGCCGGCGAAGGCGCGCTTTCTGCGCGGCACCTGCGGCATGGCGCGCGCGGGCGACCCCAACAGCGCCAACAGCCAGTTCTTCATCATGTTTGGGCCCTATCCGAGCCTGGATGGCCAGTACACGATCTGGGGGCGCGTGACCTCCGGTATGGAGCTGGTGGACAAGATCAAGCGCGGCTCGGGCAGCAGCGGCCAGGTGCAGAACCCGGACCGAATCGTGAAGATGCGCCCGGCGGGTGCCGCCTGACCCCACCTTGACAGCAGGGGCGCGCACTTCCCATAGGACGGGCGGTGCGCGCCTGTAGCTCAGTCGGTAGAGCACGAGACTTTTAATCTTGGGGTCCTGGGTTCGAGCCCCAGCGGGCGCACCAAGAAAGCCGAACGGGTAGAGGGCTCGGTCCGTAGAGGCACGTTCCCTGCCTGGGCATCGCCCGGACAACTGAGCCGAAATGATTTGCTCGTCGGTGAGCGGCGGTCGTCTCGGTCGCGGCGCGCTGCCAGCCTGGCCAGGAGGTGTTCGCGAGAGGGCAGGGGGCTCCACCGGCACCAAGGCCGTAAGCGGGACCTTGTGCCGCCTTCCTGGAGACGTCGCTTCCCAAACTCGGGCAGGGAGCAGACATGCCCCAAACCTACAGCCCCGCGCGTCCTGCCTTTTGGTTTATTTCAGACTCCATGCTGCGGATGCGCGTGTTGCTGCGCGGCTTCAAAGAACCGGCCGCTTGAAGACGGGCATGCCGTGCCCCTTGAGCGTCGCGAAGGTGGATGGGTGATGCTGGCCGGGAGCAGACCCACCGCTTCCGGTATTCAAGCCAGAACGGCTGCACCGCGCAGCCATGAACAGCGGCCGAGGCGTGGCCTGGTCAGCCCGCCACACTTTCCGCCGCGATCCCGTTCAGCCGCCCCATCGCCGCCTCCGGCAGCTCGAGCCCGGCCGCCGCGAGGTTCTCCCGCAGATGCGCGACGGAGGAGGTGCCGGGGATGAGCAGGATGTTGGGCGAGCGGCGCAGGAGCCAGGCGAGCGCGACCTGCATGGGCGTCGCGCCCAGCCCCCCCGCCACCTCCGACAGGATCGAGGATTGCAGCGGGTTGAACCCGCCGAGCGGGAAGAAGGGCACATAGGGGATGCCGTCCCGCGCGAGACCGTCGATCAGCGCGTCGTCGCCACGATGGGCGAGGTTGTACTCGTTCTGCACGCAGGCGATGGCGCAGATGCCGCGCCCCTGCGCGACCTGGGCGGGGGTGACGTTGCTGAGGCCGATGTGCCGCACCAGCCCCTCTCGCTGCAGTTCGGCCAGCGCCGTCAGCGGCGCCTCGATCGAGCCCTCGGCGGGGCCATGGACGCTGAACATGATGCGCAGGTTCACCACCTCCAGCACGTCGCGGCCGAGGTTGCGGAGGTTGTCGTGCACCGCCTGCGTCAGATCCTCCGCCGAGAAGGCCGGGAGCCAGGAGGCGTCCTCGCCGCGGCGGGCGCCAATCTTGGTGACAATGACGAGGTCGTCCGGATAGGGGGCGAGCGCCTCGCGGATCACCTGGTTCGTGGCATGTGGGCCGTAGAAGTCGCTCGTGTCGATGTGGTTTACCCCCGCCGCGACCGCCTCGCGCAGCACGGTGAGCGCTTCCGCCCGGTTCCGCGGCGGCCCGAAGACGCCGGGCCCGGCGAGCTGCATGGCGCCGTAGCCGAGCCGCCGCACGCGGCGGTCGCCGAGGTGGAAGGTGCCGGAATTGTCGATGCTGGCCATGACCGTTCTCCTTGAACGCCCCCTAGCTAAGCCCTCCTCCGGTGCACGATAATCGGATATAATCCGTACAAGCCGTACGAAATGGCGGACAATGTCGGCAGACCTCAGCGACCTCAACGCTTTCCTCGCGGTGGCGCGGGCGGGGGGCTTCCGCGACGGCGCGCGCGCCGCCGGTGCCAGCGCCTCCGGCCTCAGTGACGCGGTGAGGCGGCTGGAGGCGCGGCTCGGCGTGCGCCTCCTGCACCGCACCACCCGCAGCGTCGTGCCGACCGAGGCCGGCCGGCGCCTGCTCGAGCGCCTCGGCCCCGCGCTGGGCGAGGTGGAGGCGGCGCTGGACGCGGTGAACAGCTTTCGCGACCGGCCCGCGGGCACGCTGCGGCTGAACGTGCCCGTCAGCGCCTCCCGCCTCGTGCTGCCGCGCCTCGTGCCGCCCTTCCTCGCGGCCTATCCCGAGATCCGGCTGGAGGTGATCGCCGAGGACGGCTTCGTGGACGTGCTGGCCGCCGGCTGCGACGCCGGCATCCGCTACGACGAGCGGCTGGAGGCGGACATGATCGCGGTGTCGATCGGGCCGCGCGTCCAGCGCTACGCCACGGCGGCCTCGCCGGACTACCTCCGCCGCCACGGGCGGCCGGAACACCCGCGGGATCTCCTCCACCACGCCTGCCTGCGCGGCCGCTTCGCCAGCGGTGCCATGACGGTGTGGGAATTCGAGCGGGAGGGGGAGGTGGTGCGCGTGGACCCGACCGGCCCCCTCCTAGTCAGCGTCGGTGGGGCGACAGACCTTGCGGTGGAGGCGGCGGTCGCGGGCACGGGGATCATCATCCTCTTTGAGGACTGGCTCCGCCCCCACCTCGACAGCCGCGCCCTGGAACCCGTGCTCGAACCCTGGTGGCAGGCCTTTTCGGGGCCGTTCCTCTATTATCCCGGCCGTCGCTTGGTCCCGGCGCCGCTGCGGGCCTTCATCGACTTCATCAAAGATGCAGCACGCTGAGCATCAGCCGGGAAAGCGGATGCCTCGCGAGCCGCACAGCCCAGGCTTGTGCTCGCGTCGCATCCTTGCGGCGGTGAGATCAAAGGTTGGGCGAGCCTCCCGTCACCAGCCGCCTCCGCCGTTCTCAGCCCCGACATAGGTGGTCAGTTCGTCAGGGGACCCCTTCGGCAAAGCGTCTCTGCTGCGTCATGGGCTTCTCCCCTTTCATGGGGAGATCCCACTATGTGCCTTACCGGACAGCAAACCTCTTGTTGCAGATACTGTTCAGGAACCCAGCTCGCGGTTGGGTTGCCACCATGCGGCTACAGCAGAGGTTTTTAGTTTCGTTAACCAGTTCATCCAACTTGCGCGTCTGGACGGGTTGCCAAAGGCGAGGGCCTGTTGATTGTTTGGAGGTGTCCAAGGCCCCGCCATCCCGTGCGGCTTGTAGAGCACCGCAGTGACCTGATCGCCGTTGTGTCCAACGGACCATTCAAGCCAGTGCTCGCGCTTGGCCGACCGGCGGAACTTCCTGATCGCCCGCTCGCTGTCTGCCCGCAATTCGATGAAGTCCCATCCGGCTGCACCACCCCAGGGGTGGCCGACATTTTCCCTGATGGTGACTGCGCACGGTCTCGTTTTCATGTCAGCCGCGGGACCCAAGATGATGATCGGAGATGTGGCTGGCCCGGCGCCGCTGAAAAAGGCCCATGCCGAGGAGGCCCATGCCGAAGACGGCAAGGGAGGTGGGCTCGGGGACGCTGATCGGAGCCGTGGATGCAATGAGGCCGGCTGCCTCGAAGGAAACAACGCCGCTCGACAGGGTGATTGTCGTGAAGGGCGTATCCGAGAGCACGCTGATATAGGCGCTTCCGCCCGGACCCTGGAAGCCGTTGCCAACAAAGCCGGCGGCGAGGCTCTGCACGGCGGAGCCAGTCAGAGTGTCGGTGGCCGTGTTGTTGAAGGTGATGGCATTGGAACTGTCGATCGAGCCCCAGAGCAGCGCAAGAGCGGTCTGCGGCGCGGCGAAGGTGATGATGATGCTCCCCAGCCCGGTGGACAGGTAATTCCCGCTCAGGCCCGCATTCGTGGTCTGGTCGGAGGCGAAGTCACCGGTCAGGTAGGTGGGATTGCCGCTGCTGACGCCCGCCACCGGAATGGCGTGGAGCCCTGAAGAGGCGCCCCGCACGATGCCCTGGTTCGCCCCGACAGCGAAGCCGATCGTGTAGCCGTCGCCGGAGAAAGCGGCCTGCGACGGTGCCGTCGTACCCTGCAGGCCGATGGTGGTCGTGGTGCCTGGAACAGGCACGGGCGTGAACAGGCTGGTAGTGGTGATCAGCGCCGCATCGGCATGGGCGGAGAGCCCGATCAGGGCAACTCCGGCGAGCAGGAGGTTTCGCATGTATAGCTCTTGGCATTCCAGCGGCAGGACCATCCCACCGATCGTTTCATATTGGTATCATGACCACCGTCCCAAAAACAAGATTAAGTTTCGTTTAAGCAACACAAAATGAGCGGTTCTGGCTTGCCGGCAGGAAGGCGTGTGGGCGCTGGTTGCCGCGGAGCTTGAGTTCGTCGTCCAGGCACCCGGGATGTCCTGTGAGCCTCGGCTACGGCGCAAAGCGAGGCGCGCTACCGTGCAACCTGCGAGCCTCCCGAAGTGCCGACGCACGCGCCTGGTGGCTCGCCGCCTTCCTGAGCGCCGAGCAATCCACGGTCACGCGTGCCTTGGACCGCCTCCCCGAACTCGATCTCACCCGTCGCAGGGGTGACCCCAAGGGTCGTTGCTCCGTACCTTTCCGGCTCATCGTGCTAGGTGCCGCCCCGCTGCGCGGGTTGCGCGCCCCTTGGGTGAGGTCGTCAAAGCATCCGCGCTGCAAGGCCCGGTCGGCGAAGCGCCCGAGGTTCGGACATGCTGTTGCGCCGACAAGGTGGCTGAGTTCGCCGGATTGGCCCCCTTGGACGACCGGAAGTGACGAAAAGGCGATGCGGCTGCCGCAGCGGAGGGGTAGCGGTGGGCTCCGAACTGCCTTTCCTGAGATAGGTTCACGGATGATTAACGAATCACGTGTGTTTCCGCTCGGCCGGGCCCTGCACTGCGGCGGCCCGGATCACCCTAGCCCTGCTGGAGCTCACCATGCACATCCAGAAGCGCTCCGGCCTAACCGCTTCCCGCTTCCTGTTCATGTTGGATGCAGCCTTTCTCGCTCTGGCCTGCTACGCCGCGGTTCTGCTTATCGCCACGGATCATCCGATCGGTCCCGCGGCCTTGGCCTTTCCAGCGACTGACCTGATGTTCCTCTACGCGCTGGGCCTCTACCGACGTGAGGCGTTAATCGAGACTGGGGACATGCTCGGGCGTGTGCCGATCGCGGCCGGTGCAAGCAGCTTGATCAGCTGGGCCGCAACGGCAGCCCTGCCGGGCGGCTTCGCTCTCCCGAATGCCCACCTGATGTTCGCCGCCTGTGTACCGTGCTTCGCGGCCGCTGGCCTTGCCGCACGCCTCACGCTCCAGTTGCTTCGACGCCGCGGTGCCTTCCGCCGCCGCCTCCTCGTTATCGGCGCCGGACGCCGCGCCTGGGACCTGATCTGGGTGCTGCGCCGGGAGGCACGAACCCTGGCCTTTGATGTCATTTTCGTCCACGCCGACGTCATGGGCGAAGTTGATCCACGCCTGACAAAAGATCCTGGCAGCCGAATTGTTGTCGGCCTGAAGGATCTTCTCGCGACGGTTCGCGGCCTCAACCCCGACCAGATCGTGGTGGCGCCGGACGAGCGGCGCGGCCTGGCCACGGACAGCCTGCTCGCATGCAAGATGGCGGGGTACCCGGTAACCGAGTACGCTCAATTCCTGGAGAAGGAGATCGGCCGGATCGACCTCAAGCGCCTCGATCTCGGCTGGCTGCTGTACTCAGACGGCTTCGTCATGGGAACGATGGACCGCTGCTTGAAGCGCGCACTCGACCTCACCATCGGCGCCGTGCTGCTGTTCCTCGTTTCGCCAACTCTCCTGGTCGCCGCCCTGGCGGTGAAGCTTGAGGACCCCGGCCCCGCGCTCCACCGTCAAGATCGCGTTTCGCGTGGAGGACGCGTGTTCCGCATTCTCAAACTTCGTACGATGGCATCGAACGCGGAAGGCTGTGGCGCTGTTCGTGTGGCGAAGGCCGACCCGCGCATGACAAGGATCGGCCTGATCCTGCGCCGCACGCGCCTGGATGAACTGCCGCAGCTTCTGAATATTCTGCGCGGTGATATGGCCTTTGTTGGACCGCGTCCGGAGCGGCCCGATTTTACCCAGAAGCTCTCCAGCCAGCTGCCCCTCTACGAGGAACGCCACCTTGTGCGGGCCGGCCTTACCGGATGGGCTCAGGTCAACTATCCTCATGGAGCATCACTGAACGATGCGCGCTCCAAGCTGAGCTACGACCTCTTCTACGTGAAGAACTTCGGCATCCTGTTCGACCTGCGGATCATCCTGCAAACCCTGCATGTCATGTTCTGGCCGAGTGGAGCTCGGTGAGGCGCCCTTCCCACCATCTGTTTTGGTTCGTCAGACGCCGGCACAAGGTTGAATGCAGTAGACCCGGGGCCTATCAACGATCCTCTTGATCTTCGATGCTGCTGCGAACCCCTGGTGTCCGGAGGTGCTGCCATGACTGACCTGTTCTGGCTCACGAAGACGCGGATCCAGCGGCCCGCCCTACCACCCGCTCTCGCGTGGAGTACCAAGCGTGGAGGACCGGCGAGTTGTCAGTGGCATCATCCACGTGAATCACATCCACCTTCGCTGATGCGTTGCGTCTGCCGAGTACGGCTCGCAGGAGAGACGCCATAATCGCTTCGTCCGACGGCCACATGGTCCGGAAAGTGCGGACCCACCAAGGCTGGCGAGCACGGAGCCAGCGCCCGCGCGTGCTGTGCGGCCAGTGCTACGAATGAAGCCCCCACTGCGCTGTCGTCCAACCGGCCACCGGTGTGGACTTCGCCCCCTGCTGCCGGTGGTCTCCACCGCAGCGAACCTGAACTTTCACTCTTCCGCACGGCAATCCAAAGTCAGGATAACGGGCTGGTGGTCGGACAAGCGTGTTTCCGTGTCGTATCGGACCGAATGAACCCTCGGAGCGAGGTCCTCCGTGACGAAGATGTAGTCACAGCAATGCGGCTGCCCATAGGTCTGGTCCGTGATGCAGAAAGAAGGTGGGTGCGGCGCGCCTCCATGGCGGATTTCCCAGCTGTCCAGAAACGGCGGTGCGCCGCGCTCCAGAGGCGCAGACAGGTGACGCTTCGTGGGATCCGACGGCGGCATATTAAAGTCGCCCGTCAGGATCGCGGAGGATGGATGCGGCTGAAGGGCATAGGCGCCGGTCCCTGGCTCCCGAGGCCGCGCGGCGCGGTCGTGGGCAAGGGCGTGCGCGACGCGGATCGCTTCCACCTGCAACCGTCGGTGCTCAGCCGAATGATACTCCAGGTGTGTCGTCATGATGCGCACGGGGCCGAACGTGGTCAGAACCGTCGCCTCAAGCAGCATGCGCGGCATGCTGTGCGGCCCTCCCCCAGGCCAGGGAAGCGTGTGGCGAAGGACCTGGCACACGGGCAGGCGTGACAGAATCATGTTGCCGAAGCGCCGGACCGCTCCGCCCTCGCCCATGACCTCCAGCCCTGCTCCGGCAATTGCCTGGAATCCAGGCAGCAGGTCCGCGACTTCGGCAAATTGGTTCTCGCCCCTGTTTCCCTTGAGATCGGGCAGGTTGTCGGAGAGCTCCTGCAGGCACAGCACGTCGAAATCCGCGAGCGACCGCGCGTGGGCAATGATGCGCGCTAGGTCAGCTCGTCCGTCCATGCCAAGTCCCCACTGGACGTTCCAGGTAGCAATCTGCATGGGTCAGCGGATTCCGGCGCGCATGAAGCTCTGAACGAATTGCCGCTGGAACAACAGGAAGCCGATCAGGAGCGGCGCTGAGGTCATCAGGGTCGCGGCGCAGATCACGGCCCAGTCCACACCCTGATCTCCACCTGCGAACACCTGGAGGCCAACCGTCAGCGGGCGCGCCCCAACCGAGTTCGTCACGATGAGCGGCCAGAGGAAGTTGTTCCAGTGGTAGCTCACCGAGACGAGGCCGTAAGCGATGTAGATGGGACGTGCCAGTGGGACGTAGATCTTGAGCAGGATCTGCAGGGCGCTCGCGCCCTCCACCCGCGCAGCGTCGTCGAGCTCGCGCGGGATCGTCTTGAAGGTCTGCCGGAGCAGGAAGATGCCGAAGGCCGAGGCGATGTAGGGCAGGGCGATGCCGGGGATGGTGTCGACCAGGCCGAGCTGGCTCATCGTGCGATAGTTCTCCACGATCAGCACGTCCGGCATGATCATGAGCTGAACCAGCACGAGCGCGAAGGCAATGCCTCGTCCAGGAAACTCGAAGCGCGCGAAGGCATAGGCGGCCAGCGTCCCCAGCACGACTTGGCAGAGGAAGATCAGCGTCACCAGAATGGTGGTATTGAGAAAGTAGCGCGCGAAGGGCGCCGCATCCCAGGCGCGCCGGAAGTTCTCCAGCGTCAGCGGCGCGTCCAACTGCAGGCGTGTCGTGTATTCCGCCTCGTGGAAGGCAGCCCAGAATGCAAAGAGCAGGGGCAGGATCCAGAGAACCGCGAGCAGGATCGCCCCCGTTCCTTCGAGCAGGCGCCAGGTGCCGGTGGGCGCATAGGGGGAGGCGCGCTCCTCCAGCCCTGCGCCGCGGCGGCCGGCTGGCCGGCGGGCCGGAACGGCAGGTTCCGCGAAGCCGTCTCTCACTGGTAATGGACCCTTCGTTCGAGCCAGCCGTACTGAACGAGCGCCGCGATCGCCAGGAGAGCGAGGAGCACAACGGTCAGGGCGGCCGCGTAGGACGTGTCCCAGAAGTTGAAGCCGACCTGATAGATGTAGAACAGCAGCAGCGAGGTGGCGTTGTCCGGGCCGCCCCGTGTCATGACGATGATGTGGTCGACGGTGCGGAAGGCATTGATGACGGCGTTGATCAGGACGAACAGCGTCGTCGGCATGAGCAATGGGAACTGGACGCGGCGGAAGAACGTCCACCGCGACGCCCCTTCGAGGGAGGCGGCCTCCGCCAGCACGGGCGAGATCCCCTGCAAGGCCGCGAGATAGAAGATCATGAAGAAGCCGGCCTCCTTCCAGACGGCCACGAGCGTGACGGCGGCCAGCGCGGTTTCCCTTGACCCGAGCCAGTTGTGCGAGCTGAACCCGAGCGCGCCGGTGATCTGCTCCAGAAGGCCGTATTGCGGCGTGTAGAAGAAGAGCCAGATGTTGGCGACTGCGATCATCGGCAGGATGGTGGGCGTGAAATAGGCCATGCGTGCGAAAGTGCGGCCGGGGATACGGTCGTTCACCCAGATCGCCATCAGCAGCGCGAGCCCGATCGCGAGGGGAATGGTGCCGAGCGCGAACCACAGATTGTTGGTCAGCGACTGCCAGAAGACGGGATCGGCGAGGATCTGCTCGTAATTCGCGGCACCGACGAAACGCGATGGGCGGCGCGGGCGGGCGGTGGAGGTGAAGCTCTCCACGAAGCTCGCGACCGCGGGCCAGTGCGTGAAGGCAACGAGAAGCACCATCGCCGGCAGCAGCAGCAGCCAGCCGTGGGCGGCTGAGGAAAGGCGGCTTTTCATCGATCCCTGTTGCTGGCTGCCCCCGCGGCATAGGGGGCTGTGACACGGAGCGGGCGGCACCAGGGTGCCGCCCGCGAGGCTTGAGGAGGGCTAGCGGTACGGACGGAGGATGCGCTCGGCCTCGGCCTGCGCGTCCCGGAGCGCCCGTTCGGGCGGCTTGCCGCCCGTCAGGGCTGCCTGGATGTTGTCGCCAAGCGCCTTGGTGACGCGCTGGTTCTCGTGGGTGGAGAGCTCGGCCACCGCGAACTCCAGCTGGTCGCGCGCCACCGCCGCCGCCGGGAAGCCCGCCACGTAATCCTTCATGGTCCCGGTGTTGTAGGTCGCGCGGCTCACGCCGACATAGCCGGTGTCGATGCTCCAGCGCGCGGCACGCTCAGGCTGGGTCATCCACTTCGCGAAGCGGAAGGCGGCCTCCTGCTGTGCTGGCGTGGACTTCTTGGCGATATTGAAGTTGCCGCCTCCGGTTGGGCTGCCGCGGCGCTTGTTGGCTGGCAACATGGCCACACCGAAGTCGAATCGGGCATTGGTCCGGACGTTCGTCAGGTTGCCGGTCGTGGTCCACATCATCGCGGTCTTTCCCTCGAAGAAATCCCGCGGCGTCGTGCCCCACTCCACGATGCCGGGTGCGTGGACCTTTTGCTTCTGGGCCAGGTCCACCCAATACCGCAGGGCCTCGACGACACCTGGCTTGTCGAAGAAGGTCCTGTCCCCCTCCTGGTTGGCGAGCACCTCGCCCGCCTCGATCGCGAGCGCCTGAAGCATCCAGTAGCCGAAGCCTGTTGAGGGGATCTGGGTGCCCCATTGGCTGACATTGCCGGCGGCGTCGCGCTTCGTGAGCTTCTCGGCGAAGGCTGCGTGCTCCACCCAGCTGGCCGGCGCCTTCTCCGGATCGAGACCGGCCTGCCGGAACAACTCCTTGTTCCAGTAAAGCACGATGGTCGATCGCTGGAACGGGATGCCCCAGGTCTGGCCGCCCGTCTGGCTGTTCAGCATGAAGGCGGGGAAGAAGTCGGCCAGCCACGCCTTGTCCGCGTCCGTCCTGATCAGGCCATCGAACGGAATCACGGCCTCCTCGTCGATCAGCGTGAACATGTCCGTGGAGAGCAGGACGGACAAGGTTGGGGGCGTGCCGCTCTTGTGGGCTGTCAGGACCTTGACGAGGGTCTCCTGATAGGTGCCGGCATAGACCGGCATCACCTTGATATCGGGGTTCTCCCGCGAGAAGTCGGCGGCGTAGCCGTCGATCACGCGGGTGATCGTGCCGCCGACGGCGACGGGATAGAAGAACGAGAGTTCGGTCGGGCCACCCTGCGCGAGGGCGGGCCTGGCCAGTGCCGCGGCCGAGAGCGCGGCGGAGCCCGCCATGAAATGTCGCCTGTGCATCATCCCTCCATTATCCGGCTTGCTCCGGAACGCCTTCTTATCACGACATCGATGACGCCTGCGTGACGGTGGATCAGGCCACCCGCTGCTCGCTGCCGCGCTCGAACCAGTGGGCGTCCTCGGGTGACCAGGCGAGATGGACCGTGTCACCTGCCTTGATCCCGACCCGCCCGCCGGTGCGCGCAACAAAGGTCGCGTCGCCAAGCCGCGTTTCGATCAACGTATCGGCACCGAGATATTCGGCTGCCACGATTTCGGCGGGAATACCGCCCGGGTCCAGCCGCACCGCTTCAGGCCGGACTCCCACGGAGAGATCTGGCAGCTGGTGAGTCTGGAAGCGCGGGAGTGCCCAGTCGCGCCCGGCCAGCACGGCGGCCGGCACGACATTCATCGGCGGTGTGCCGACGAAGCGAGCCGCGAAGGCGGATGCGGGGCGGCCATAGAGCTCGGCCGGCGTTGCGTTCTGCTCGATACGTCCGCCGCGCATCAGGATGACGCGATCAGCCATGGTCATCGCCTCCACCTGATCATGGGTGACGTAGATCATCGTCATGCCCAGGCGCTGCTGCAGGGCGCGAATCTCGCGGCGCATCTCCAGGCGCAGCTGCGCGTCCAGGTTGGAGAGCGGCTCGTCCATGAGGCAGACCGAGGTCTCGGCCACAATGGCGCGCGCAAGGGCCACGCGCTGCTGCTGACCGCCCGAGAGCTGGGATGGGCGACGTTCGAGGAATGGCTTCAGGCCCAGCATGTCAGTGGCCCGTGCAAGGCGGAGGTCGCGCTCGGCGCGCGGAACGCCGCGAACCTTCAGGCCGAACAGAATATTCTCCGCGACCGACAGGTGTGGGAACAGCGCGTAACTCTGGAAGACCATGGAAATGCCGCGCTTCGCTGGCGGCAGACTGGTTACATCCCGCCCGGCGATCTCGATTCTGCCGGAGGTGGGCGCATCCAGCCCGGCAATGAGGCGCAGGGTGGTGGACTTGCCGCAGCCTGAAGGCCCGAGCAGCGCGACGAGGTTGCCGGCCTCGGCGACAAAGCTCACCCTGTCGACGGCGGCCGTGCCCGCCCAATCCTTCGACACCCCGTCGACGACGATGCTGTGCATTCCTGACGCCCCTGACAAAGCGGTGGGGTTCCAGCTGCACCCCGTCGTTCTAGGCAGCCCGGATGTACATGCGGCTTCGTGCCACCCCATCCCTTGCTTCGATGTGGAATGTCGCACAGCATATTTTGAAGGTCAAACATCCCGAGACGATCAGGAAACCTGCGGGGAGACCACAGGTGCCGACCCGATGCCCCATCTATCTGACCTCCGCGGCTGGTTTCCTGCCCTGAACCGAAGGGGGATGAAGGGGGAGGGATACGGCAAGAGGCTGAGCGCGCGTGGGAACCCGATGGCGTGAGGCTTCCTTGGCATCCTCGCACGCAGCGAGGATTGCAGGCCGGAGGACCAGCCGCCCGTCCTGAGGCCAGGGTGGCATGGAACGGACGGAGGGGAAGCCCCGGGCAGCCGGAACGGCCGGCTTTGCGGAGCATTGGTGGCAGCGGTAGCGTCCCTCAACCGGCAGGGGAGGGGAGCATGGGCAAGCTCGACGGCAAGCTCGCGTGGATAACCGGCGCAGGCAGCGGCATCGGAGAGGCGGTGGCACGGCGCTTCGCCGCCGAAGGCGCGACCGTTGTGGCGACCGGGCGCCGTCTGGATCGGCTGGAGCAGGTGGCGGAACAGATCCGGAGAGAAGGCGGTCGTGCTGATGTGCAGTCCGCCGACCTGACGGCATCGTCCGAGGTGCAGCGGGTCGCGGACTGGATCGGCGCCACCTTTGGGCGGCTGGACATTCTGGTCAGCAATGCCGGACTGAACGTGACGGCGCGAAGCTGGGCCGATCTCACTCCGGAGGGGATCGACCAGCTCGTGCAAGGCAATCTCGCCTCGGCCTTCTACGTCGCACGGGCGGTGTTGCCGATCATGCGCGCACAGGGCGGCGGCGTGATGATCCATACGGCGTCGATGGCCGGCCGCAACGTGGGCGTGATGAGCGGCGCGGGCTACAACGCGGCCAAGCACGGGGTCGTGGCAATGAGCCATAGCATCAACATGGAGGAGTGCGTCAACAACATCCGCAGCACCGCCTTCTGCCCGGGCGAGGTGAACACAGAGATCCTGAAGAAGCGGCCCAACCCGCTGAGCGAGGAGGATCTGGGCCGCATGCTTCAGCCGGAGCACTGCGCGGACTTGATCCTTTATGCCGCAACGCTGCCGCCAGGCGTCACGATGAACGAGGTCTGGCTGACGCCGACCTACAACCGCGGCTATGTCGCGGCGCTCGGACGGAAGCTGTAGACGAACAGGGACCTGCTCCTCGAAGCCGTCTCGTTCTGCTGCCTGTGCGGTCAACCCTCGATATCCAGTCGGCTCGTGGCGCCACTCCATGTTGCGGTGCGACCCGAAAGATGCCGGAGGCCAAGCCGCAGAAGGCTGACCGGCCGCGGAAGGCGCCATAGGCGACACTCCCAGGGTGCCGGAGCGTCTCCGCCGGTTCGGAGACGCTCCGAGGTCCTGCTGTCTCAGCCGAGCATGCTGTCCGTAAGCACCTGGCGCCCCTCCGCTGCGCCGGCGAGCAGGAAGTGCAGCAGAGGGTTCACGCCTGCTGCCGCGACGTCTTCATAAGTCGCCAGGTATCATTTGGTGTCAAACGCGGCAGAAGGGTCACGTCCTTCACGCCAGCCGGTGGTCATGTAGTGTTCAAAGGCATCAATGCCGGCGCTGGCCACATCCGTGTAGCGGGCGAAGTCGCCATCCGTATCGAAATAGGCGTTGGGATCGCGGTGTTCCGCGCGGCCGCTGATTTCATAATGGGTCCTCGCATCGATCCACGCGAAACCGACGTCCGGATTGAGCAGTAGGTATGCCTCGCTGTCGAAGCCATCCGCGCTGACCAGCCCGGCACGACCCACGGCATTGAGGGCCACTCGTCCTTCCGACGCACCATTGGTGAGATAGTGGCTCAGCGGGTTGATGCCGGCGTCCCGTACGTCCGTGTAGCGAGCCAAGTAGTTGGCCGTGTCGAAATTGAAGGAAGGATCGCGTCCCTCCCTCCAGCCCGAACTCCGATAGTGCTCGAGAACGCTGACCCCTATCGCCATCGTCGTAGGGGGTGACACCATTGGCGAATCGCAGCACTTCACCCCCGATCACCGTATCGGCACCACTCAGACCCGTCACTTGGACGCGCGTGCCCAGGTCAATGACTGCGTAGTTCTCGAAGTTGGCGGAGAACACGATTGTATCCCGGCCAAGGCCGCCGTCTAGAAGATCGTTCCCGGCACCGCTGGCCAGGAGGTCGTTCCCGGCACCGCCAAGCAGGGTGTTCTCGCCGGATGAGCCGATCAGCGTGTCGTCGAACTCGCGGCCCCGCACGTTTTCGATCCCGGCCAGCACGTCGCCCTCGGCCGAACCGCCGGAGCCGGAGCCGGTGTTGAGATCGATGTTCACAGCTGCAGGGCTCCCGGAGTAGTCGGCCCAGTCATTGCCGTCGCCGCCGTTCAGGGTATCTGCGCCGGGGCTTCCGGACAGCGTGTCGTTCCCACCGAGGCCGATCTGCTGATCGTTGCCGTTGCTGCCGGAGAGCGTGTCATTACCCGGCTCACCAAGAACCGGAATGATCCCACCCGGGTTCGGAATCACGCCGAGGTTGAGGTCCGCCAGGTCAAGCGTGATCGCCGTTTGCGGGGCGTTCTGGCCGTCCGAGACAAGCTGGATCTGGACGTCGAAGGATTGCTGCCCCGCCGTCAGGGCGACGGTGTCGAGCAGGCGAAGGGTGTTGCCATCGAGGCGGACGAGAGCCGCATCGGCTCCGCCAGCAATTTGTGCGACGAGGCCATGTGTTGTGTCCGGATCCATCAAGGCAAGGTCGCCCAGCGCAGCACCCGTTACGCCTTCCAGGATGCCGCCGGCGATCGGCACGAAGTCAAGCCCCGTTTGGCGCGTTGTCGTTGGCGTCCGTTACGGTCACGCTGATCGGGTCGGACACCAAGGTGATGGCGCTGCCGAGAATGCTGCCCAACAACGCTGCTTGAAGGGCGACGTCGAAGTTGCGCTGGGCGGCATTCTCGAAGTCGAAGGGCTGCTTGGCGAAGATGTTCACCGCGAAGGTACCGTCCGGACCCAAAGTGGGCGAGGTAAGCCCGAACTTGTCAGCGTCGTCCCCCACCAAGGTCAGGGTGGATAGGTTGAGTGCGCCGAGAGCGCCAGCCGCGAAGCCAATAGTCCCGAAAGCTTGGTTGGGCGTGCCGTTCTCCTGGATCGTCAGCGGACCGGATGGCAGGGTGACCGAGAGCAAGGACATGGCGTTCCTTCTGGAAACGATGATTTGTCTTTGCGGCTTCTCCGATGTGGCTTTCCCCATCGGGTCGGCGGACCAAGCTTGGATTCATCGATCCGTACTCGCAATTGATCGTTCGGCCGGAAGATGCTTTTTTTGGATGTGAATGTACTGCGTTTCCAGCGCGACTATCTAACTGGGATTTTTGGCACTTTGCCGGACTAGGCATCAGCTTTGGCAGCCGCGCATAAATTTTACGGCAGTGATGTTCATTCCGGAAGCAACCAAACTGATAAATCGAAACCGGCCAATCGGCTGTTACTTCCTTTCCATGCCGGCGACGGAGGGATTTTTGTAATCTGATCGTCGCGCGAAAAGTGCTTTGGAGGCATTTTCAATGCGTCTGCGAGCGACATGTCGCAATAACGGGCTCAGGCATGACGAGGCTGTTTGCAGAAATCCTGGAAGGAACCGTCCTGAGATGAGTAATATGCATACGGTGTGGAGCAGGGAGCGGAGGAAAAAGACCGCAAGGGTTGTCGCCGAGATCCAATCGCCTTTTCTCAAGCAGCCCTGCGCCGGTGCGCTTCACTGACGGGTGCCGTTTGCCCAGACGCAGCCGTAGCCTTCGATGATCGGATGCGTGGTTGCCCGAAAATGGGTCCATGCGTGGCGATACAGCCCCTGGTCACAACAGCCGACATGACCGGGTCACGGTACAGGCGGAGACGCCCCCCTGCGGCTCCCGATCCTCGGGTGCTCCTTTACGCCGGGCGCTGCCGCGCGGGCTGTCCCATGTGAGGGCAGCACATCAATTCGGCGCCCTGGCGGGCTGCGCAGCGAACATCGCGTGAAGCTGGGACACAACGGCGGCTCCCTCGCCGACGGCGGCCGCAACGCGCTTGGTCGAGCCCGCGCGGACGTCGCCGATGGCGAAGACGCAGGGCATGCTGGTTTCGAGCGGCGAGGCGCCCGATCCGGTGACCACGAAACCCTTGGCGTCGGTGTCGACGCAGTCGCGCGCCCAACCCGCATTGGGGTCTGCGCCGATGAACAGGAAGACATGCCGCACCGCGCGCCGCTGCAGCGTGCCGTTGCCACGATCGCGGAAGGTAGCCGCAGCAAGGCCGGTTTCACGACTGCCCTCCAGGCCGACAATCTCGCTGCCGACGTGCAGCTCCACGTTGGGGAGCCCACCGATGCGATCGATCAGATAGCGTGACATCGTCTGTGCAAGGTCCCGCCGCACGACGAGGTGGAGCTTCTTGACCTGCGGGGCCAGGAACACGACGGCCTGGCCGGCAGAGTTGCCGCCGCCCACCAGGACGACCTCCTCGCCGGCGCATAGCCGCGCCTCAACGGCCGAGACCCAGTAGGAGACGCCGGCTCCTTCAAACTCCTCGAGGTTGGGGATGTCGGGCCTGCGATAACGGGCGCCGGACGCGATCACCACCGCGCGCGCCTTCACCCGGCGGTCGCCAGTGCAGAGCAGGGTCAGTGCGGAGCGATCGCACTCCATCCCCTGCACCGCGACGGGGATGGCCATCTCGGCGCCGAACTTCAGCGCCTGGTTGAAGGCCCGTCCGGCGAGCGCCTGTCCCGATATGCCCGTTGGGAAGCCCAGGTAGTTCTCGATCCGGGCGGAGGCTCCGGCCTGTCCACCCATGGCGCGCGAATCCAGCACCATCACGGACAGGCCCTCGGATGCCGCATAGACGGCCGTCGCCAGCCCGGCCGGCCCGGCGCCAACGATCGCGACGTCGTACAGCCGTTCGGGATCGATCGCCGGAACGATGCCCAGGCAGGCCGCCAGCTCGTCGTCGCTCGGGCGCTTGAGCAGCGGTCCGCTGGGGCAGACCACCAGCGGCAGCTCCTCCGGCAGCACGCCGGTGCGCTCCACCAGCGCACGGCCTTCCTCATCTGCCCGGATGTCGAGGACCAGGTTGGGCAGGCCGCTGCGGCCGAGAAAGTCCTGGAGCCGCAGGACGTCTGGGCTGCCGGGCACGCCGACCAGGATCGTGCCGGCGCCGCCCTCCTCGATCAGGGCGACCCTGCGCAGGATGAGGGCGCGCATGACGACCTCCCCCAGGTCCGCCGACCCGACCATCAGCGCGCGCAGGTGAGCGGGATCGAAGGGGAGCGCCACGCAGCCGTCCGGCCCCGCACGACCCGCCGCGATGGAGGGGCGGCCCGCCAGCTGATTCACCTCCCCCGAGAACTGACCGGGGTGGTGGGTGGTGATCACGGCATCGCGGCTCAGCCCGTCGCGCCGGACGACGTCGATCGACCCTTCCAGCACCAGCCAGGCGGGCGCGCCGTGGGCCCCGATCGCATAGAGCGTTTCGCCAGGAGGAAAGCGCACCGCGGCGCCGCTGGCGAAGCGTCGGGCCGTCTCCATCTGCGCGGGGGTGAGCACGGGGAACATCTGGTGCTCGCGCGTGTGGATGGTGCTCATGCCGCCCTCCGTGGCGCCGGCCAGCAATCTCCACACTATGGGGACACGGAGATTAGCGGGGCAGCGATCGTCAGAAAACCCGTGGGAACCATCCCCGCGTGGCGAGGCAGATGCCAGCTATACGGAGGCAGGCGCCGGCTATACGGAGGTCTTGGGTCCGCCATGAAGCCAGCGCAGAAGCCGACGGAGAGATGGAAGGCCGCGCTGCCCACGTCCGGCGAGGCAGCCCGGCCGCTGACGCCCACTTGCCGACGCCAGCGCACGAGCCAAGCGGGAGGGCTGACCTGGTCGGGTGTGTCCCGCTGATATGTTGCAACTGTAGGCCTCGCCGCCTCAGGTGGGCGCGATCGCCAACTCTCGATCTGAGAACATCGAATGGGCCGGGATGGCTGGGGAACCTGGATTCGAACCAAGACTGCCCGAGTCAGAGTCGGGAGTTCTACCGTTAAACTATTCCCCAACGGCAGGCGCCCGGCCCTATAGCCTCAGGTGCCGCACACTGCAACCCTCCGCCGCGTCCTTCCTGATGATCGCTGCCGAGCTTGGTGCAGCCGGCAAGCAGGCCCCCGCCATCGCGTCAGCGCGGGCGATCCCCCTGCGCCCAGGGCCGCGGATACGCCACGTCAGACCGCGGCAGCCGCTTCGTCATCAGCCGGCGGAAGCGAGAGTTGGAATACGCCCTTGCCGCGCCCCATCTAGGCATGGAAAATCCTGAATCCAACATCATGCAACCTCGGAACGCGCCCCAGCCATCGGGCGGCAGGCGGGGGGGAGCTCCCCCGGTGCCATCCAACACCGCCCACACGAACGTCCCGCCGGGGGCGCCGCTTTATGCCGCGCTCGACCTCGGCACCAACAACTGCCGCCTTCTCGTCGCCAGCCCTTCCGGGCCGGCTGGGTTCAGGGTGCTGGACAGCTTCAGCCGCATCATCCGCCTGGGGGAGGGGCTGAGTTCCACCGGCGCGCTTTCCGATGCGGCCATGAACCGCGCCGAGGCGGCGTTGGAGGCCTGTGGCCAGAAGCTGGCCCGCCGCCCAGTGCAGGTGGTGAACGCGGTGGCGACCGAGGCCTGCCGGCGCGCGACCAACGGCCCTGGCTTCATGCGGCGGGCCGAGCGGGCGCTGGGCGCCCCCATCCGCGTCATCCCGGCACGGGAGGAGGCGGAGCTGGCGATGGAATCCTGTGCCCCGTTGCTCCGGGAGGGTGACCGGCGTGCCCTGCTGTTCGACATCGGCGGAGGCTCCACCGAGATCGCCTGGATCCGGACGGATGGCCCGGAACAGCCGCGCCTGATCGGCACCATTTCCGTGCCGCTGGGCGTGGTCACCCTGGTGGAGCGCGACGGTCCGGCCTGCTTCAGCGGCGACGGCTTCGACCGCGTCGTGCAGGAAGTTGCCGGCCGCTTCGAGACCTTCGACGGCGTCCACCGGATTCGCCAGGAGATGCGGGCCGGTGGGGTGCGGCTGATGGGGACCTCCGGTACGGTCACCACCCTTGCCGGCATCGCCCTGGACCTGCCGCGCTACAGCCGGGCGGCCGTGGACGGGCACGAGCTGGCCATGGGCTGCGCGGATCGCGCGCTGGAGGCATTGCGGAGCATGGGGCCGGAGGGCTTGGCCGCGCATCCCTGCATCGGGCCCGAACGGGTTGATTTTGTGCTGCCAGGCTGCGCCATCTACGCCGCGATCCGCCAAGTCTGGCCGGCAGTCGGCATCACCGTCTGCGATCGCGGCCTGCGCGAAGGCCTGCTGCTGCGGGCCATGCGCGACCGTCGCCGCGCCCGCCGCGCCTGACGGACTGATCCCCGGAGCTGTCCGGAACCTCGAGGAACCACCCGTGACCGAATCCCAACGGCCGGGCGGCCAGCGCAGCGCCACGACCCGGCTGCGCACCGCCAAGGGCCGCACCACCGCCAGCCAGAAATGGCTCGAGCGGCAACTGAACGACCCTTACGTGAAGGCGGCCCAGGCCGCCGGCTGGCGCTCGCGTGCCGCCTTCAAGATCCTGGAGCTGGACGAGCGCTTCAAGCTGTTCCACCCGGGCCAGCGGGTCGTGGACCTGGGCGCGGCCCCGGGTGGCTGGACGCAGGTGGTGCTGCGGCGCATCGGCGATCGGGGCAAGGTGGTGGCGCTGGACATCCTGCCCATGGAGCCCATCAGCGGCGCGATCGTGCTTCAGGGCGACTTTCAGGAGGAAGCGGCCGAGCGCGCGGTGCTGGAGGCGCTGGACGGCCAGGCCGACCTCGTGATCTCCGACATCGCCCCCAACACCACCGGCCACAACGCGACCGACCACCTGCGCATCCTGGCCCTGGTGGAGCTCGCGGCGGACTTTGCCCGGAGGGTTCTCTCCCCCGGCGGCGGCTTCGTGGCTAAGGTCTTCCAGGGCGGCACGGAAAGGGAGCTGCTGGCCCGCCTCAAGCGGGACTACGCCACCGTCCGCCATGCCAAGCCCCCGGCCAGCCGCAAGGACAGCGCGGAGATGTATGTGGTGGCCCAGGGCTTCCGCGGTGGGAGCATCCGTGGCGAGGACCTGCGGGAAGGACAGGGGCGGTAGGGAAGGGGCACCCACGCCCCCGCCGGGCATCAGCGTCTCGCCCCGGTCATGGGATGGTCGCGCGCGCGGCCTTGCGGCCCGCCCCCGGGAGAGCGTAGGAGGGATCGCCAAGGCAGCGCCGCCCCGTTTCCGAGAGGCCCCCGCCAATGGCACCCGATAGCACCCCGCCCCGTTTCCTCGCCCGGTTCGAGGAGGCCTATGCCTTCGACGACGTCCTGCTCGTGCCGGCCTACTCGAAGGTGCTGCCGGCGGGCACCGACACCCGCACCCGCATCACGCGCGAGATTGCGCTGAACATTCCCCTCGTGGCGGCGGCCATGGACACCGTCACCGAAGGACCGATGGCCATCGCCATGGCCCAGGCCGGCGGGATCGGGGTGGTTCACAAGAACCTCACCATCGCCGAGCAGGCGGCGCAGGTCCGCCGGGTGAAGAAGTTCGAGAGCGGCATGGTGGTGAACCCCGTCACCATCCAGCCCGACCAGACCCTGGCCGATGTCCGGGCCCTGCAGGACCAGTACAAGATCAGCGGCATCCCGGTGGTGGAGCCCGAGAGCGGGCGGCTGGTGGGCATCGTCACCTCCCGCGACGTCCGCTTCGCGACCGACCCCAACCAGCGCGTCTACGAGCTGATGACGCGGGAGCACCTGGTCACCGTCCCGGCCGACGTGACGCCCGAGCGCGCCCGGGCCCTGCTGCACAAGCACCGGATCGAGAAGCTGCTGGTGGTGGACGAGCGCGGCCGCTGCGTCGGGCTCGTGACCGTGAAGGACATGGACAAGGCCCAGGCCAACCCGAACGCCGTCAAGGACGGACTGGGCCGGCTGCGCGTGGCCGCCGCCACCGGCACGGGGGAGGACGGGCGCGCCCGGGCCGAGGCGCTGGTCGCGGCCGAGGTGGACATCGTCGTGGTGGACACCGCCCACGGCCATTCCGCGGGGGTGCTGAAGTCGGTCGAGCTGATCAAGCGCCTCTCCAACTCCGTCCAGATCATCGCCGGCAACGTAGCCACCCCCGAGGCCGTGGAGGCCCTGATCGAGGCAGGGGCGGACGGGGTGAAGATCGGCATCGGGCCGGGCTCCATCTGTACCACGCGCATCGTGGCAGGCGTCGGCGTGCCCCAGCTCACCGCCGTGATGGAATGCGCCGCCGCCGCGCGCGAGAAAGACGTGCCGGCCATCGCCGATGGCGGCATCCGCACCTCCGGCGACATCGCCAAGGCCATAGCCGCCGGGGCGGACTGCGTGATGATGGGCAGCCTGTTCGCCGGCACGGACGAGGCGCCCGGCGAGGTGTTCCTCTACCAGGGCCGCTCCTACAAGTCCTATCGCGGCATGGGCTCCCTCGGCGCCATGGCCCGCGGCTCGGCCGACCGCTACTTCCAGGCGGACGTGCAGGACAGCCTCAAGCTGGTCCCCGAGGGCATCGAGGGCCGGATCGGCTACAAGGGGGCAGTGGGCAACGTCATCCACCAGCTCGTCGGCGGCCTGCGCTCCGCCATGGGCTACACGGGCAACGCCACCATCCCGGAAATGCAATCCAACTGCCGCTTCCGCCGCATCACCGGCGCCGGGCTGCGGGAAAGCCATGTCCACGACGTGGCGATCACGCGCGAGGCGCCGAACTACCGGCAGGACGGGTGACGCGCCGGCCGCGCTCCACCTGGCGCGCGGCCTGCCCCCGGTCCGGGGTGCCAGGATGAACCGGGCTGCTGCCTGGGCCCGCACCGTTGCCCTTCTTTCCGCGTTCAGCCTTCTTCCGGAACACCCGCCCGCGTGACCCCCACCGCCCGCATCGCCGCCGCCATCGCCCTGCTGGACGCGCTGGAATCCGCACCCCGCCGCCCCGCCGACGCGGTCGCGAACGATTTCTTCCGTGCCCGTCGCTTCATCGGCTCCGGTGACCGCCGCGCCATCGCCGACCGCGCCTGGGGCGTGGTGCGGGAGCGGGCGCGGCTGGACTGGCACCTCGACCATGTGGGTGCCGCTCCCAGCGGCCGCCTGTTGATGGCCGCCCACATGATCCTGGCAGAGGGTGCCGGGATGACCGGGGTCGAGGCCGCCTTCACCGGCGGGCAGTACGCGGAGCGGCCCCTCTCGGCGGAGGAGCGGCGCTTCGTGGCCAAGCTCGATGGCCGCCCGCTGCACCACCCCCGGATGGACGAGGCCACACGCCTGAACGTGCCCGAATGGGCGCTTCCCGGCCTTCGGGCGCGCTTCGGCGAAGGCTTGCCGGCGGCCGCTGCGGGGCTGGAGGGCTCCGCCCCGCTGGACCTGCGCGTGAACCTGCTCCGCACCACGCGGGAGACCGCCGCGGCCGCGCTGGCGGCGGAGGGGATCGAGACGGCGCCCACGCCCTTCTCCCCATGGGGCCTGCGCGTGGCGGAGCGCCGCCCGGTGCTGGCCACCCGCGCCTTCGAGGAAGGGCTGGTCGAGATCCAGGACGAGGGCAGCCAGCTGATCGCGCTGCTTGCCGACGCCCGGCCGGGCATGAAGGTGGCCGACTACTGCGCCGGCGCTGCCGGCAAGACCCTCGCCATGGCCGCCACCATGGGGAACCGCGGGCGGATCGCGGCGCTCGACGTGTCCGTGCCGCGCCTGGCGGGCGCGACGAAGAGGCTGAAGCGGGCCGGGGTGGACAATGCCGAAACCCACCTGCTGGAGGCCGGTGACCGCTGGGTGAAGCGGCGCGCCGCCAGCTTCGACCGCGTGCTGGTGGACGCGCCCTGCACGGGCACCGGGACCTGGCGGCGTAACCCCGACGCCAGGCTGCGCACCACCGAGCGCGACCTGGAGGAACTGATCACGAAGCAGCGCGCGATCCTGGATCGGGCCGCCTCGCTGGTGCGCCCGGGTGGAAAGCTGATCTACGCTACCTGCTCGGTGCTCCCCGGGGAGGATGACGAGCAGGTGCGACGCTTCCTGGACGACCATGGCGACTTCGCGGCGGTGGATCTCGCGCAGGCCTGGTCCGAGGCCGGGATGAGCGGGCCGGCGCCGGGTGAGGGGACCTTCATGGCCCTGGCCCCGCACAGCCACGGCACGGACGGCTTCTTCGCTGCCGTTCTGCAACGCCGACCCTAGCACCAGGAACGAGGTCGTCATGGCCGGGACGGGCGGATGATCCAGATCAGGCGTGCCCGGCCGGACGACGCGGCAGCCGTCGGGGCGATCCACCGCATCGCATGGCAGGATACCTACCCGGGCATCCTGCCCGACGCTTACCTGGCCGGGCTCGACCAGCGGCGCATCGGCGCGGGCTATCTGCGCTCCATGCTCGCCCGTGGCGGCGGCGAGGCGCTTTTCGTGGCCTGCGCCCCCGATGGCGCCGCGGTGGGCTTCGCCTCCGCCGGGCGCGCCCGGCGGACCGGCATCGCGGAAGGCGAGATCGAGACGCTCTACATCCTGCCGGACTGGCAGGACCAGGGAATCGGGCGGCGCCTGATGCGGGCGGCGGCCGCCCATCTCTCGGTGATCGGCTGCCGCTCCGCCATGCTCTGGGTGCTTTCGGCCAATGGCGCCGGCTGGTTCTACCGCCGCCTCGGAGGGCGCCTTGTGGGGCGGGAACGGATCTCCGTGGGAGGGCAGGCGGTGGAGCAGACCGCCATCCGCTGGGATCCCATCAGCCTCCTGCTGGACGCCACCGCCGCTTCCCGCGACGGCTCCTTCCCGGGGGAGAGCAAAGGGGAGGGTTGAAGCAGGGCGCATTCTGTGGTGATGGCCGCCATGCCCGACACGTCGCCCGAGCCCTCCGCCATCCTCCCAGGCAGCGAGCGCCACCAGCGCCTGCTCATCCTCGATTTCGGCAGCCAGGTGACCCAGCTCATCGCGCGCCGCCTGCGCGAGGACGGGGTTTACTGCGAGGTCTGGCCCTACACCGCCGACGAGGGCCGCATCCGCTCCTTTGACCCGCAGGGCATCATCCTCTCGGGCGGCCCGGCCAGCGTGACGCATGGCGAGAGCCCCCGCCCGGCCCCGGGCATCTTCGGCATGGGCCTGCCCATCATGGGCATCTGCTATGGCCAGCAGACCCTCGCGGCCCAGCTCGGCGGCAAGGTGGAGACCAGCGACCACCGCGAGTTCGGCCGCGCCTTCGTGGACGTGACCGGCGAATGCGCCATCACCCAGGGCGTCTGGGCCCCGGGCGCGCGCGAGCAGGTCTGGATGAGCCATGGCGACCGCATCACGGAACTTCCCCCCGGCTTCCGCGTGGTGGCCAGCAGCGAGGGCGCGCCCTTCGCGGTGATCGCCGACGACGCCCGCCGCTTCTACGGCACCATGTTCCACCCGGAGGTGGTCCATACCCCCCACGGCGCCCAGCTTCTGCGCAACTTCTCCCGCCTGGTCTGCGGGGCGGCCGGCGACTGGACCATGGGCGCCTTCCGCGCGGAGGAGATCGCCCGCATCCGCGCCAAGGTCGGGCAGGGTAGGGTGGTCTGCGGCCTTTCGGGCGGCGTCGACTCGTCGGTGGCCGCGGTGCTGCTCCACGAGGCGATCGGCGACCAGCTCACCTGCATCTTCGTCGACCACGGCCTGCTGCGGGCCGGGGAGGCGGAGCAGGTGGTCTCCACCTTCCGCGACCGCTTCAACATCAAGCTGGTCCATCGCGACGCCCGCGACCTCTTCCTGGGCGCGCTCGCGGGCGTGACGGACCCCGAGGTGAAGCGCAAGACCATCGGGCGGCTGTTCATCGAGGTCTTCGAGGAGGAGCAGGCCAAGATCGGCGGCGCCGACTTCCTGGCCCAGGGCACGCTCTACCCGGACGTCATCGAGAGCGTCTCGGCCACGGGTGGCCCTTCGGTCACCATCAAGTCCCACCACAACGTGGGCGGGCTGCCCGAGGGCATGCGCATGCGGCTGGTGGAGCCGCTGCGGGAGCTGTTCAAGGACGAGGTGCGAGCCCTCGGACGGGAGCTGGGCGTGCCCGAGGCCATCGTCGGCCGCCATCCCTTCCCGGGCCCGGGCCTTGCCATCCGCATTCCCGGCGAGGTGACGCCCGAGCGCGTCGCGATCCTGCAGAAGGCCGACACCATCTTCCTGGAGGAGATCCGCGCCGCCGGCCTCTACGACGCGATCTGGCAGGCCTTCGTGGTGCTGCTGCCCGTCCGCACCGTGGGCGTGATGGGCGATGGCCGCACCTATGAGCAGGCTTGCGCCCTGCGCGCCGTGACCGGCGTGGACGGCATGACGGCCGATGTCTTTCCCTTCGACGTTTCCTTTCTGTCCCGGGTCGCGAACCGCATCGTCAACGAGGTGCGCGGCATCAACCGCGTGACCTACGACGTGACCAGCAAGCCCCCCGGCACCATCGAGTGGGAGTGACCGCCCACCGGGGCGGCGCCCTGCCCAAGGCTGAGGCAGGAGAGCGCGCCGCCGGGTGAAACGCGGCGTCAGCGGGCCTTGCAGGGTGCCGGTGGGGCAGGGAAGAATTCCGCTTCGGAACCGCAACCGGCACAGAAGCCCGGGCGGTCCCCTCGGGAGAGCTTCCACAATGCGACTTGCCACCCTGGCCGCGGGCCTGCTCGCCGCGGCGGCCGCCGCGCTGCCCGCCATCCCATCCGCACAGGCCCAGCAACCGGCCGACACCGTCGCCGCCATCCGGGCGCGCGGAGTGCTGACCTGCGGCGTCGCCCCCTCCACCGCCGGCTTCTCCATTCCGGACAGCCGCGGGGAATGGCGCGGGATCGACGTCGATTCCTGCCGTGCCGTGGCCGCGGCCGTGCTGGGCGATGCCACCAAGGTCCGGTTCATCCCGGCCAGCACGCAGCAGCGCTTCACCATGCTGCAGTCGGGCGAGGTCGACCTGCTCGTGCGCTCCACCACCTGGACGCTGGGCCGGGAGGCCGCGCTCGGGCTCGCCTTCGCCGGCGTGAATTTCTATGACGGCCAGGGCTTCATGGTGAAGCGGGCCTCGGGCGTCACCTCGGCCCGTGCGCTGGACGGCGCCACCGTGTGCGTCCAGCCCGGCACCACCACCGAGTTGAACATGGCCGACTACTTCCGCGCCAACCGCATCCGGTTCACGCCCGTGATCATCGACAACATCGAGGAGCTTCGCGCGGCCTTCATCGCCGGGCGCTGCGACGTCTACACCAACGACGCCTCGTCGCTCGCCTCCTTCCGCGCGAGCCAGGGCGCGAATGCCGAGCAATACCTGCTGCTGCCCGAGATCATCTCCAAGGAGCCCCTGGGCCCGGTGGTGCGCAAGGGCGACTGGAAGTTCTTCGACGTGGTCCGCTGGAGCCACTTCGCCATGCTGACCGCCGAGGAGATGGGCATCAAGAGCACCAACCTGGCCAGCTTCAACGACAGCGCCAACCCCGACATCCAGCGTTTCATGGGACGCTCCGGCGATCTCGGCAAACAGCTCGGGCTGAACAACGACTTCGCGGTTCAGGTGGTGCGTCAGGTCGGCAACTTCGGCGAGGTGTGGGAGCGGAACATCACGCCGCTCGGCATCCAGCGCGGCATCAACAATCTCTGGACCCAGGGCGGGCTGCAATACGCGCCGCCGATGCGCTGAGGCCGGCGAAGAGCGGGGCCGGACCGGTGCGGGGCGCCGGTCCGGCCCCTTCTGATTCCAGGCCACCGGAGGACCGGCGCCCGGACGGTCCTGTGGATTGCGGGGATCACGGGGGCATATTCCTCTCACAAGAATGTTTCCGTGGAGCGGGACCGTGAAGCTCGCCGGGCGACTCGCTGAAATCGCGCGAGTCGTTGACCTCTGTGCGGTGCACCGTGTCCTGGACGCCACGGGAAACCGCTAGATGTGGGGTTCGTTTTCCCTTCGAAGCCCGATATCTTGTGCGGGCCGCCCACCAGGAGGCATCCTCCGGCGCGGGGGAATTCAGGGGTTTCGTTCCGATGTTTGACGCCATCCAGCTCGAGGGCCACGGCCAGGTTCAGGTCGACCGCTCGCGCGACGACCTGCTGACCGCGTTCGGCAAGGCCACGCTAAGCGACCGCTACCTGCTACCCGGCGAGTCCTATCAGGATCTCTTCGCGCGGGTCGCCAGCGCCTATGGCGACGATGCCGCGCACGCGCAGCGGATCTACGACTACATCTCGAAGCTCTGGTTCATGCCGGCCACGCCCGTTCTGTCCAACGGCGGCACCAAGCGCGGCCTTCCGATCTCGTGCTTCCTGAACGAGGCCGATGACAGCCTCGACGCCATCGTGGGCCTGTGGAACGAGAACGTGGCGCTGGCCTCCAAGGGTGGCGGCATCGGCTCCTATTGGGGCAACCTGCGTTCCATCGGCGAGAAGGTGGGGATGAACGGCAAGACCTCCGGGGTCGTGCCCTTCATCCGCGTGATGGACAGCCTGACGCTTGCGATTTCCCAGGGGTCGCTCCGCCGCGGCTCGGCGGCCGTCTACCTGCCGATCTCGCACCCCGAGGTCGAGGAGTTCGTCGAGATCCGCCGCCCCACCGGCGGTGATCCGAACCGCAAGGCGCTGAACCTCCACCACGGTATCCTCATCTCCGACGCCTTCATGCGCGCGGTCGAGGCCGACGAGGAATGGGCCTTCACCAGCCCCAAGGACGGCGCGCTGGTGCGCAAGGTGTCCGCCCGCGCGCTCTGGATCCGCATCCTCACGGCGCGCATCGAGACGGGCGAGCCCTACCTCATCTTCTCCGACCACGTGAACCGCGCGCGTCCCGAGCACCACAAGCTCGCGGGGCTGGAGGTGAAGACCTCCAACCTCTGCTCCGAGATCACGCTGCCGACCGGTCGCGACCACCACGGCAAGCAGCGCACGGCGGTCTGCTGCCTGTCCTCGCTGAACTGCGAGACCTGGTTCGATTGGAAGGACGAGCCGCGCTTCATCCCGGACGTGATGCGCTTCCTGGACAACGTGCTGCAGTCCTTCATCGACACCGCGCCGGACACCATGGCGCGCGCCAAGTACAGCGCCATGCGGGAACGCTCCGTCGGCCTCGGCGTGATGGGCTTCCACTCCTTCCTGCAGGCGCAGAACGTGCCCTTCGAGAGCGTGGTGGCGAAGGTCTGGAACATGAAGATGTTCCGCCACATCCGCGCCCAGGCCGATGCCGCCTCGCGCGAGCTGGCCGCCGAGCGCGGGCCTTGCCCGGATGCCGCCGAGTACGGCATCATGGAGCGCTTCTCCAACAAGATGGCGATCGCGCCGACGGCGAGCATCAGCATCATCTGCGGCGGTGCGAGCCCGGGGATCGAGCCGATCGCGGCCAACGTCTACAACCACAAGACGCTGTCCGGTTCCTACATCGTCCGCAACCCCTATCTGCGGAAGGTGCTCGCCAAGCACGGGCGCGACGACGAGGACACCTGGACCTCGATCACCACCAACAAGGGATCGGTGCAGAACCTCGACTTCCTGACTCAGCAGGAGAAGGACGTGTTCAAGACGGCCTTCGAACTCGACCAGCGCTGGGTGATCGAGCACGCCGCCGACCGGACGCCCTTCATCTGCCAGGCGCAGTCGCTGAACGTCTTCCTGCCCGCCAACATCCATAAGCGCGACCTTCACCAGATCCACTACCAGGCCTGGAAGAAGGGGGTGAAGACGCTGTATTACTGCCGCAGCCTCTCCATCCAGCGGGCGGACGTGGTCAGCGACAAGGTGGCCGTCCAGCCCAAGCTCGGCTACGCCGTCGAGGACGTGGTCGCACCGCTGCCGGTCGCTGCCGCGCCGGCGGAGAGCACCAACTACGAGGAATGCCTCGCCTGCCAGTGACCTGATCCGGCGCCCGGCCGCGCGCAGGCCGGGTGCCGCTCCCTCAGCCCGTGATTGGACCCCGGGAAGCCGTGGGCCAACACTCCTCCGTGACCGGCGAGCCCCGAGGCCGTCGGCCCGACGCTTCGGCCAGCCCGACTGGCCTCAAACCGTCCCTCCTGCCCAGGACCTTCTTGCCATGCCCGACGGCGCTATCTCCCGCGACGAGTTGCCGGTCCGCTTCGACCTGCTGACCGCCAACCCCGTCTACAAGCCCTTCCGCTATCCCTGGGCCTATGACGCCTGGCTGACCCAGCAGCGCGTCCATTGGCTGCCCGAGGAGGTGCCGATGGCCGATGACGTGAAGGACTGGCAGAAGAACGTCACCCCCGCCGAGAAGAACCTGCTGACGCAGATCTTCCGCTTCTTCACCCAGGCGGATGTCGAGGTGAACAACTGTTACATGAAGCATTATTCCCAGGTCTTCAAGCCGACGGAAGTGCTGATGATGCTGTCCGCCTTCAGCAACATCGAGACGATCCACATCGCCGCCTACAGCCACCTGCTCGACACGGTGGGCATGCCGGAACTCGAGTACAGCGCCTTCCTCAAGTATAAGGAGATGAAGGACAAGTTCGATTACATGCAGAACTTCTCGGTCGAGAACAAGACCGAGATCGCCAAGACGCTCGCCGCCTTCGGGGCCTTCACCGAGGGCCTGCAGCTCTTCGCCTCCTTCGCCATCCTCATGAACTTCCCGCGGCACAACAAGATGAAGGGGATGGGCCAGATCGTCTCCTGGTCGGTGCGCGACGAGACGCTGCACTGCCTGTCCGTGATCCGCCTGTTCCGCACCTTCGTGCAGGAGAACCCGGAGATCTGGACGGAAGAGCTGCGGCGGGACCTGTACCTGATCTGCGCCACCATCGTGGACCACGAGGACGCCTTCATCGACCTCGCCTTCAGCATGGGCGGAGTCGAGGGCTTGGACGCGGGGCAGACCAAGCAGTACATCCGCTTCATCGCCGACCGCCGCCTCCAGCAGCTCGGCCTCGAGCCGCTCTACCACATCGAGAAGAACCCGCTGCCCTGGCTCGACGAGATGCTGAACGCCGTGGAACACACCAACTTCTTCGAGAACCGCTCCACGGAGTATTCCCGCGCCTCCACCGAGGGGACCTGGGAGGAGGCCTTTGCCGACCAAGCCTTCAACGGCTCTCCCCAGCCCGAGGGCGAAATCCTTCTGGGTGAGGCGGCCCGGCACTAGGAGGCCGCCGCTCAAGTCGGCGGCGCCGGCTCCGTGCAGTCCCCGGGGGGGCCCCCCCTCCCGGGGGAGCGATCGTTCCAGCCCCGCTAACTAGGTCTTTTGCGCAACGGTCGGCGCCGGATCTTCGGGGCAATGAACTTTCGACAGTGTTATGACGTTCACGGTCTTGGCGTTAGCGCTTATCATCTGATGGCGCGATGGACGTGGATTGGAACAGGGCCAAGGCCCGCCCCGGCTTCCGCGCGTAACATTTTAGGAGACCGTGACCGGATGTCGGGGCAGGATACAGATGAGGTGGAACCGGCAGCTCGCCCGTCTTCGGTTCCGCGCTACACCCGGCGGCTCACCGACAAGATCCTCATCGCCTTCCACCAGGCCTGCGACCAGGGCGACTTCGAAGTGGCGGTGGAGATGCTCCGTGTGCTCGAGACGATGATCACCCGGCGAGAGCTTCCCCCAGGGCAAAATCGCCGCAAGAACATGGAAAGCCTGGTCGCCGCCCATGAGCGGCTCTGGCACCTCCGCCACCGCGAACACTGGGACTGACGCGGCGCGGATCAGCCATCCGGGGGCGCATCCCTTCCCCCCCTGCCAGGAACATCCCAGAGCAGGGGGGCGCCGCGCAGCACGGCGTCCGCCGCGGGCGTCCAGCCCTGTCCCTCGTGAAGAACGAGGCCTGGCAGGAGGGTGGCAGGAGCACGCGTCGCCCGGCGGGCGCGCAGCAGCACCCGGCCCGCCGCCCGGCCCGCCCTTGGCCAGAACGGCATGACCTCGATCCCGCCGAGCCGTGCAGCACGGAGGGAAAGGATGCCCTCGTCGAGTCGCGCGGCCGGCAGGACGAACACCGCCCTGCCGCCCCGCCCCAGCGGTGCCGCGAGGAAAGCCGCCCATTTGCCGAGTCCCACCCCCCCGCCATGGGTGGCGCCGGCGCGGTGCGGATCGGGCGGCGGCGAGCCGCCGGCCCAGAAGGGCGGATTGCTCACCGCCTGGTCGCAACGGGGCAGCCGGGCACGCAGCCCGGGGTCCGAGACATCGCCCTCCAGCACCTCGACCCGGTCGGCCCAGCCGTTCAGCGCGGCATTCTCCCGCGCGAGCGCCGCGAGCTCCGGGTCCCGTTCCACCGCCACCGCCCGCGCCCCCGGGCAGCGCGCGAGCACGCAGAGGAACACCGCCCCCGCGCCGCACCCCGCGTCCAGCACCATCGCGCCCGGCGCAGCAGCAACGGAGGCGGCGAGCATCACGGCGTCCAGCCCCGCCCCGAGTCCGGTGTCTGGCTGGCGCAGCCTGACCTTGCCGCCGAGCAGTCCCTGGACCGGCCCCGTTCGCATTCCCCCCTGGCTTTCCGGCAGGCTCAGCCCGGTTCCCACTCCCCGGCCTCGCGCAGCAGGGCTTCGGCCCGCGCCGCCTGTTCCTCCGGCACGGCCAGGCGTTGCGGGAAGGCGCCGATCCGTCCTTCCACCGCGCTCACGTGGCTGTCCAGCAGCAGCGGGCGCAGCCCGCCATCCCGCAGCAGGGCCTGCAGGAAGCCCAGGCGGACCGGATCGCCCTCACGCAGCAGCACGCGGATCATCGCCATCCATCCTTGTTCACCCGGGGGCCGGTTGCTGCCGGCGCACCCCGTGGTTATGGTGCCGCCCCCCATGGACAGGTCAATAACCGCGTGAGCGCCACCACCGCGCCTGTTCCAGCCGCGCACCCCGTCCGAGCCGTTGCCATGAACCCCGCGCCCGATCCCGAACTTGCGCTGGAGGTCCTCACCGATCTCGTCCGCACCGACCTGGAAGCCTGCAACCGCCTGATCGTGGAGCGGATGCAGAGCCCCGTTGCCCTCATCCCGCAGCTTGCCGCGCATCTGGTGGCCGCCGGCGGCAAGCGGATCCGCCCGCTGCTGACCCTGGCCGCCGCACGCCTCTGCGGTCACCGCGGGCAGCGCCACGTGGCCCTCGCGGCCTGCGTGGAGTTCATCCACACGGCCACCCTGCTGCACGACGACGTGGTGGACGAGAGCGCGCTCCGGCGCGGCGCGCCCAGCGCCAACGCCGTTTTCGGCAACAAACCGAGCGTGTTGGTGGGCGACTTCCTCTTTGCCCGCGCCTTCCAGATCATGGTGGCGGACGGCTCGCTCCGCGTGCTGGACATTCTCGCCACCGCCTCCGCCACCATCGCGGAGGGGGAGGTCCTGCAGCTTGTCACCCAGAACGACACCGCGACCACGGAGGAGCAGTACCTCCAGGTGATCGAGGGCAAGACGGCAGCCCTGTTCGCCGCCGCCACCGAGGTGGGCGCCGTCGTTGCCGAACGTCCGCAGGCCGAGGCGGAGGCCATGCGCGAGTACGGCCACTGCCTCGGCGTCGCATTCCAGCTGGTGGACGACGCGCTCGACTACTCCGCCAGCCAGGCGGCCCTGGGAAAGACGGTGGGCGACGATTTCCGCGAGGGCAAGATCACCCTGCCGGTGCTGCTCGCCTTCGCCACGGCCGACGAGACCGAGCGCGGCTTCTGGCGGCGCGTCCTCGAGGAGCGCGACCAGTCCGAAAGCGACCTCGATCGCGCGATCGGCCTGATGCAGGCCCGCGGCACGCTGCAGGCCACCATCACGCGCGCGCGCGAGTATGGCGCGCGGGCCCTGGAGGCGCTGTCCATCTTCCCGGACGGCGCCGAGCGGCGCGCCCTGGCGGGGATCGTGGAGTTCTGCATCGCCCGCGCCCGCTGAGGCGCGGGCGCGCCGCGCCTGAGGAGCGCGGCGCCATTCTCAGCCGCGCCCGATGAAGGGCATCTTCGTGGCCATGATGGTCATGAAGGGAATGTTCGCATCCAGCGGCAGGGCGGCGATGTGGGCCACGGCGCGCCCCACATGCGCCACGTCCATCCTTGGCTCCACCATCATCGACCCGTCCGGCTGGGGAACGCCCTTGGTCATGCGCTCGGTCATCGGCGTGGCGGCGTTGCCGATGTCGATCTGGCTGCCGGTGATGTCGTGCTTGCGCCCGTCCAGGGCGATCTGCTTCGTCAGCCCGGTCACGGCGTGCTTGGTGGCGGTGTAGGCGGCCGCCCCCGGCCGCGGCGCATGGGCGCTGATCGAGCCGTTGTTGATGATCCGCCCTCCCTTGGGGGATTGGTTCTTCATGATCCGGTAGGCGGCCTGGGCGCAGAAGAAGGTGCCGTTCAGGTTGGCGGCGACCACGCCCTCCCAGTCCTCGGGAGCCAGCTCGTCGAAGTCCACTGCGGGGGCGCCGCGCCCGGCGTTGTTGAACAGGACATCCAGGCGGCCGAAGCGCTCCAGCACCTGGGCGAAGGCCGCTTCCACCTGGGCGCGATCGCCGACATCGGCGGTGACCACGAACCCGTGCGACGCGCCGGACGGCGAGCCCGAGAGGGTTTCCTCCAGCGTCCCTGCCCGGCGGCCGAGCACGGCGACGTGCCATCCCTCCGCCAGCAGCGCCTGGGCGGCCGCCCGCCCGATACCCTGTCCTGCTCCGGTGACGACCGCGAACCGATCCGCCATGAACCTTCTCCTCCCTGGTGACTCCCGGGCGAGCCTGCTTGCCCGGCCGCACCGTGGCAAGGCGGCGCCACCGGGCAACCGCCCCGGAAAGGTCGCGTTCTGTTTTCCTGCAAGGGAAGACCACAGCCATGAGCGACAAGACGGACCGTCCCGCGCCCAAGCGGCCGGACACCAGCGTCACCCACGAGAACCCCATCCAGGACAATCCCCTGGCCCGGCGTCAGGCCCACGGCCGCATGGCCGAGGAGCGGGGCGACGACCCGGCGGCGGGCACCGCGGCCGAGCCCGTCTCCCCCGGCGAGTTCCAGGCAGGCGACCGCTCGGAACTCGGTCAGGCCTTGGGCGGCCCGGTCGACATCTCCCCCATTCGCGGCCGCCGGATGATCGAACGGCCCGAGGAATAGCGCGCGCGCCCGCAAATCGGCGCCGCGGGGCGCAGCCAGCGGCCCGCACCGGCGTTGGCGGGTCTCGGATTAACCTGCGTGATGGGATGCGGCCAAGATGAGCGACCGTCCGGACCCGGATGACGAGATGGACCTCGGCATCAGCCTCGCCACCATCGTCGGCATCATCGATGCCGCGCGCGCGGTGGGCGAGTTGGAGGAGGAAGGAACCAACGAGGAGGTGCAGGACGAGGAGCTGCCCGAGGACAGCGATCCCGACGCGATGGCGGACACCCTCAAGGGCCTGATCGACGAGCTGAACGAGGACGAGCAGGCCTCGCTGATCGCGCTGACCTGGATCGGGCGCGGCGACTACGACGCCTCCGAATGGGAGGAAACGCTGCGCCTCGCCAAGGAGCGGAACGAGAGCGGCACGGCCTCCGATTATCTTACGGGCATGGAGATGTTCGGCGACTATCTGTCCGAGGGCGTCGCCGCCTTCGGGATCTCGGCCGAGGAAGTGGCCCGCTAGGGCCCACCGCCTACCCGCGCCGGCCGGAGGGCCTATACTCTTCCGGCAAGCGGGGGGAGGCGGGCATGGAGAAGCACGGGATTGGCCAGCCGGTGCGGCGGCGCGAGGATGTTCGCCTGCTGACCGGCCAGGGCCGTTACACCGACGACCTCGACCCGCCGGGTTGCGCCCAGGCAGTGGTGTTGCGCTCCCCGCACGCCCATGCCCGCATCCTGTTCGTCCGGACCGAGGCCGCCCGTGCGGCACCGGGCGTCCTGGCCGTGCTGACCGGTGCCGACGCGGTGGCGGACGGGCTGGGCCGGCTGGCCACGATGTTCGACGTGCCGGGCCGCGATGCGCCCCTTTTCGATCCCCGGCGCGAGATCCTCCAGTCCACCCGGGTCCGCTACGTGGGCGATCCCGTCGCGCTCGTGGTCGCGGAAACGCGGCAGGCGGCGCAGGACGCCGCGGACCTGGTCGAGGTCGAGTACGAACCTCTGCCGGCGGTCACGGAAACCGCGGCGGCACTCGCACCCGGCGCCCCCGTGATCTGGGAAGGGCGGCCCGACAACCTCTGCGTCCTCTGGGACAGCGGGCGCGGCGACGAGGCCGACGCGGGCTTCGCGCGCGCTCACCGCACCGTATCGGTCGCTCTCGTCAACAACCGCATGGTCGCCAACCCGATGGAGCCGCGCGTCGCCATCGGGGAATGGGACGCAGGGACCGGCCGCTACCTGTTCCGCGGCCCGAGCCAGGGTGCCCACCGCGTGCGGGACGGGCTCGCGAAATACGCGCTGCAGGTTCCGGCCGCCGAGCTGCGCGTGGTATCGCCCGACGTGGGTGGCGGCTTCGGTGCGCGTGGCAAGCTCGTTCCGGAGAATGCCATGGTGCTCTGGGCGGCCCGGCGCCTCGGGCGGCCCGTCAAGTGGCTGGCCGGGCGAACCGAGACCTTCCAGTCCGACCCGCATGGCCGCGACCAGGTGACCGAAGCGGAGATGGCCCTGGATGCGGAGGGGCGATGCCTCGCGGTCCGCATCCGCACCACCGCCGCGATGGGTGCCTACCTGCAGGACATGGGGCCGCGCGTGCCGACCACCGGCGGCGCACGCGTGATGGGCACGGTCTACGACGTGCAGGCCGTGCACAACCAGGTGCGCTGCGTCTTCACCAACACCGTGCCCACCGATGCCTTTCGCGGCGCCGGGCGGCCCGAGACGGCCTATATCATGGAGCGCCTCTTCGACCGCGCGGCGGCCGCCTTCGGCATCGGGCGCGACGAGATCCGCCGCCGGAACTACGTGCGCCCGGACCAGATGCCCTATCGCAACACGGTCGGGAACGTCATCGACTCCGGGGCTTTCGCGGCCACCCAGGAGATGGCCCTCGGGCTCGCGGACTGGGCCGGCTTCCCGGCGCGGCTTGCGGCGTCCCGGGCAAGCGGGCGCCTGAGAGGCATCGGCCTCGGCTACTTCATCGAGGCTTCCGGCGGAATGCCGACGGAAACCGCGCGGCTGCGGATCACGCCAGATGGGCGCGCCGAGGTCCGGGTCGGCACCTTCAGCCACGGGCAGGGGCACGAGACCGCCTTCCTGCAGATCGTGGCGGAACGGCTCGGCCTCGACCCCACCGCGATGGACTTCATCCAGGGCGACACGGACGAGATCGAGAGCGGCTCCGGCACGGGCGGGTCGCGCTCCTCCCAAATGGGCGGCGTCGCCGTGCTCAGGGCCAGCGACGCGGTGGCGGAGAAGGCGCGGCGGATCGCGGCACACCTGCTGGAGGCCGCGCCGGACGACGTGGAGCTCTCCGCCGGCCGCTTCCGTGTCGCGGGCACCGACCTCGCCATCGACTGGCCACGCGTGGTGGCCGCGGCCCACGACCCGGCGCGGCTTCCCCCAGGCGAGTCCCCGGGGCTGGACGAGGCGCTGACCTACAAGCGCGACACCGAGTGCAACTTCCCCAATGGCTGCCATGTGGCCGAGGTGGAGGTCGATCCCGAGACCGGGCAGGTCACGCTTGTGGGCTACGCCGCGGTGGACGACGTGGGCCGCGTCATCAATCCCATGCTGGTCCATGGCCAGATGCATGGCGGGATCATGACCGGGATCGGCCAGGCGCTGATGGAGGAAGCTCGCTACGATCCCGCCAGCGGGCAGTTCCTCACCAGCACCTTCCAGGACTACGCCCTGCCCCGCGCGGGCGACGCCTGCGACTTCACGCTGGCCCTGAACGTCGTGCCCACCCCCACCAACGAGCTCGGCGTAAAGGGCGCGGGGGAGGGGGGGGCCTGCGGGGCGCCGCCGGCCATCGTATCGGCGGTCTGCGATGCCCTGGGCGTGGCCCATATCGACATGCCGCTGACCGCCGAGAAGGTGTGGCGCGCGCTCTCCCTCAGGGAATCGGCATCGCGCCTGGCCGCAGAATAGCCGCTGTCGTGGTCGCGAGGTTGCGGGGCGCTCCGGGCGGCATCTCCGGCCGTTCCATGCGCCCCCATCCCGCGGCATCGGCCACCACGCCGCCCCGCATCACCACCCGGCCGCGGACGATGGTGGCGACCGGCGCGCCCACCGTCCGCATCCCCTCGAAGGGCGTGAAGCGGCTGCGCAGCGAGTGCAGGTCCGCGCCGCGGATCTCCCCCTCGACCGAGGGATCCACGATGGCGAGGTCCGCATCCGCCCCCGGCTGCACGACACCCTTGCGCGGGTAAAGCCCGAAGGCCCGCGCCGGAGCCGCGCCGGCCATGCGCACGTACTGCTCGAGCGTCAGCCTGCCCTGGTTCACCAGGGTCAGCATCAGCCGCATGGAGGTCTCCACCCCCGGGAAGCCGCAGGCATTCCCCCAGATCGAGGGATCCTGCTTCTCCGACACCGCGTGCGGCGCGTGGTCGGTGCCGAGGATGTCGATGGTGCCCTCCGCCAGCGCCTCCAGCAGGGCCGCGCGCTGGGCGCCCTCGCGGATCGGCGGGTTGAGGCGGCCGATGCGCGCGGCTTCCCCGGTCAGGTCCTCGGCGGCCAGCAGCACGTATTGCGGGCAGGTCTCCACCGTGATGGGCACGCCCCGCGCCTTGGCCGCCTTGATATAGGGCACCGAGCGCGCGCAGCTTTCATGGGCGATGTGGATGCGCGCGCCCGTCCATTCGCTGAGCACGATGCAGCGGTTGAGGCTCTCGAGCGCCACGATGTCGGCGCGGGCGCACCAGTGGGCGTAGTCGTCGGTGCGGCCGGCGGCCTTCATGCGGTTCTCGCGCCAGAACAGCATCGGCGAGTTCTCGGCATGGATGGTGGTGCGGTGGCCGCGCGCCGCCAGCACCTCGAAGGCCTCCAGCACCGCGCCATCGTTGGGCGCGGGAAGGTTGCCGGTGGTGTTGCCATAGAACAGCTTGAAGGCGATCACCCCTGCATCCATCAGCGGTTCCAGGCTGTCGAGCTTGCGCTCGTCCACCAGGCCGTAGAGGCCGAAGTTCACGTGCGCCTGCCGTTCCGCGGCCTCGCGCTTGATCGCCAGCGCGTCCAGGTCCCAGGTCGGCGGGTCGGTGTTGGGCATGTCGAACACCGTGGTCACCCCGCCCGCGGCGGCGGCGCGCGTGCCGGTGGTCCAGTCCTCCTTGTGCGTCATGCCGGGCTCGCGGATGTGCACGTGCACGTCGATCGCCCCCGGGATGACGAAGCGGCCGCGCGCGTCGATCACCTCGCGCGCGCGGGGGGCGAGGGAAGGGTGCCCCATGAAGGCGATCACCCCGTCCTTCACGGCCACGTCGGCCGGGAAGCGTCCGGTCTCGTTCACCACCGTGCCGCCGGTGATGAGCAGGTCGGCCATCGCGTCCATCAGATCACCCATCCGCCATCCACCGCCAGGTCCTGCCCCGTCACCTGCCGCGACAGGTCGGAGGCAAGAAAGAGAACCGCGCCCGCCACGTCCTGGTCCGTGCTGATCCGGCGCAGCGCGTAGTCCTTGGAATATTCCTCCCGCGCCTGTTCCATGGAGATCCCGAGCCGCGCCGACATCTCGCCGCGCACCTTCTCGAAGCGCGGCCCCTCGATCATCCCGGGGCAGACGCAGTTCACGTTCACGTTGTGCGGCCCCAGCTCCAGCGCGGCGGACTTGGTGATGCCGCGCAGCCCCCATTTGCTCGCGGAATAGGCCGCGCGCCCGGCCTTGCCGCGCAGCCCGAAGGTGCCCCCGACATTGACGATCTTGCCCGCCTTCGCCGCGATCATGGCGGGCGCGAAGGCGCGCATGGTCAGGAAGCAGCCGGTGACGTTCAGGTCCAGGATGTCGCGGAACTCCTCGGGCGTGGTTTCCCAGAAGGTCTTGCCCAGCGGTCCCGTGCCGCCCGCGATGTTCACCAGCACGTCGGCGCGGCCGTAATCCCGCAGCACGGCCTCGGCCATGGCCTGCACGGCGGCGGCATCGGTGATGTCGCAGCCGTAGACGCCGGCACGGCGGCCCTTGGCGCGGGCTTCCTCCGCCACCGGGCCGATCGCCGCGGTGTCGCGCCCCACCAGGGCGAGGTCCGCGCCGTGGTCGGCCATGAGAAGCGTCGCGGCCGCGCCCATCCCCTTCGCGGGGCCGGTGACGACCACGACGCGGTCCTTCAGAAGCATCAAGTTCATTCCTTCAATGCGCGGGCAGCAGTCGCTTGGCTGCGGTGAAGCGACCGCCCAGCGCACGGCAGTGGCATGCCACCTGCGGGGCCACCGCCTCGCACCACTGCCGCGTCCCGGCGTTCATGCCACGCAGGCGGTCCGCCGCCTCTTGCGCGTGGCGTGCCAACGCCGCCTCGTCCACGCCGAGCACGCGGCCGTCGCGCAGCTTCCACGCGCCGCCGATCATCACCTCGCGCAGCGCCAGCCCGTCCTCGGTCCAGACAAGCTGGTTGGCGGCATCGTTGAAGGGTAGCCAGTTCACGTGCGACAGGTCGAGGAAGAGCAGGTCCGCGAGCTTGCCCGGGGCAATGACGCCGGCATCCAGGCCCAGCAGCCGCGCCGAGCCCTCGGTCGCCAGCCGCACGGTTTCCGCGGTTCCCAACCAGTCCTCCTCGGTCGCGTCCTCCCACAGGCGGGAGGCGAAGGCGGCCAGGCGCATGGCCTCGAACATGTTCTGGTTGTCGGACGAGCCCGAGCCGTCCGTTCCCAGCCCCACCGTCACCCCCGCGCGGATGGCCGCGCGGGCCGGCGCGATCCCCGAGGCGAGCCGCATGTTGGAACCGGGATTGTGCGACAGCCCCGCCCCGCGCTCCGCCAGCAGCGCAAGGTCCGCATCGGTCAGCCACACCCCGTGCGCCACGCTGAAGCGCGGGCCGACGAGCCCCATCCGGTCCATGTGGGCCAGCAGGGTCGAGCCGTAGCGGACCTCGCCGGCCCCGGCCTGGTAGCGGGCCTCGGCCACATGGGTCTGCACGGGCAACCCGTGCTCCTCCGCCAGGTCGCGGCAACCTGCCAGGAAGTCGTCGGAGCAGTGCAGCGGGATGGTGGGGGCGCAGCCCAGCCGCACGTCGCCGCCGCGCCAGCCCCGCGCCGCCTCGTGGATGGTGGAAAGGATGTCGTCCGCCCGGGCCATGGACATCGCGGCCGCGCGGGCGCGGTGCGGCTCGGGCAGGGCCTGGATCAGCCCGGGCGTTGCCTGGAAGAAGGTCAGGTCGGCCACCATGGGCGCCAGCACGGCACGCAGCCCCACGGCTTGGTAGGCCTCGGCCATGGCCTGCAGCCCCTCCACCGTCGGCCCCGGGAATTCGAAAGCCAGGTCGTAGCCGGCGGTGCAGCCCTTCCGCAGCATCTCCACGGCCGTCAGCGTGGTCGCGAGGCGCTTGTCCTCCAGCGTGCGGGAGCCGCCGATCCAGCCGGCATGCACCAGGAGCAGCGCCAGGTCCCACTTGTCGCCCATGCCCTTCGAGAGCCCGCCATGGCCATGGGTGTGGCCGTTGATCATGCCTGGCATCACCAGGCGCCCGGCGGCGTCGTGGCGGGCGGCGTCCTCCACGGCCGTGCCGGGGTCGAGCAGGGCGGCGATCCGGTCATCCCCGACCAGGATGTCGCGGTGCGGGGCGGCGGTCGCATCGGGGGAGAGGACCCGCGCGCCGGTGATCAGGAGTCGCTTCATGGGGCGACCATAGCAGGTGCCCGGCGGGGCGCACCCGGCGGCCGGAGCGCGCAACCGATCGTTTCGGCGCCGGCGGGCACCCGCGCCGGGGTCCGCGGCCGGGCGGCGCGCGCCCGCCAACACCGAACCTTGATCCGCCGACCCGCTCCGCACGGCTTCGGAACCATTGTGACAGGGTCCGGCCTGGGCACATAAACCTGCATGGTAGCTGCCCCGATCACGATTCCCCGGAGCACCGGCAGGGTGGAGCCGGTGCCTCATGCCGGCTGGACGGCGGCGCGGGATGCCGTCCTGCAAGCCTTTGCGAAGGGGGAGCACATCGCCGCGCTGCTGGGCCCGGCCGGCGTGGGCAAGACCCTGCTGCTGCGCGAGCTGGAGGCGGCGCTGCGCGCCCGCTCGATCCGGGTGCTGCGGCTGGACCACGGCGACGGGGCGGAGGGCGCGCTGGAGGCTGCCCCGGACACCGAGGCACTGCTGATCGACGAGGCCGACCGCATGGGCGAGGCCGCACTGGAGGAGGCGGCCGAGCGCCGGGGCTGCTTCACCGTGCTGGTGGGCTTGCCGGTTCTGGCACGGCGAATCGCGCCCTGGCCGCACCGCGTGGTCGAGCTTCTGCCCTTGCCGGCCGCGGAGGTTCCCTCCTACCTGGCTGCTCGCATGGCGGGCACCGGGCTCCGGGGCACCCGCTTGACGGAGGAGGCCGGCGTGGAACTGGCAGGGCTTTCCGGCGGCACCCCCCGGCTCCTCAACACCCTTCTCGCGATGGCCTTCCACGAGGCCGACATGACCGACGCGGTCGAGGTAAGGGCGGAGCACGTGCGCGACGCCGCCGCGCTTCGCGCCGAGATGCCGGAACGGAACCCCGCGCCGGAAACCGCCCCGGCCGAGCCGGCGCCGCCGGATCCGCCGCCGTGCCGCGAGACCGGAACCACGCTCCGCGCCCCTCCGGCGGCCGAGGCTTCGCCGCCGGCCTCCCCGGCCAGCCCCCGGACCCTCTCGCTGGCGGTGGCGCCGGGCACCGCATCCCAGGCACGGTCCCGCCGGCCGGCCGCGATCCTCGCGGGCACGGCGCTCCTCCTCCTGGGAGGCCTGGCCTGGCTGGAGTGGCGGAAACAGGCGGACACCACGTCACCGGAGGTTGTTCTCCCGCGCGCGGCAACGCCCGCGGCGGAAGCGGAAAGGCGCGCGGAGGGCCCGGCTCCCCCTGCGGCTGTGTCATCCAAGCCGGCGATGGCCGAGGCCGCGCAGGCACCCGGCCTGCCGGACGGCGCATTGGTGCGTGTGGTCATCACCTATCCCCGCGGAGTGGCCGAAGCGGGCCGGCGCGGCGCCGCGCTCTCGGCCGCGCTGGGACAGGCGGGGGTATCGGCCGGCGCGCCCTTCCCCGTTTCCCGCCCGCCGACCGGGCCCGAGGTGAGCTACTTCTTCCGCGAGGACCGCGACGCCGCCCTCCGCGTCAGGGGCATGGGCGGGCTTGAGGGGGCGCTCCCGGTGCTGGGCAGCACGGCCGGCACGGCGCCGCGCCCCGGGACCATCGAGGTTGCCCTCTCCACGCCCGGCGCCACGGGGGAGGAGCGGGACGGCCCGCTGCCCGAGGATGCCGCGCCCGGCTGGGCCCCACCCCCGGCCGTGCCGGTCTATCCGCCCGCAGGGGCCGCGCTGACGGCCGGCGCGGCATCCCGCGGGCTGCTGATGACCTGGGCGGCGACCGAGGCCCGGCCCGGATGCTGCTTCGTGGAGGTCATGTTCCTCGGTGGACCCGGGACCCCCGATGGACCGCCGCGCGAGGCCTTCGCGGCCTATGCCGAAGCGCCCGAGCAGCAGCTGGTGCAGCTCCCCGCCGCAGGCTCCTACGCCTGGCGGGTGCTGACCGTCTCCGCCGCCGCGCGCCGCTACACGGCCAGTCCATGGCGGCACTTCGTGCTGGGCGCGGCACCGTCCTGATGGTGTTCCTCCGCTGGCCTGCTTTCATCGCCCTGCCGGCCATCCTGGCCCTCGCCGCCTGCCAAGCCGCGCCGCCCGCCGGTCCGCCCGCGTCGCGCCCGGTGACACGCGCCGCCCGCCCCTCTCCGCCCACGCCGAGCCGCGTGGAGGGGGCCTGGTCCTTTGGCGTGGCCGGCGACCGCTGCACCGCACAGGTTGCCCATCGCGAGGCGACGCTGGGGATCACCGCCGGGCCTGGGCGCACGGTGACGCTTTCCGTGGGAGCCCCGGGCCGGCGGAGCGCGCGCAGCACGCGCATCGCCTTCCGGGGCGACGAGGGCGCCTGGGAAGCCCAGGGCCGCGGCGGTGCGGGGCGACTGGCCCTGGCGACCATGCCGCTGGACGAGGCGGCCGAGGGCCGGATCCGCGATCTTCTGGGCGGCGGCACCGTAACCGTGCAGGCACAGGGCGTGGAAGTGCCGGCGCTCGGCGTGCCCGATGCCGGCGTTTCCGGCCGCGACTGGTACGGCTGCGTGTCCCGCCTGGCGGAGCGCTGAACCGGGCCTGCACACGGGCCTCCGATCCGCTATAGGAGCCCCCCTTCCGGCGCGCGGGGACGGCGGGTTGAGGGGCGGGGAGGGGCATGACGGTCGGCATCGAGATGGGGCAGACAGGCGGCGGGGCCGCCCGCCTTGACCTGGAGGAGCTCCTGGCCACCCGGCTGCTCGTGCAGGGCAACTCGGGCAGCGGGAAGTCCCACCTGCTGCGGCGCTTGTTGGAGCAGTCGGCGCCCTGGGTGCAGCAGGCGGTGATCGATCCGGAGGGCGACTTCACCTCCCTCGCGGACCGCTTCGGGCACTTGGTCATCGACGCGGCCGCCCATGCCGAGGAAACCATGGCGGCCGCCGGGGACCGCGTGCGGCGCCACCGGGTTTCCGTGGTGCTGAACCTGGAGGGGCTGGAGACCGACCGCCAGCTCCGCCACGCCAGCGCCTTCCTGGGCGGCCTGTTCGACGCCGAGCGCGACCACTGGACGCCCATGCTGGTGGTGGTGGACGAGGCCCAGCTCTTCGCCCCCGCCGCGGGAGGCGACGTGTCCGACGATGCCCGGCGCGCCTCGCTCTCGGCCATGACGGACCTGATGTGCCGCGGGCGCAAGCGCGGCCTGGCCGGAATCATTGCCACCCAGCGCCTGGCGAAGCTGGCCAAGAACGTGGCGGCCGAGGCCTCGAACTTCCTGATGGGCCGCACCTTCCTCGACATCGACATGGCACGCGCCGCCGACCTGCTGGGCATGGAGCGGCGGCAGGCCGAGGCCTTCCGCGACCTCGAGCGCGGCCACTTCATCGGTCTTGGCCCGGCCCTTTCGCGCAAGCCCCTGCCGATCCGCATCGGTCCGGTGGAGACCGAGAGCCGCGGTGCCGGCCCCGCCCTCACGCCCCTGCCGCAGACCGCGCCGGCGGAGGCGCGGGAGCTGATCTTGGCCGCGCCCGACCCGGTGCAGCCGCGCGCGGCCAGGCGCCCGCCGCCGGTCGCGCCGCAGGACATGCTCGCCCAGCTCGCCCAGGCCCGCCCCGCGGCGCCGCGCGCACCGGAGCCCGAGCCGACGCCGGAGGAGGAGGCGGAGCGCCAGGGCCGGATCGCGGCCATCCTGCACGCCATGCTGGAGGAGACGGACGCCGCCTTCCGCCCGATCGGCGTGCTGTATCAGGACCTGCTGGTGCGGCTGCGCATCCATGCCGTGGCGGGCCGCCCGCCCGAGCTTCCGGCCTTCCGCCGGATGCTGGCCGTGGCCCGCGCGGGCGTCCCGCCCGAGGCCGCCAACGATCCCGGCTGGCCCGAGGCGGCGGCGCGGGCCGACACCCTGCCCGAGGACACGCAGGGCGTGTTCCTGCTCCTGGCCCATGCCGCGCGCCAGAGCCTGCCCTGCCCCTCGGATGCCGCGATCGCGCGTGCCTATGGCAGCCGCTCCGCCGGGCGGGCACGCCGGCTGCTGGGCTGGATCGAGGAACAGGGGCTGATCGTGACCCGCCCCGCCGCCGGGGGGCGGCGCGTGGTCGCATTGGTGGGCTTGGCCTGGGAAACGGCGCCCGGCGATCCCGCCGCCGCCTAGCCGCGGCGCCCCGCCGCCGCGTGATTGGCGGCTTCCGCGCGGCTGGGGCATCCTGGTCCCGAGGAAACGGGAGCCCTGCCATGCCGATCACGCGCCGTGCCACCGCCGCCGGAATTGCCGCTGCCCTCGCCGCGGGCGGGGCGGATGCGCAGGTGGCCACCGTCACGCTGGTGGTCCCGACGGCGCCCGCCGGTACCACGGATTTCGCGGCCCGGCTGCTCGCGGACCCGCTCGCGCGCCAGCTTGCCCAGACGGTGGTGGTGGAGAACAAGGCCGGGGCCAACGGCGCGCTTGGCACGCAGGACGTGGCGCGCGCCAGGCCGGACGGGACGCGGCTGCTGGTGCAGTATTCCGGCTACCATGTCGGCTCCCCCGCCATCGTGCCCAACATCGGCTACGATGTCCGCCGGGATTTCGCACCGGTCGCGCTGCTGCTGGACGCGCCGCAGGTAATCTTCCTGCATCCCTCCGTACCCGCCGCGACGGTCGCGGATCTGGTTGCCTACGCGAAGGCCAATCCGGGGGTGCTGAACTACGCCTCCTCCGGCACCGGATCGCTGCAGCACCTGGGAACGGAGCTGCTGAAGCTCCGCACGGGCACGGAGATGACCCATGTGCCCTATCGCGGCACCGGGCCCGCGACCCAGGACCTCCTGGCGGGCCGCGTGCAGATGATGATGACCACGCCCCCGCCGCTGATGCCCTTCGTGCGCGACGGAAAGCTGAAGGCGCTGGCGATCACCGCACCGACACGCTCGCCCGCGCTTCCGGATGTGCCGACGCTGGCGGAGTCCGGCCTGCCGGACCTGGAGGTGGTTGGCTGGTTCGCCGTCTTCGCCCCGGCCGCGACGCCGGCCCCCGTGCTCGCGCGGCTGGCGGAGGCCTGCAACGCGGTGGTCTCCTCGCCGGAGTTCCGCCGCCGTGCGGAGGAACAGGGCGCGGTGATCCGCATCATGCAGCCGGCCGAAATCCAGGCGCGGGTGAACCGCGAGCTGGAGGAATGGACGCGGGTGGTGCGCGAGGCCCGGATCACGCCGGACTGAGGTCCGCGCGTCCCGCCCGCGGTCAGGCCGCCAGGGCGGACTGGCCGGGAATGGCGCCGCCGCGCACTGCGCCGGGCGACGTGCTGCCCCATTGCACCGCATGCCCTGCCGGCAGTGCCCGGCTGTTGGGCGCCGAAAGCCAGATTCGCAGCAGAACGCGCGCGGCGCCCGCCGCCGCATCATCCGCGTAGGCGGTGCGCCCGTGATAGGTGACGTGCTGGTTCATCAGCTGGATCTGCCCGGCCTCGAAGGGCATCTGCAGGCAGAGCTCGTCGGCAATGGCGGCCAGCGCATCCATGGCCTCCACCTGCTCCGGGCGGAGCGGCGGCACGCCGGGCTCGGCATGCGCCATCTCCACATAGGTGCGCGAATACTGGCTGGTGAAGGCGCCGTCCGGCCCGCGGGAAAACACCGGCATGGTGAAGACCCGGTCGGCATGGCCCTCGCCTTCCTCGTCGGCAGGGCGCATGCGATGGAAATCGCCGTACAGCACCGCCAGCAGGTCAGGGCGGCGCGCGGCCAGCGCGTCATGGATGGCGACGGTGGACACGATGCGCGACTCCCCGCCCGCGATCCCGTTGGAGGCGCAGAGCAGGGCCAGCACGTCGCATTTGTCGGTGTGGAAGCGCAGCGGGCCGGTGGAGCGCGAGCGCGCCCGGGCGGAGGGCACGGCACCCGCCGCGTCCGCCCCCGTCACGGCGAGCCCTCTGCCGGTCTCGTCCCGCACCTCCGCCAGGATCTCGCCCTTGGTGTTCTGCGGCAACGGTGTGCCGAGATGGGCGGCCAGTCCCCAGAACACCGCCTTCATGTCATCCGGTGCGTAGCGCTCCGCCGGCAGGCCGGATATGCGGACCAGGCCGCGCCCTTCCTCCAGTTCGCGCGTCGCCGCCTCCAGCAGAGGGCGCAGTCCCGGAAGGGGAAAATCGGCAGCGCGGATCCGCGGCAGGGGAAGGCCGCGCGCCCGCACGCCCGCCAGGGCCGCGTCGATCTCGCTGATGCCCTCGGGACCGATGCGGAACATCCAGCCGGGGTCGCGCGCGAGGTCCGCGCCGGTCCAGGCGGCGGGGCCGCCGATGGGGGAAAGGTGGTCCTGCTGCATGGGTCAGACGGTCGCGCCATGTCCACGCGCGGTCAAGCGCATGGCATGATCGCTGCATCGATTGCCGCAATGGGCAAACGGCGCGCGGGCGCCGCCATCATGCAAGACAGCACAGGGGTTCGCATGCTCGATCCAGGCCGCCGGACGCTTCTCGCGGGCCTCGCCGCCGGTGCCACGTCGCTTGCGCGCCCGGCGCTTGCCCAGCCGGCCTGGCCCGCCAAGCCCGTCCGCTTCATCGTTCCCTGGCCGCCGGGCGGGCTGAACGACCTGATCGCGCGCGCCTACAACGACCAGGTGTCGCGCCGGCTGGGCGTCGCCGTGGTGAACGACTTCAAGGCGGGCGCGGGCGGGCGGATCGGGGTCGCGGAAATCGCCCGCGCGACGCCGGACGGCTACGTGATCGGCATGGGCAACCTCGGGCCGCTCACCATCTTCCCGCATCTTTACCGCGACATGCCCTATGACGTGCGCCGCGACCTGTTGCCGGTGACGATGTTCGCGGCCTCGCCGCTGGTGCTGGTGGTCAACAAGGACCTGCCGGTGAACAGCGTGGCGGAGCTGGTCGCGCTGGCGAAGCAGCGGCCTGGGCGGATGAACGCGGCCTCGGTCGGCGTGGGCACGGCGCAGCACCTGATCTTCGAGATGCTCAAGGAGCGCGACGGCATCCAAATGGAGCACGTGCCCTACAAGGGCACCAACGAATCCCTGCCCGCGATGCTGTCGGGCGACGTGCAGGCGATGTTCGACACGCTGCCCCTGATGCTGCCGCAGCTCAGGGCCGGCGCGATCCGCGCGCTGGCGGTGACGACCCCGGCGCGCCTGGCGCAGCTTCCCGAGGTGCCCACCATGATCGAGGCCGGCTATCCCGATGCGGACGTGGTCACATGGTATGCGGTGATCACCCCCGCCGGCACGCCGCGCGCCATCACCGACCGCCTCTTCGACGCCTACACCGAGGCGGCCGGGACGCCCGAGGTGAAGCGGCTGCTGGAGGAGCAGGGATTGATCTACCTGCCGAACACGCAGGACGGCTTCGCGCGGCGGATCGAAGCGGAATCCACCCGTTGGGCCCGCATCATCCGGGAGCAGCGGATCAGCGTGCAGTAAAGGCCGGGCGCGCCGCCGCTTGCCCCTCAACCCCGCCGCCGCCGCCGCGTTCAGCCAGACCGGCGCGGCGCGGCGGAAGGGAGACACGGGCTTGCCCCTGCTGACGCGCGACGACCTCCGCCGGCAATCACGGTTCGCCTGGTTCTGCATCCTCCTTCTCGCCGCCATGGCCGCCTGGTTCTGGTCGCTGGACAAGCGCAACGCCTCCATGGGCACGCTCGTCGCGCTGGTGGGCTGCATCGGCCTGATCCTGCCGCCGCGGGAACGCATGGCGGTTCTGCCGCAACGCCTGCGGGCGCTGCCGCGCGCGCTGGACTGCACGCCCGTCCTCGCGACCATGCTCAGCAGCCCCGGCTATGGCCTGAACTGGTTCTACGGCGAGAACCCCTACGACGAGATCGTCCATCTCTTCAGCGGCGCCATGGCCGGCGCGGTTCTCGTGGCGCTGCTGCTGGCCGACGGGCGCGCCCGCAGCGCGCGCCGCATCACCCTTTCCGGCCTGGTCTTCGGCCTGCTGCTCGGTTGCCTCTGGGAGGTCTTCGAGGGGATGACCGGCCTGATCGGCGACTTCACGGACACCTGGACCGACATTCTGCTGACCTGCCTCGGCGCCACCGCCGCCGCCATCATCGCGGCGCGCCGCCACGCGGCCCGCGCATGATCCACGCCCCGCCGCCCGCCGGGCCCGGGCGCGGGATGCTGGTCGCGACCTACAACGTCCATCGTGGCCGTCCCCCGGCGGGCCTGTTCCGGCCGGAGGGAATCGCGCGGGTCATCGCCGAGATCCGCCCGGACCTGATCGCCTTGCAGGAAGCCCAGCACTACCTGCGCCCCGACCGCGCGATGCTGGACGAGGACATCCTGGCGCGCGAGGCCGGGCTGCGTTCCCTCCGCCTTCCGGACCGCCCGGGCGAGCAGGGCTGGCGCAGCAACCTTGTCCTGGTCCGCCGCGACGCCGCCGTGCTGCGTCCGCCGCTGGGCCTGCGGATCGGCGGCATGGAGCCCCGCGGTGCCATCCTCGCCGAGCTGGATCTGGGCTGGGGACCGTTCCGGCTGATCGCGACGCATTTCAGCCTGGGCGCCTCCAGGCGCAAGCGCCAGGCGGAGGCCCTGCTGGCCGCCATGGAAGCCGGCGCCGGCTCAAGCCTGCCGACCCTGCTCATGGGTGACCTGAACGAGTGGCGCGCCGGCGGCTCCGCCCTGGGGGTGCTGGAGCCGGTGTTCGGCACCTCGCCGCAGGTGCCGACTTTCCCGGGCTTCCGCCCCTTCCTCGCGCTGGACCGGATCATGGGGCACCCGGCGGGAATGGTCACCGGACTGCGCGCGCACGACACGCCGCTGGCGCGGCGCGCCTCGGACCACCTGCCGCTGACGGCGCGGGTCTCGCTCCCCGCGCCGCGCTGACCGGGCGGCGCTCCGCGGCGCCGCCTGCCCCGGGATCAGGCGATCTTGCGGTCCGCCGCCGGGGGCAGGAAGCGGTCGGTGAACATGTCGCCCACCTTCGGCGGGTTGGCTACGCCATAGGCCTCCGCGTTCGCGCGGATCAGCGTCTCGGCGCGGGCCGCGTCCATCACGCCCGTGCCCCCGGCGCGCACATTGGGGGTCAGGATGGAGCGGTCGCGCGTCATGGCCCAGCGGCGCTTCTCCAGCGCCTCGTCGAACAGCGCCTCGCGCTTCTTGAGGGAGGCCATGCCGGCATCGGGATCGGCGATCAGCATCTTCAGCCCCTCCACCGAGGCGCGCACGAAGCCGGCCGCGAGCTGCGGGTTCTTGTCGAGCCAGTCGGCGCGGGCGATCAGGGCGCTGCCGTAGATGTCCAGCCCGTTCTCGGCATAGGGCCAGGCCACGATGTCGCTCTCGGGCGTGCCGAGGCCGACGAGGTTGAAGTAGGTCGTGAACAGGAAGCCCGTCACCGCGTCCACCTGGCCCTGGGCCAGCATGGTGTCGCGCAGGTTCGCCGCCATGCTGGTCCAGCGAACGCCGGAGGCATCGATGCCCGCCACGCGCGCGAAGGCCGGGAAGAGCATGCGGCTGCCCTCGCCCTCGGGTGCGCCCAGGCGCTTGCCGGCGACTCCCTTGGGATCGGTGATGCCGCTCTTCTTCAGGGTGATCAGCGCGGCCGCCGTGCGGTCCAGGATTTGGTAGAAGGTGACCAGCCGCTTGTCCGGGTTCTCGGCGTTGAACTTCACCAGGGTCGAAACATCGGTGTAGCCGACGTCGTAGGCGCCGGATGCCACCTTCACCGTGGTGTCGCCCGAGCCGAAGCCGCGGTCCATGCGCAGCCCGATGCCCTCGCGCCGGAAGATGCCGCGGTCATCCGCCAGCGAGAACATGCCGTGGTTGCCCTGCAAGGCCCAGTCGAGCGCGAAGCGCACGGGGGCCTGGGCATGGGCCGTACGGACCGCGGGAAGCGCCAGCCCGGCGGCGCCGGCGGCGATGAGGGTGCGACGAGCGATCATGGGATGGCGTTCTCCGAACTGAGCAGATCTGGTGGGCGTGTCCGGTATCGACCGGCGCGGGCCAGGCGTCCATGCAGGAAGGATGCCGCCCGGCGCGGCGCTTCGCTCAGCCCGGAACGGTGCTCGCCTCGTCCATGTCGACCCCGACGCTCACCGTGTGCTCGCCCCCGCCGAGGATCACGCCGAGCAGCGGGGAAACGTCGCCGAAGTCGCGGCCCCAGCCGAGCACCACGTGCTCGTCCGAAACGAACAGGCTGTTGGTCGGGTCCATCTCGACCCAGCCGGCCTCGTGGCCCATCCAGGCCGCCACCCAGGCATGGGACTGGTCCGCGCCCACGCGCCGCACCCCGCCGGGGGCGGGATGGGTGCGGATATACCCGGATACGTAGCGCGCGGGGATGCCAAGCATCCGCAGCCCCGTGACGAGCAGGTGCGCGAAGTCCTGGCACACCCCCGCGCGGCGCTTGAGCACCTCCTCCACGGGGGTGGAGACGGTCGTGACCCCCGCGCGGAAGGCCATGTGGTCGCGGAAATGGCGGATCATCTCCACCGCCGCCGCCCCGACCATGCGGCCCGGCGTGAAGTAGGGCGCGAGGAAGGCGCGGGCCGCCTCCACCGGCGGCAGCGTCGGGCTCGGGAACAGGAACTCCGCCGCGGCGGGATCGCGGAGCGCCATGGCGCGGATGGCCTCCCAGGGCGGCGTCTCGGCCGGCAGGGGCGGAGGGGCGGTGACCTCCACCAGGGATTCGGCCGTCACGGTCAGGCGGTCATGGGGCCGTTCGAGGTAGAACCAGGCCGTGGGATTGCCGAAGTGATCCAGCCCCTCGCTGCGCCGCCCCGGCGGAGGGTCGCAGGAAAGGCCGCTGCGCGCCACGCGCTGCCGGAACCGGGGCTGCAGCAGCGGCCGCGGCGTCAGATGAAGCAGGTGGGTCGCCATCTCCACCGGCAGTTCATAGGCATAAGCCGTGACATGGCGCAGGCGGTAGATCACGCCGCGCCCCGCACGACCGTGGCCGGGAACGGCGGCTCGGCCGTGTCCACGCCCAGCAGGCGAGGATGGCTGACCAGCGTGAAGTAGCGCCGCCCGATCGCGTCGGACAGCGACCCCACGGCGCCCTCCAGGGCGAGCAGCCGGGGCGAGAGGAGCGTGGCGGCGGAGGCGCCGTCCGCGGCGACGGCCACCTCGGCGGCCATGGCCTCGCCATCCCGGCGGAGGCGGCGCGCCCAGGCGGAAAGGCTGGGATCGCCTCCGCCCTCCACCCCCGCGAGGAGGCGCTCGGCCGCGGAAAGCTGGAACAGCAGCCCACGGGGGTTGGCGGGATCGGCCATCACGAGGTCCAGCGCCGGGGCCGGTTGCAGCACGTGCAGGTAGCGCGTGCGGTAGGTGATGACCGAATCGCAAAGCTCCAGCGCCAGCGCGAGCGCGCTCTCCACCCGCGCGGGCGGCTCGGCCAGCAGGTGGCCGAGCAACGCCGCCACGCTGGCACCGCGCTCCAGCCGCCGCCCCAGGTCGAGAAAGGTATGGGCCCCGCCGCGCACCATGTTCTCCGCGGCCACCCCCGCGACGCCCGAGGCATAGCGCACCAGCCCGCCCAGCGCGGCGCCCAGCGCGGCCGGGTTCGATGCGCCCATCAGCGCCGCCCGGCAGTCCCTGAGCGGCAGGGTGAAGGCCGCGTGCATGTCGCTGGTCAGGCGGTCGCGGGTGCCCTCCACCAGCCGGGCGACCTCTCCGGTCAGCCGGTGCAGCCGCCCGCCCTCGCGCCCCGCCTGGAGAATGGCACGGCGGAGCGCGGAATCGTCGCCGGAGGTGGGCACCTCCTCCTTGGTGATCAGCTTCGCGTCCAGCAGGCAGCGCGAGAGTGCCGCGACCTCCGCCAGGTCGCGGGGCAGCATCGGGGCGCGGTCCAGCCGCACCATGGTGGCCCGCAGCAGCCGCGCGGAATCGTCCAGCCGCTCCACGTAGCGGCCAAGCCAGAAGAGGTTGTCCGCCACACGGGAGGGAAGGTCCCCGGCGGCGCGGCGGATGGCCAGCATCGGCACCTGCAGCGCGCCGGGGCCGCGGATCTCCGTGCGTTCCCCGGACAGCACCCAGACATCCTTGGAAAGCTCGCCCCCGGCCTCCGGCGCCGCGGGATCGGCCACGCGGGCGAGGCCGCCCGGCAGGCAACGCCAGCCCTGCCCGTCATGCAGGAGGAAGAGGCGCAGGCTGACGGGCCGGGGCTCCAGGCGTTCGCCGACCAGGGTGGGCGCCAGGGAGGCGACCGGCCTCGCCACGGCGGCCAGGGCGCGCGGATCGGCGGCCGCGTGCCTTGCCGGCGCTGGCCCGGCCAGGCCGGCCGCGCGAAGGGTGAACTCCCCGGGCGAGGCGGCTTGGCGGGCGAGGGAGGCCGGGTCGCCCAGCCAGAGCGTCTCGACCGAGGGAATTGCCAGCTGCTCGCCCAGCAGGCGCCGGCACAGGGCGGGCAGGAAGGCGGGCAGGCCAGGCGCCTCGGCAAGGCCCGCGCCCGGGTGGTTGTGCACACTCAGCGAGCCGGCCCGCATCGCGTCCAGCAGGCCCGGCACGCCGGCGGCCGTGCGCCCGCCCAGCTCCAGCGGGTCCAGCGCCGCCCCGGGAATGCGGGACAAGAGGACGCGGACCGGTTGCAGCCCGCGGAGCGTCTTGAGGAACAGGGCGCCGCCCCGCGCGCTCAGGTCGCCGGCCTCCGCCAGGGCGCAGGAGAGGTCGCGCGCCAGGGTGACGTGCTCGGCCCAGGCGGGGTGGCCGACGCCGGGGGTGAGGAGGGCCACCGTGGCCGCTCCCTCCGGCTCCGTGCCGGCCGCGCGCTGCAGCACGTCCCTCCAGGCATCCACGAAGGGCCGGATCGGACGGAACTGCACGGCGCGGGCGCATTCCGGCAGCGTCCGCGCCATGTGGGAACGGTTGGCATAGGCCTGGGCCAGGCCATCCATGGCCACAACGCTGTCCCCCGACACCCGCCAGATGCCATCCGGCCCGCGCAGGAGATCCGCCGCGTAAAGGTGCAGGAAGGGACCGGGGACGCTGTTGCAGCAGGGGCGGAGGAAGGCAGGGTTGGGAAACACCAGCTCCGGCGGGAGGGCGCCCTCGGCCAGCAGGTTCTGCGGGCCGTACAGGTCGGTCAGCACCGCCTCCAGCAGGCGGGCGCGCTGGGCTAAGCCCTCGGCCAGGGTGGCGAACTCGGCGCCCTCCAGAACCAGCGGCACGGGGTCCAGCCGTCCCGCCGCGGCGCGGCCCTTGCCCCCATGGGCCGGCAGGAGGCCGGCGGAGCCCTCCTCCTCGAAGGCGCGGTCCAGGAGGCGGGCGCGGCCCGCCAGCCCCCCGTCCGGCAGGCTGGACAGCGCGCCCAGAAGGCCACGCCATTGCGGCCGCACATGGCCGCTGCCGTCCACCATCTCGTCCACCGGTTCGGCCACCGCTGCTCCGGCCGGGCTTGTCCCGTGCTGCGCGCTCACGTCGCCACCAGCGAGAGGGACGCGGAGAAGGTGACGCCGCAGGGCTCGTGCGTGCCGCTGACGGGCGCGGCCAGGCGCGGGTCGGAGGCGGCCGAAAGCGGGAGGTGGAACTCGGCGGCCAGCAGGCCGGAGGTGGGATCGAAGCCGACCCAGCCCGCGCCGGGCAGGAAGGCCTCCGCCCAGGCGTGCAGCTCCGCCGTGTTCTCGTTCGTGTCGAGCAGGTAGCCGGAGCAGAACCGTGCGGCGATGCCCATGGCGCGAAAGGCGTGCACCAGCAGCCAGCCAGTGTCCCGGCAGGAGCCCTGGGCCCGCGAGATCACCTCCTCCGGTTCCCAGATGCCGGGCTCGTCGCGGCGGATGTACTCGATCTCGCCGGCGACGCGGCGCGCCACCGCCAGAAGGGCCGGTATGGTGTCCTCGCCGTTCTCGCGTCGGGTGGGGATCAGGGCGGCGATGCCTTCTCCCGTGACCCCGGAGCGCAGGTTCGGCGCGAGCTCCGCCGCCAGCAGAGGATCGTAGCGGAAGGGCCAGCGGTCCGCGCCGTCCTCCAGCACGAAGGCGAAGGGGTTCACGGGCACCAGCTCCGCCTCCAGCTCGGCGACCACCGTGAAATGCTCGACCCGGCCGTCGAAGACTGCGAGCGACTCCGGATTGCCCTGCGGGTCCCGGCGGTGGAACAACCGGTGGTTCGCGGGCTCCACCTTCAGCGCATGACGCCGGACCACGGCCGCGGCGTGCGGCGCCGGAGACAGGCGGATCGTCTGCGGCCCCAGGAGCACAGGCCGGTCGTAGCGATAGGCCGTGACGTGGGTCAGGGTGACGAGGCTGGCCATGCGGGGTGGTCTGGGCCCTTCCGGAGCTGGGGCGGCGCAGCATAGCCGCCGGGGCGGCGCAGGATACCCCTGTTGCGCCCCTGCACGGAGGGAGGCCGCGCTGGCGCAGGGATCGCCCGGCGTGGCATCACGCGGCGCGCGCATCGCCACGGGCATTGGGCCCGCGGGCGGAACCGGCATCCGGCCTCGGAGAGACACCCATGGGCACCAAGTACCACATCCAACGCCGTGCCCTGCTGGCCGGCGGCACAGCCCTCTCCCTCGTGCCGGTGCCCGGCGCGCGGGTTTCGGCGCAGATCCTGGACAAGGTGTCCTTCCAGACGGATTGGCGGGCCCAGGCGGAGCATGGCGGCTACTATCAGGCGGTGGCGGCCGGCATCTACCGCCGGCACGGCATCGAGTGCGACCTGCGCCAGGGCGGCCCCATGCAGAACCCGGCGCAGCTCCTGATCGGCGGGCGGGCGGACATGATCATGTCCAATCCCTTTCAGGCCCTGAACTACGTGCGCGAGAACCTGCCCTTCCTCTGCATCGCGGCGATCTTCCAGAAGGATCCGATGATCCTGATGAGCCACGAGGAGGCGGGGATCACGGGCTTCGAGGCGATGCGCGGCAGGCCCATCATGATGAGCGCCGCGGGCCGGGTCACGCACTGGCCCTTCCTGCGCGGGCGCTTCGGCTTCACCGATGCCCAGATCCGCCCCCACGCCTTCAACCTCCAGCCCTTCATGGCCGACAAGGGCGCGATCCAGCAGGGAATGGTGTCCTCCGAGCCCTATGCCGCCATGCGGGCGGGCGCGCGGCCGCGCGTGCACATGATCGCGGATGCCGGCTACGAGGCCTACAACACCACCATCGACATCTCCGCCCGTATGATGGCCGGAAAGCGGGACCTGGTTCAGCGCTTCGTGGACGCGACCGCCGAGGGCTGGACCGAGTACATGAAGGGCCAGGACATCGGCGCCGCCAACGCACTGATCCAGGCGCAGAACGCCGAGATGCCGGCGGAGAAGATGGCCTACGGCCTGCGCGTCATGCAGGAACGGAAGATCGTCACCGACAACGAGGCCGCCACGCTCGGCGTCGGCGCCATGACCCATGAGCGCTGGGACCGCTTCTATGCGACCATGCGCGACAACGGCGTCTATCCCGCCGGACTGGACCTTCGGCGCGCCTATTCGCTGGACTTCGTGAACCGCAGGGGGGGGCTGGGCTGAGGCGGGGCGAGCCCCCGCGCATCGCCGCGCCGGCCATGGTTCCGGCGCGGCAGGATCGGGCGGGCGGTGTCACCACGGCAGGTCCACCCAGGACAGGTGGCCGCCCTTGCCGGCGCCGGTGTCCATGAACACCGCCGCGCCGCCGCCCGCGCCCACCTGCATCAGGGGGCGCCCGTTGGCGCTGCGCACCTCGTGGCCGCAATAGATGGTGAAGCCCTGGGGAATGCGGTCCACCCAGTCGTGCAGGCGCTCGGGGTAGCCGTCCTCGCGCATGCGGCTGGTCACCTGGCCGAACAGCGCGCGGGGCACCAGGCCCTCCGGCTTGCGCGCCCCGGCATCGGGTGGGGGCGCGGCATGCAGCATGCGCGGGTGGAATCCGCCATGCACGAACAGCCGCTGGTCGATCCGCAGCCAGGCCGGGGCACGGCCGATCTCCAGCACCGCCCGCCGCCGCAGCGCCTCGCCGTCCTCGGAGGCGTCGATCTGCTCCAGCGTGCGCCCGAGGCCGGCCGGTTCGATCCGGATGGGCGCGCCCTCCAGCGCACGGCGAAGCTTGTGGTCGTGGTTGCCCAGCACGAAGAGCCCCCGTCCTTCCGCCCGGAGCGAGAAGGCGCGGCGCAGCACGCCGGGCGCGTCGGGACCGCCGTCGGTCAGGTCGCCGAGCTGGATCAGGAACAGGCGCTCGGCCAGCGCGCCGTCGGCCGCGGCATGGAAGGCCGCCGCCTCGCCGTGCACGTCGCCCACGACGCGCAGGCCTTCGAAGCGGGCGCGCAACTCCTTCAAGCCGTCGCCTCCTCCCTCGGCGCGCGGGCGGCGGCGCGGAGGGCGGCCAGCGCCCTTGCGCGGCCTTCGGCATGACCGATCACGGGCCGCGGGTAAACGCCCTTGCCGGACCCCGGCCCGCGGCGGATCCCCTCCGGCACGTCCGAGGCGTGATGGATGAGGCGGAACGGCATCCGCGACGGCGCCCAGGGCCGGACATCGGCACCTTCCGGGCCGAGGTTTTCACCCGTGGTGCCGGAAAGGCGGATGTCCTGAAGGGAGCGGAGGATGGTGGAACGGCTCATGCCGGGCTCTCCGCGCGGCGGCGCATGGGCGCGAGCGGCACGCTGTAGAGGCGGTCCGGCCCGAGCAGGAAGACCCGCCCGCCCCGGGGAAACAGGCGGCCCAGGGCGGGGTCGCGCATGTCGAGGCCACCTGTATAGGCGCCGAAGGCCGGCAGGATGACGCGCCGGGCGTCGGTCGCGAAGCAGGGGCGGCTGACCGGGCCCGCGCGGGTGGCGAGCGTGGCCTTGGGGTGGAAGTGGCCGCTCAGTTCCCCGGCCGCGCGCGGGTCCGCCTCGTGCCGGAAGGTGAGGGGACCGTCCGAGAAGGTGTTCACCGCGATGCCCGGCAGGCCCACGGGGGCGATGGGGTCGTGGTTGCCCAGCACCCAGACCACCTCGCTCGCCGCCGCCAGGATGCGGGTGAGGGCGGCGCAGTCGGACGGCGCCATGCGCTGGCAGCCCAGGGCGTCGTGGAAGCTGTCGCCCAGCAGGATCAGCCGCGAGGGCCCGTGGCGGCGCACCGCCAGCGCCAGCTTCGCCAGGGTCTCGCGCGTGTCGTAGGGCGGCACGAAGAAGCCTCGCGCCGCGAAATGGCTGCCCTTCTCCAGGTGGAGGTCCGAGACGATCAGGCTCCGCCGCGCGGGCCAGGAAACCACGCCGGAGGGGTCGAGCATCAGGCGCTCGCCCGCCAGGTGCAGGGGCGCGGGGGTCATGGCGTGGTATCCCCGCCCGGCAGCCTGGCGCTGCGCACGAAGCGGCGCGGCGGGGGGCGGCGCTTACGGTCCTGTCGGCGGGGGCGGTCCACCACCCCCGAACGCACGCGAAGCCCCTCCGTCACCTCCGATAGAACGTCGGCGAAGTGCTCGGCGCCTCCCGTGGCGTCGTCCACCAGGGCGGCGGCTTCGGCCAGGAGCGCGTCCTCGGCGCCGCCGGCCACCCATTCGCGCCCTTCCTCGATCAGGGCTGGGACAGCGAGGGGGGAGACCCGGTCGAGCCGCCGGATGCGGATCGCGCCCCGGATGCGGGCGAGGAGGGTCGCGATGCGCCCCACATCGGTCAGCCCCGTCGCGGCCTCCGCCCTCGTCGCGCGGAGAAGGATGTGGTCGGGCTCGTGCTTGCGCAGCACGTCGTAGATCAGGTCGGAGTTCATGCTCATCTGCCGCCCGGACTTCTCGGCGCCGGGATGGTTCTTCTCGATCAGGCCCGCGATGGTCGCGATGTTGCGGAAGGTGCGGCGGAGCATGGAGCTTTCCGCGATCCATTCCTCCAGCTCCTCGCCGAGGATGTCCTCCTCGAAGAGCCGCTCGGGGTCGGTGGGCTCGAAGGCGCTCCAGGTGGCCAGCACGTAGTCCGTGCCGAGATAGCCCATGGGGCCGTAGCCCATGCGCTCCATCCGCTTGGTCACCAGCATGCCCAGCGTCTGGTGCGCAAGCCGGCCCTCGAAGCAGTAGGCGACCAGGAACCAGCGCCCGGCGCGGGGGAACACCTCCACCAGCATCCCGTCCCGCTGCGGCAGCTCGGAGCGTCGCTGCTGCAGGCGCAGCCAGTCGCGCACGGGGTCGGGCAGGGCGCGCCAGCGCCTGGGGTCGGACAGGATGGAGCGCACCCGGAAGGACAGGTTGGTGGAGAGCGGCAGGCGTGCCCCGGCATAGGCGGGCACGCGCGGCTCGCCCTCGCCCCCGCGCGTGACCACCATGGTCAGGGCATCGATCCCCTCGTAGCGCAGGGTCTGGCCGGCGAAGATGAAGCAGTGGCCGGGCTCCAGCGTGGAGGCGAACCATTCCTCGACCTCGCCGAGCACGGGGCCGCCGCGAATGCGCACCTTCAGCATGGGCGTGTCCACGATGGTGCCGAGATTCATCCGCGCCTGCCGCGCGACGCGGAGGTCGCGCACATGCACCATCCCCTCGGCATCCCGGAACAGCCGGCGGAAGCGCTCGTAGGCCCGCAGCGCGTAGCCGCCGTCCTCCACGAAGCGGAGCACGTCGTCGAAGTCGCGCCGGGACAGGGCGGCATAGGCGCCGGCGCGGGTGACCTCGGCGTAAAGATCGTCGGGGTGGAAGGGGGCCTGGCAGGCCATGGCGAGCAGGTGCTGCGCCAGCACGTCGAGCCCGCCGGGCCGGGGCGGCTCGCCGTCCAGCTCATGGGCGCGCACGGCCTCGGTGGCGGCGACGCACTCGATCACCTCGAAGCGGTTGGCGGGCACGAGAACGGCGCGGGAGGGCTCGTCCATGCGGTGGTTGGCGCGCCCGATGCGCTGGAGAAGCCGCGCGACCCCCTTGGGCGCGCCGACCTGGATCACCTGGTCCACCGCGCCCCAGTCGATGCCGAGGTCCAGCGAGGCGGTGGCCACCACGGCGCGCAGCTTCCCCGCGGACATGGCGGCCTCCACCTTGCGGCGCTGCTCGATCTGCAGGCTGCCATGGTGCAGCCCGATGGGCAGGTTGCCTTCGTTCAGCCGCCACAGGGCCGCGAAGATCAGCTCCGCCTGGGCCCGGGTGTTGACGAAGACGATGGTGACCGCCGCCCCGTCGATCCGGGCCAGCACGCCGGGGGCGGAGGCGATGCCCATGTGCCCGCCCCAGGGCAGGTGGCCCTCCGGGAGCATCAGGTCCATCACCGGCTCCGCCCCGCCGCGGCCGGTGACGAGGCGCACGTCCTCCGCGCGGGCGGTGGGGGAAAGCCAGGTGCGGAGCGCCTCCGGATGGGCGACGGTGGCGGACAGCCCCGTGCGCCGCAGGCCGGGCGCCAGGACATCGAGCCGTGCCATCAGCAGGCAGAGCTGGTCGCCCCGCTTGGTGCCGGCCATGGCATGGGCCTCGTCCACCACCACGGCGCGCAGGTTCCCGAAAAGCTCCGGCGCCTCCGGTGAGGAAAGAAGGACCGCCAGGCTCTCCGGCGTGGTCAGGAGGATCTGCGGCGGCGTTTCGCGCTGGCGGGCACGGCGGTTCTGGGGGGTATCGCCGGTGCGGGTCTCGATGCGGATGGGCAGGCCCATCTCCGTCACCGGGTCCATCAGGTTGCGCGCGATGTCCACCGCCAATGCCTTCAGCGGCGAGACGTAGAGGGTGTGAAGCCCTTCCCGCGGGTTTGCGTGCAGGTCCAGCAGGGTCGGCAGGAAACCCGCCAGGGTCTTGCCGCCCCCGGTCGGTGCGATGAGCAGCGCGCTTTCCCCAGCCTTCGCCGCGCGCCAGAGCGCGAGCTGATGAGGGCGCGGTGTCCAGCCGCGCGCGGCGAACCAGCCCGCGAAGGGTTCCGGCAATGTTCCCATGGGCCCCCGGTATATGGCATGCATTCGGGCGGCGGCGAGGGCCGCTGCGCGAGAAGCTGCTGCGCAAAAGGGTGGAAGACCACGGCATGAACGAGTTGGCGACGCTTCTTCCCCTGGTCCTCGCGGGGCTGGCCCTTCTCGGCGTGGCGGTTCTCCTGCTCCGCCGCACCGGGGGCGAGGAGGCGATCGGCGCCCTGGCCGGCAAGCTGGACGCCCTGGGTGCCGCGCAGGACCGCCAGGCCATGGCGGTGGCGGACCGTGCCGCCGCCAGTGAGCGCGCCCTGGCGGACCGGCTTTCGGCGACGACCCTGGCCCTGACCGAGACGCTCTCGGCAGGGCTCGCCAAGCAGAACGACCGCCTGGCCGCGACCGAGCGCGCCCTGGCGGACCGCCTGGCCGGGCAGAACGAGCGCCTGGGCCGGGCGATGAGCGAGAACGCCCTGAAGGCCGAGGAAACGGCCGGGAAGATCCACGAGCGCCTGGCCGTGATCGACGCCGCGCGGGCCAACATGGAGGCGCTGGGCGCGCAGGTGGGGACGCTCGCTCAAATCCTGGGCAACAAGCAGTCCCGCGGCGCCTTCGGGGAGGTGCAGCTCCGCCAGCTCGTTGAGGACAGGCTGCCGCCCGGCGGCTTCTCCTGGCAGCACACGCTGGCCAACCGCACCCGCTGCGACGTGCTGATCCGACTGCCCTATCCGCCCGGGCCCATCGCGGTGGACAGCAAGTTCCCGCTCGAATCCTGGCTCGCCGCGCGCGACGCACCGGACGATGCCGCCCGCATCGCCGCCACCAAGCGCTTCGCCGGCGACGTGACGCGCCACGTGGACGACGTGGCCGGGAAATACATCTGCCCCGGCGAGACCGCCGAGGGCGCGCTGATCTTCGTCCCTTCCGAGGCGATCTACGCGGACCTTCACGCCGCCCATAACCCGGTGGTGGAGGCGGCGGCCCGGCGCGGCGTCTACATCGTTTCCCCCAGCACGCTCTGGGCCGTGCTGGGCACCATGCGCGCCCTGATGCAGGACGTGCGGATGCGGGCAGAGGCCGGGCAGATCAAACACCAGGTGGCCGAGCTGATGAAGGACGTGTCCCGGCTCGACGAGCGCGTGGGAAAGCTGCGCAAGCACTTCGTGGACATCCAGATGGACGTCCAGCAGATCGAGATCACCACCGGCAAGATCGCCCGCCGCGGCGTCGCGATCGAGGCCGTGGAACTGAGCGAGGCGCCGGCGCTTGGCGCACCGGTCGGCCTGCCGGCGCCGGTGGCGGACTGAGGGCGGCCACGCCTAGGCGGCGGGGGAGCCTTTCACCCGCATGAGGTGATGCATGCCCACCTCCTTCGGCGACTGGCATCCCAGCAGCGCGAGGTTGCGATCCACCTCGGAGGACAGGATGGAGATGCCGTGGCGCACGCCCGCTTCCCCGGCCACGGCGGCGGCGTAGAGGAAGGGACGGCCGACGAAGACGAAGTCCGCGCCCATCGCGAGCGCCTTCAGCACGTCCGAGCCGCGCCGGATTCCGCCATCCATCATGACGGCCATGGAGCCGGCGGCCGCGCGCACCTCCGGCAGGGCGCGGAAGGCGGAGATCGCGCCGTCCAGCTGGCGCCCGCCGTGGTTGGAAACGATGACGCCGTCCGCGCCCTCCTCGCCCGCGCGGCGGGCGTCCTCCCCGTGCAGGATGCCCTTCACCACCAGCTTGCCCTTCCAGCGGCGGCGGATCAGGGCGAGGTGCGACCAGTTCAGGTGGTCGCGCGCGCCGAAGTCGCGCTCCACGTTGCGGGCGATGATGGGGGCGCCGCGGGTGGCGTAGGAGTTCTCGAAATGCGGCATGCCGTGGTGGCGCAGGGTGGGCAGCATGGTGTCCAGCAGCCAGCGCGGCCGGATCGCCCCGTCCCATGCCAGGCGAAGCGTGGGCTTGAGCGGGGTGGAGAAGCCGGATCGCACGTTGTTCTCGCGGTTGCCCATCGTGGTGGTGTCCACCGTCAGCAGCAGCGTGCCGAAGCCCGCGGCCGCCACACGGTCCACCAGTCCGGTGATCCGCGCCTCCTCCCCGGGGAGATAGGCCTGGAACCAGCTTCCCGGGGCCTCGCGCGCAATCTCCTCCAGCGGGATCAGGGAGGAGCCGCTCATGATCATGGGAATGCCGGCATCGCGCGCCGCGCGCGCGAGAACGAGGTCGCCGCGATAGGCCATCATCGCGCTGATGCCCATGGGCGCGATGCCGAAGGGCGCGCGGTACTCGGTGCCGAGCAGCGTGGTCGCCATGCTGCGGCGGGAGACGTCGATCAGGTATCGCGGGCGGAAGGCCCAGTCGGCGAAGACGCCGCGGTTGTCCGCCAGCGAGCTGTTGGTCTCGGCGGCGCCGGCGACGTAGCCGAACAGCGGCCGCGGCAGCTTGCGCCGCGCCGCCGGCTCGAAGTCGTCGAGCGCCAGGACCGGGCGGAGGACCCGCGGCAGATCCTTGGACACGCTGCGATAGACGCTCTTCGCCGGGGGCGGGACGGGGGCGGCTCCGTTGCCGTCGGGCGGGCTCATGCGATGCGCTCCAGCACGCGGTCCACGAAGAGCCCGGCGCTGCCCAGATAAGTGGCGGGATCGGTGATCCCCGCGATGGCCCCGGCATCGAGGCGGGAGGACACGGCGGGGTCGCGCGCCAATGCCTCGGCCAGCGGCACGCGATCGGCCAGCGCGACATCGCAGGCGTGGTGCACGGCGTCGTGCGCCGCGCCGCGGCCGAGCATCGGCGCCAGCCCCATCATCACCGCCTCCGCCATGATCGCGCCCCCCGTGGCCTCCAGGTTCCGCCGCATCCGGGCGGCGTCCACCGTCATGCCCTCCGCGATCTGCCGCGCCTGATCGATCGCGCCATGGGTCAGCAGCAGGGCCTGGGGGATGGCCAGGGGCTCGGCCTGCCAGGGGCCGGTGCCGCGCTCATGGTCCAGCGCCATGGCGGACATGACCTGCGGCACCAGCGCGTGCACACCGCGGGCCTGCGCCAGCACGTATTCGCAGGCAATGGGGTTGCGCTTCTGGGGCATGGTGGAGGAACCACCCCGCCCGGCCTCGTGCGGCTCGAACACCTCCGCCACCTCGGTCTGCATCAGCAGCATCACGTCGGTCGCCATCTTGGAGAGCGAGCCGCAGAGGATGCCGCACCAGCAGACCGCCTCCGTCACCGTGTCGCGGGCGACGTGCCAGGGTATCTCGGGCACGGCCAGGTCCAGCTCGCGCGCCAGGGCATCGGCCACCGCCGGCCCCTGATCGCCCAGCGAGGCCAGCGTGCCCACGGCGCCGCCGAACTGCACGCGAAGCAGGCGCGGGAGCAGGGCGTCCAGCGTGTCCCGCGCGTTGATGAGGGGCGCCAGCCAGACGGCGCATTTGTAGCCGAAGGTGACGGGCAGGGCGTGCTGAAGGTGCGTGCGCCCGGCCATCACCGTGCCCCGGTGCTCCCGCGCGCGGGCGGCCAGCGCCGCGATCGTGCTGTCGAGGTCGGCGCGGATGAGCGCGAAGGCGTCGCGCATCGCCAGCACCAGCGCGGTGTCCAGGATGTCCTGGGTGGTCGCGCCCCAATGGGTCCAGCGCGCGGCTTCGTCCCCGGCCAGCGCGCCGAGCTGCTTCACCAGGCCCACCACGGGATAGCCCGTGTTGCGCGTGGCGGCGGCCAGCTTCGGCAGGTCCAGCCGGTCGGCGCGCGCCGTGGCGGTGATCGCGTCCGCCGCCGCCCGCGGGACGATGCCCAACCCGGCCTCGGCGCGCGCAAGGGCCGCCTCCACGTCCAGCATGCGCTGGAGGAGGGCCATTTCCCCGACGGCGCCGCGCATCGCGTCGGTGCCGTAGAGGACGCCCCAGACCGCGCCGTCCGCCGGGTTGACCGCCACGCTCAAACCGCCATCCAGACCGTCTCGCCCTCGCCCTGCAGGCGGAGATCGAGGTTCCAGGCATTCCCGCCAGCGGGCTTCGCGATGATCGTGCCGCGCCGGGCCTCGGGCACCGCCGTCAGGACGGGATCCGTCGCGTTCAGGGCTTCGCCTTCAAAGTACAGGCGGGTGGAAACGTGCTGCAGCAGCCCGCGCGCGAAGACGGCGAAGGCGACGTGCGGCGCCTGCATGGCATTGGCACCCGCGTGCGGCCCGACCGGCACGGGGCCGGGCTTGAGGGTGGTGAAGCGGAAGCGCCCCTGCTTGTCGGTGGCGCAGCGGCCATAGCCCTGGAAGGCCGTGGGATCGCCGTTCGGGTCCGGGTAACGGCCCTGCGGATCGGCATGCCAGATCTCGACCAGCGCGTCCGTCACCAGCGCGCCCGTGCCGTCCGTCACGCTGCCGGTGATCACGATGCGCTGACCTTCCGGCAGGTTGCCCGCGAAGTGGCGCGTGGTGTCCGCCCATTCCGGGAAGTCCACCAGATGCCAGTAGGGGCCGGCCGTCTGGTGGGCGGAGGCGACCGTCGCCTCGGAAGGCGCCAGCTCGGGCGTCGCGTCGGCCATGGTCAGGTGTTCTCCATGGGGGTGGCCTCGCGGCCGCGGAGGACGATGTCGAAGCGAAAGCCCAGCGCCCATTCGGGCTTGGTCAGCTCCAGGTCGAACTTCGAGACCAGGCGGTTGCGCGCGGCCTCGTCCGCCACCGTGTTGAAGATCGGGTCCAGCGGCAGCAGCGGGTCACCCGGGAAGTACATCTGGGTGATCATGCGCTGGGCGAAGCCGTGGCCGAACAGGCTGTAGTGGATGTGGTTCGGCCGCCAGGCATTGTGGTGGTTGCGCCAGGGATAGGCACCGGGGCGGATGGTGACGTAGCGGTAGAAGCCGTTCTCGTCGGTGAAGACGCGGCCCATGCCCCGGAAGTTGGGATCGAGCGGCGCGTCGTGGTCGTCGCCCTCGTGGTTGTAGCGGCCGGCGGCGTTGGCCTGCCACACCTCCACCATGGCGTGCCGGATGGGGCGCCCGTCCTCGTCCGTCAAGCGGCCGCCGACGATGATCCGCTCGCCCATCGCCTCTCCGGCACCGTTCTCGAGCACGGTCAGGTCCGCCGTCTCCGGGTAGCGCGCCGCGGTGAAGATCGGGCTGCTCGTCTCGGTCAGCGTGTGCGGCAGCTCCAGCAGCGGCTGCTGCGGATGGCGCGCGCGCGTGCTGCCATAGGCCGGGGAGTTCAGGGGCGGCTGGGTCGCCGTCTGGGGACGGCGATAGCCGTGCACGACCTCGCTCATGGTGCCTTCTCCATTTCCGCCAGGATGTCCTTGGCGATCTTCAGCGCGTGGTTGGCCGCGGGCACGCCGGCATAGGCGCCCACCTGCAGCAGGACCTCCGCCACCTCCTCCGGCGAGACGCCGGTGTTGCGCGTCGCGCGCACGTGCAAGGCGAACTCGCCTTCCCGGACCAGCGCCGCCGTGATCGCCAGCGTGAGCAGGGAGCGTGTGTGGCGGGGCAAGCCGGGACGGGTCCAGATCTGGCCCCAGACGTTGCGGGTGATGTAGTCCTGGAAGGGCGCATCGAGCGGCGTGGCGTTCGCCTGGGCGCGGGCCACGTGGGCCTCGCCCAGCACGGCCTTGCGCACGGCCAGCCCCGCCGCCAGGAAATCGCCCTCGGCCGCGGGTGCCAGATGGTCGCGCAGCGCCTCCGTCACGGCGGCTTCCGCCTCAAAGGTCGGGATGTGCGCGAAGCCGGGCAGCACGATCAGGCGGCTGCCGGGAATGGCATCGCGGATGCCCTCCGCCGCGGCGACCGGGGAGGCCTGGTCGAGCTCGCCCACCACGACCGTGGCAGGCCCGCGAAGCCTGCCGGCCAGCGGCGCCGCGCGTGCATCGCGGAGCGCCGCCGCGGCGGCGGAATAGCCTTCCGCCGGGGTGGCCATCAGCATGGCCCGCAGCGCGAGCGACGAAGGCGAGGACCGGTCCACCACCCAGCGCGCCATCACGCCATCCGCCACCGCGGCCATGCCGCCGGCGGAGACGGCCTCGATCCGCGCCTGCCAGGTTTCGGGCGGCGGGAACTCCATGGCGGTGTCGAGCAGGAAAAGGGAAAGGACCCGTTCGGGATGGCTGGCCGCCATCTCCATGGCGATGCGCCCGCCGATGGAGATGCCGCCGACATGGGCGGCCGGCACGCCCAGGAAATCCAGCAGGGCGAAGGCGTCGTCGGCGAAGGCGGCCATGCTGCCCTCGCCGGAGGCGGCGCCGCTCAGCCCATGGCCGCGCAGGTCGAAACGGATGACGCGGTGCGTGCGGGACAGCGTCTCCGCCTGGGGATCCCAGACATGGAGGGAGGTGCCGAGGCTGTGCAGCAGGAGCAGCGGCGGCGCCCCGGGCGGTCCCTGCACCTGCACATGCACCGCCATTCCGCCCAGCGCAATGAACATCCGGCCGATCCACTCCCCCGGCGGCTTCCGCGGGCACCGTCCCGGCCCATGGCCGCGACGGCGGTGGGCGCGCCGTGATGAAGGCCTAGCACGCAGCCATTCCCGCGAAAACCCGTGGACCTTCCTGCCGGAAGATGCGGCCTAGACCCCGGCCACCGTGACCTGCCCCTGGTCCTGGCCACGCATGGCCCAGCCCGTGGTGCGGTTCTCGATGGTCACGGCCACCACATACATGATCACGCCCATGATGCCCGTGATGATCAGCCCGGCGAAGACCAGCGGCACGTCGAAGCGGGAGGAGGCGAGCATCATCAGGTGCCCGATGCCCTTATTCGCCGCCACCGTTTCCGCGATGATGGAGCCAACAAAGGCCACCGTGATCGCGATCTTCAGCGAGGCGAAGAAATAGGGCATCGCCCTGGGCAGACCGACCTTGCGGATGATGTCAGAGGGACGCGCGCCGAGCGCCCGCAGCACGTCCCGCAGCTCCGGCTCCACGGTCGCGATGCCCGTGGCCACGTTCACCACGATCGGAAAGAACGAGATCAGGAAGGCGGTGATCACGGCCGGCACCGTGCCGATCCCGAACCAGATCACCAGGATCGGCACCACCGCCACCTTGGGCACGGAGTTGAAGGCGATCAGCAGCGGGTAAAGCCCGTGATAGAGCAGCGTGGACGAGCCGATCGCGATCCCGAGCAGAAGGCCGAAGACGATGGCCAGGGCGAAGCCGATCAGCGTGGTCATCAGCGTCTGCCAGGCGTTGTCCAGCAGGGGCAGCCACCACTTCACCATGCTCGCCATGATCGCGGAGGGCGCGGGCAGGATGAACTGGGGGATCTCGAAGGCGCGGCAGATCACCTCCCAGACCACGAAGGTGCCGACGATGATGATCCAGGGAAGCGCCGTCTGAAGGCGCCGGCGGCGGCGCGCGGAGGCGGCCAGCGCCTCGATCCGGCGCTGGGCCGCCGTCGGCGTGCCGGGCGCGGCGGCGGGGGAGACGTCAAGCGGCATGAGGGGCCTCCTGCCCGGGGGTGATCGCGCCGGGCGGGGATACCGGCATGTCCTCGCCGCGACGGGCGGCGCTGATGTGCTCGCGCAGGTCGTGCACCAGCTCCTGGAAGGGCTGGGTGTAGGTCAGGTCCAGCGCGCGGGGGCGTGGGAAGGGCACGGTCCGCTCGGCGATGATGCGGCCCGGGCGGGCCGACATGATCATCACGCGGTCCGCCAGGAACACCGCTTCCTTGAGGTCGTGGGTCACGAGCACCACGGTGGGCTTGAGGATGTTGCAGACCCCTTGCAGCTCCACCCACAGGTCCTCGCGCGTGAACACGTCCAGCGCGCCGAAGGGCTCGTCGAGCATCAGCAGCTGCGGGTCGTGGATCAGCGCGCGGCACAGGCTGGCCCGCTGCTGCATGCCGCCCGAGAGCTGGTGCGGCGTCTTGTCCTCGAAACCGGCCAGGCCGACCAGCGCCAGCAGCTTGCGCGCCTTTTCCTCATACATGGAGCGTTCGCCCCGCAGGCGGCGGCGATGGGGCTCCACCACCTCCAGCGGCAGCATCACGTTCTGCAGGATCGTGCGCCAGGGCAGCATGGTGGGGGCCTGGAAGGCCATGCCGGCGATGGAGAGAGGGCCGTCCACCTCCTTCCCCGCCACGATCACGCTGCCCGCCGAGCACGGCCACAGCCCCGTTACCAGGCGCATCAGGGTGGACTTGCCGCAGCCCGAGGGCCCGACCACCGCGACGAACTCCCCTTTGGCGATGCGCATCGAGGTGTGGCGCAGGGCCAGCGTCCCTTCCGTGCCGCCATAGCGCATGGAGACGTCGTCGATCTCCACGAAGGGCCTCTCGAACCCGGTCATACCCGCACTGGCCTCCGCTCGCCCTGTCCCGTTTGCCGGGTTGTGCCCGGCGCGTGCCGCCGGGACGCTGAAAGAAACCGGCACGATGCGCCGGAACGATGCGACCCTCCTAGCAAGGGTTGCGCCAAAGAGGTTAGTGCAAAGGGTGGCGGCCGCGCATGGCGGCGCGCGCCGTGCTGCCGCCCTGGCATCGGCGCGTGCCGCACCCAATCTGCCGCCGGTTGCCTTTCTTCGTATCGCAGGAGTGCGCGTCATGACGGTCCAGGACATCTCGCCGCGGGACAGCTTCGAAGCCATCCGGGCCGACCCCGACGCCCTGCTGGTGGATGTCCGCACCGATGCGGAATGGAACTTCGTGGGCATCCCGGACCTGTCCGCGGCGGGCAAGCAGCCGGTGCTCATCCCCTGGCAGGTTTACCCCTCCATGGGCGTGAACGGCGCCTTCGTGGAGAACCTCCGCCGCGCCGGTGCCACGCCCCTGAGCAAGCTGCACTTCCTGTGCCGCTCCGGCGCAAGGTCCCTCGCCGCGGCGCAGGCCGCCCAGGCGGCCGGCTTCCCCAACGCCTACAACGTGGCGGATGGCTTCGAGGGACCGGTGGACGCCGAGGGGCACCGCGGCACCACGGCGGGCTGGAAGGCCGAAGGCCTGCCCTGGCGCCAGCGCTGAGGACGCCGGGGCGCCCCCGGCGGCCTATTCGACGCGGATATTGGCCCGGCGGGCGACCTCGCCCCAGCGGCGCGTCTGTTCGGCGACGAAGTCGCGGAACCGGTCCGGGGTGAGATCGCCGGCGGTGATCCCCAGTTCCTCGTAGCGGGCGCGGACGTCGGGCGTCGCCAGTGCCGCGATCGCCTCGCGGTTCATGCGCTCCACCACCGGCCGCGGCGTCGCGGCCGGGGCGAAGAGGCCGTGCCAGGAGACGCTCTCGAAGCCGGGCAGCGTTTCCGCCACGGTGGGCACGTCCGGCGCCTGGGGGACGCGCTGCAGGCTGCCGACGCCGAGCGCGCGGATGCGCCCTTCCTTCGCGTGCGGCCAGCCGGACGAAAAATTGTCGAAGGCCATGGGCAGCGTGCCGGAAAGCATGTCCGTCATGATCTGGCCGCTGCTGCGGTAGGGAACGTGGACGGCGTCCGTGCCGGTCATCTGGTTGAACAATTCTCCCGCCAAATGGATGGAGGTGCCCACCCCCGAGGAGCCGTAGTTGATGGTGCCCGGCCGCGCCTTCATCAGCGCCACCAGCTCCGCCACGTTCCGGGCCGGGATGGTGTTGGCCACCACCAGCATGTTCGGCTGGGTGCCGAGCAGCGCGAGCGGCGCGAAGTCGCGGATGTTGTCGAAGGGGAGGCGCGGGTAGATCGAGGGATTGATCGCGTGGCTGCTGATCGTGCCCATGCAGAGCGTGTAGCCGTCGGCCGGCGCCCGGGCGCAGGCCTCGGCGCCGATGTTCCCGCCCGCGCCCGCGCGGTTGTCCACCACCAGCGGCTGGCCGAGGCGGCGCGACATCTCCCCGCCCACGAGGCGCGCGATGAGGTCCGTGGTGCCGCCGGCCGCGAAGGGCACGATCACGCGGATTGGGCGGTTCGGCCAGGCGTCCTGGGCAAGGGAGGGCAGGGGCGCAAGGGCAAGGGCGCAGGCCATTCCCATCAGGCCACGTCGCAGGGTGCCGAAACGCCGGGTGCCGTGTCGCAGCATGGTTGTTTCCTCTTCTCGCCGGCCCGTGAACGCTGGCCGCCAGTTGCCGGCCCAGGCTTGTCGCCGGGACAGCATTGCGTCAAGCGGGCCGGCCGCCGAGGCAGGCGGGCCGCCGGGCACGGCCCTCAGCCGGCGCCGGCGGGCAGCCACACCTCCAGGGTTCCCGGGCGAGGGCGCGGGGTGAAGCTGGTGAAGTCCTGCACCATCCAGTCCCGGCCCAGGCTGCGGGCCAGCTGCTCCGCGTCGTGCTGGTCGGCCTGCGTGAAGAAGCGGACGATCTTGCGCGAGGTCGATGCGCCCACGACGCGCCGCTCCACCGGCACGCCGAAGCGGCTGATCTGGTCGACCACGCCCTCCACCCCATCCCAGAGGCCGGGGGCATGGTGGACCACCACGCGGCGCGCGAGCGGCGCGGGAAGGCGCTGCGCCTCCGGCTGAGGCCCCGGGGTGGGAACCAGCGGCTCGCCGCGGAAGGCTGGGCTCCGCTGCGTGGCCGGACGCGCGGCGGGCGGCGAGGGAAGCGGCGGCGGGAGCACCACCTCGGTCTCGTCGGCCTGCGGGGCAGGCTCGGAAGCGGCCGGCTGGGGCGCCGCCGAGGGAAGCGGCACGATGGCGGCTTCCTGAATCCGCTCGCCGGACACGTGCGGTGCCGGACCTTGGCCGGGCAGATGGCCGATCAGCGCGGTGGCGACCCCGCCGACCAGAAGCAGAGAGCCGAGCGCCGCCATGGCGAGCCTCCGCTTCCGGCTGCGGCGGCGGGTGGAATGATCGGCCGATACCGGCGGCCGCGGCGTGACAACGGGAAGGCTCCGGACCGCCGGCGTGGCGGGGACAGGCGGTATCCCGGGCACCGCTCCGGCGGGGGCGGCCAAGCCCTGCTCCTCCTCCTGGGGGCGCGTGTCCGCGTATCCTGTCGCCTCGGCCAGCCGCGCCGCCTGTGGGAAGGGCGGTTCGGCGCGGGGCAGCGGCGCGGGCGACGGCCGGGCGGGAGCCGCCTCCACCGAAGCCACCGATCTGGCAGGGGGAGCCTGGCGCGCCGCCGGCGGCCGTTGCGCGGCGGCGGGAACGGAGGATGGCTGCTCGGGCCGGAGGCTCCTGGCCGGCGGAACCGAAACCGCTTGCGGTGCCGCAGCCGGTCCCGGCGGCACCTCCGCTGGCACCATTGGAGGCGCGGGTGGCAACCGCCGGGGGCGCAGGTCTTCCAGCCTCGCCGGCAGCGACGGCCAGTCATCCAGCTCGGGTTCTTCGCGCGCGGAAACCAGGACAGGTGCAGGAACAGGTGCCGGGTCTGGAGCAGGAGCAGGAGCAGGATCAGGATCAGGATCAGGATCAGGGTCGGTACCAGCCGTGCCTTCCGCCAACACCTGGCGCACCAGCGCCGGCCAGTCGCCGGCCTGGGAGGGCAGGGGCGGCAGGCTGGCGAAATGCCGGTCCAGCACGCTGGTCAGGCGCCACAGGTCGTCCCCGGTCAGGGAATGCTGGATCACCGGCAGGCCAGGCGGCGCACCGGCCGCGTCCAGCCGACGGCGCAGCGCCGCCGCCGCATCCGGCGTGGCTTCCGGTGCGATATCGAGGAGCGCAATGCCGAAATCGGGGTGAAGCACGGTGAAGCGCGGCTCGTGCCGCACCGTGTCGCCCCCGACCTCGCCGGGCACGTGGGCCAGGATCTCCCAGCCGAGATCCGTCAGGGCCTCTTCGGCGGAAAGGTCCGTGGCGGCCTCGGTGACAAGGCCGGGGAAGGGGTGTGGCGTGGCGTTCATCTCGTGTCAGGCCTCCCTCGGGCCGGGGGGCGTCCGGCCAGGGCTGCGGAAGGAGCCGCCAGGCCGGCCATGCAGCCGGTGGGCGGGCATGCCGCTGCGGAGCGGGGGGGAGGTAAGGTTTCCGGCACCTCCTGTCACTTCACGATCACGGGGCCGCGACCCCGTTTCGGATCGGACACGGAATGCGGCGTCCCCTCCGGCCCCTGACGCGGTCGTCACCCCAGCGGGCCGGCACCGCCTTCGAGGGCGTGGCCGCGCGCTGCGGGCTGCGGCGCCGCCCTGCTGCGGGCCCGTCCGGTCGGGCAGATGTCGAGCAGCACGCAGCGTGCGCAGGCGGGTGCCCGGAAGTGGCAGACGCGCTGGCCGTGCAGCATCAGGACCTCGTGGTGATCATACACCTTCTGCGCATCCCATTCGGGCGGAAGCATGTCCTCCATGACCGCGTGGGAGGGGCCGACCGCCATGGTTTCCGGGATGATCCCCAGCCGCTGGGCCACGCGGTGGTGATGGCTGTCCACCGGCAGGGCGCGGAGCCGCAGCGCGGAAAAGGAGAGCACTGCGGCGCTGGTCTTGGGGCCGACGCCCGGCAGGGACTCCAGCCAGGCACGTGCCTCCGGCACGGGCATCCCGGCCAGATGGTCCAGGTCCAGCGCGCCGCGACGGCCGGTGATCAGTTGAAGGATGCGCTGCAAAGCCGGCGCCTTGGCCTCGGGCCAGGTGCAGGGCTGCAAGGCGTCCTGCACCGCCTCCACGGGTGCGTCACGCACGGCGGCCCAGTCGGGGAACCGCTCCCGCAGGTTGCGGAAGGCGCGGGCGCTGTCGGCGTTGCGGGTGCGATGGGAAAGCAGGGAGGAGACAAGCTCGTCCAGCGGACCGTGGGCGTGAAAATAGGCGATGGGGCAGCCGAACGTCTCGCAGAGCCGCCGATGGGCCTCGAGCAGGCGCGCGCGGGGGGAGGCCATGGCCTCGCCCGGCTCGTGGTCGGTCGTCGATGATGAATGGGCCATACGTCTTTTCCGGCGGAATGGAATGGAACGCGGGTGCGGGGGCGCCGGTTTGGGCAGGCCACGTCCTGCATCGGCCGTGCCGGTCGCGGCAGTTCCGGGCCGTCCGGCGCGGCATCACCGGCGCTGGCTGCCGCATCGTGGCTCCACAGACACGCCTGCCGGCGCCGTGGCCGATTGATCTGGCGGGGTGCACGGCCACGTAAGGCTGCGTGAACGCTCCTGACCGCTTCGACCCGCCTTACCGCCTCGTCATCCTCGACTTCGACGGCACCCTGGCCGACAGCGCCGAATGGGTGCTGGGCGCGCTGAACGACGCCGCCCGGCTCTACGGTTTTTCGCGCATCAGCGCGGCTGAGGCGGCGGCGCTGCGCGGCCATGACAACCGCGCGGTGATCCGCCGGCTCGGCGTGCCCGTGTGGAAGCTGCCCTCCATCGCCCGCCACATGCGGGCCCGCATGGCCGAGGAAGCGGAGGCCATCCAGCTTTTTCCGGGCGCGGAGGACATGCTGCGCGGGCTCGCCGGTGCGGGCGCGACGCTGGCGATCGTTTCCTCGAACGTGGAGGAAACGGTACGGCGCATCCTGGGGCCGGACCTCGCGGGGCTGGTTGCCTGCTTCGAGTGCAAGGCCTCCCTGTTCGGCAAGGCCCGCCGCTTCCGCAGGGTGCTCCGCCGCACCGGCATCGCCGCCGAGGCCGCCATCGGGCTCGGCGACGAAGCGCGCGACATCGACGCCGCGCGGGCGGCCGGTATCGACGCCGCCGCCGTCACCTGGGGCTATGCCACGGCCGGGCTGCTGGCCTCCCGCCAGCCCGGCGTCATGCTCCACGCCATGGAGGACGTGCTGCCGGCGCTGCTGGGCCAGCCCGCCTCAGCGCCCCGCGATCGCCTTGTTCTCCAGCCGTGAAAGCAGGCGCACCACCGGCCAGAGGATGATGAAATAGGCCATGGCCGCGGCGACGATGGGCGAGGCGTTGTAGGTCACGCTCTGTGCCTGCCGGGCCTGGAACAGCAGCTCCGGCATGGCGACCACCGAGGCCAGAGAGGTGAGCTTCACCACCTCCAGCGTGTTGGAAACGAGGTCGGGCAGCACGTTGCGCACGGCCTGGGGGATCACGACGAGCCAGAGCGCGAGCCAGGGGCGAAGGCCGAGGGCGCGGGCGGCCTCCATCTGCCCGGGCGGCACGCTGTCCAGCCCGGCGCGCAGCACCTCTCCATAATAGGCGCCGGTGTTGAGGAAGAAGGCCAGCGCCACGGCCCCCCATGGACCGAGATCCACGCCCATGAAGGGCAGGCCCGCATAAAGGAAGATGAGGAGCACCAGCGGAGGGAGGGAGCGGAAGGTGTCCGTCCAGGCCGCGAGCGGCCAGCGCACCCACCGGCTTCGGGCCCGTGACAGCAGGGCGATGGCCAGTCCGCCCGCCAGCCCCAGCGGCACCACCACCGCCGAGAGCAGCAGCGTCTGCCCGAGGCCGCGCAGCAGGATCGGCCAGGCGCGCAGCACGATCTCGACGTTGAGGAAGCTGTCGACGAAGTCCTCGAACATGCGCTCAGCGCCCGGGAATGGCGGCGAGCCGCTCGACCCAGCGCCCGATCCCCACAACCGGCAGGAACAGCAGGGCGTAGGCGATGGCGCCGAGGGTGAGTGGCGAGGGATTGCCCGAGAAGGCCATGGCCGACTGCGCCGATCCCAGGATCTCCCCCACCCCCACCACGGAAGCCAGGGCCGTGCCCTTGGTGATGGCGATGGTCCGGTTGGTGAGCGGCGGCACCACCATGCGCACCGCCTGCGGCAGGATGATCCGGAACAGGATGGGCAGGAAGCGCATGCCGAGCGCGCGGCCGGCATCCCACTGGCCCCGGCCCGTGGCGGTGATGCCCGCCCAGAAGATTTCCTCGGAGAAGGCGGCGAGAACCAGGGTGAGGGAAAGCCAGGTGGCCCAGAAGCCGGAAAGCGAGAGGCCCATGCCGGGCAGGCCGAAGTAAAGCAGCACGATGATCACCAGCGGGGGCAGCGCGCGGAACAGGTCAACCACGAAGACGATTCCCCAGTTCAGCACGCGCAGCCCGAAGGCCCGCAGCACCGCGAGGCCGAGGCCGAGCGCGAGCCCCGCCAGCACAATCAGCGCCGCCAGCGCCACCGTCAGCACGAAGCCCTCGGCGATCTTCGGCAGCCATTCCGCCATCACCTTCAGGTTGAGGAAGGTGAAGGCGAAGCCGTCCAGTCCACCCATGCCTAGCTGCAGCGCGGCTCGTGGGGGGTGGGATCGTAGCCGGGCAGGTCAGGCACCCCGTAGCCGGGAAAAACGGTGTTCTCGGCGTCATCCGCCGCCGGCTTGGCGCCGAACCACTTTTCCGACAGCGCCGCCACCGAGCCGTCGCGCTTCATGCATTCCAGCACGTTCTCGACGGCGTTGCGCAGCTCCACGTTGTCGCGGCGGAAGGGTGCCGCCCAGTGGGCGCGGGTTTCGCGCAGCACGAAGTCGGGCACGAGGTTGCGCTGCTGGCTGGCCGCGTACTTCACCACCGTGTTGCCGGCGAGCACCGCATAGGCCCGGTTGGAGATCACCGCCTGCACCGCGTCCGGGTTCGTGTCGTAGGCCTGGATGGTGAAGCCGAGGCGCTCGGCATTGGCCTGGGCCCAGGCGTCGTAGGCGCTGCCCTTGTTCACCGCGATGGCCTTGCCGCGGAGGTCATCGAGGCTGCGGATCGGGGTGTTGCCGCGGCGGATGCCGAGCTGGAACTCGGTGAAAAGATATCCCTCGGTGAAGAGCATGCCCTCGGCCCGCTCCTTCGTGACCGTGACGGGAGCGGCGAGGAAGTCGTAGCGCCCTGCGTTGAGCGCGGGCACGAGGCCCGAAAAGGATGCGCTGTCCACCGTGATCTCCCGGCCCATGCGGCGTGCGACCTCCCGGAACAGGTCCACGTTGAAGCCCTGCACGCCGCCCTCGAGCCTCGGAAAGGCGTGAGGGGCGAAGGTGCCATCCACCGCCGTCCTCAGCGGTGGGCCGCCCTGGGCCAGCGCGGGCAGCGCGAAGAGGGGGGCGGCGAAGGCGGCGGCAAGCAGAAGGCGGCGCATCGGGGTCTCCGGAATCGGGCGGGATCGGGAGCCTTGCACGCAAGCTCCGGGCCGGGGAGGGCTGGCAAGGGTCGGAGCAGGATTCCGCATCCCTGATCGAATTGCCCCATTCCTGCCACGAAGCGGTCGCGCGGCTGCCGCCTCCTGGGTGTTCTATTCCTACGTCGCCCGGCACATCGCCGGGCCGGAGGTTCCCATGGACCGCATCGCCCTTTCCGTTATCGCTTCCGGCCTCGTCGTCATCCTGTGCATCGTGGTCGCCGTTCTGGGCGGCACGCAGGGCGCCCTTGCCGAACTCGTCGCCCCTGGCGCCGCGTTCGGCGGCCTGAGCATCGTGGGTGGCCTCGTGATGCTGGAGCGCCGCGCCTTCGCCGCCGCCCGCCACAGCCGCGCCGGCGCTTTCTCCGCCTAGCCGGCCTTTTCGGGGTAGAGGGCGGTAAGCCCCGCCTCGGTGGCCTCGCAGCGTCCCCGCTCGGTGATCAGGCCCGTCACGAGCCGGGCGGGCGTCACGTCGAAAGCCGGGTTCGCGGCGGGGGTTCCCTCGGCGGCGACGCGGATGGTGGCTACGCTGCCATCCGGCAGCCGCCCTGTCGCATCCGTCACCTCGGTGCCCGGGCGCTCCTCGATCGGGATCTCGGCCAGGCCGTCCCGCACCTTCATGTCCAGCGTGGAATGGGGCAGCGCGACCCAGAAGGGCACGCCGTTGTCGCGCGCGGCCAAGGCCTTCAGGTAGGTCCCGATCTTGTTGGCCACGTCGCCCTGCCGGGTCACGCGGTCGGTTCCCACCAGCACGATGTCCACCAGGCCGCGCTGCATGAGGTGCCCGCCGGCATTGTCGGCCACCAGGGTGTGGGGCACGCCGTGGGCCCCAAGCTCCCAGGCCGTCAGCGCCGCGCCCTGGTTGCGCGGGCGGGTTTCGTCCACCCAGACATGCACGTCCAGGCCTGCATCATGTGCCTGGTAAATGGGGGAAAGCGCCGTGCCGAAATCCACCGTCGCGATCCAGCCGGCATTGCAGTGGGTCAGCACCCGCACGGGCTCGCCGGCCGGCTTGCGGGCCGCGATCTCCTGCAGCAGCGGCAGGCCATGGGCGCCGATGCGCCGGTTGGTCTCGACATCGTCGTCGCAGATCGCGGCCGCCTCGGCATAGGCGGCATCCGCCCGCCGCTCCGGCGGGTGGTTGCGCACAGCGGCGCAGATGCGGTCCAGCGCCCATTTCAGGTTCACCGCGGTCGGGCGCGTCTCGTTCAGCATCGCGGCCATGCGTTCGAGATTGGCGATCGAAGGATCGCGCCGGAGGGCCATGGCAAGGCCATAGGCCCCCACCGCGCCGATCAGCGGCGCGCCACGCACCTGCATGGAGCGGATGGCCGTGGCCACGGCTTCCTCGTCCGCAAGCCCGAGCACCTCGACCGCCCAGGGCAGGCGCGTCTGATCGAAGATGTGGATGGAACGCCCGTCCTCACCGAGCCAGACGCTGCGATGGGGCTTGCCGTCGATGTTCAAGGAGTCAAATCCGCTGGTGCATGGCACAAACAAGGGTGAAGAGACGGCGCGCGGTCTCGAAGTCGAGCTCCACCCGGCCCGCCAGGCGGTCCCGCAGCAGCTCGGCGGCCTCGTTGTGCAGGCCGCGGCGGCCCATGTCGATCGCCTGGATCCGCGCCTCGGCGGCGCCTTCGGCCACCGCCTGCTCGTGACCGTCGATCACCATCTGGTAGTCCTTGATCAGCCGCCGGAATGGACCGAGCGCGAGGACATAGGCGTGGAGGGGCGCATCGGCCTCGTCGCGGATGTCCAGCAGCAGCCGGCCGTCCCGCAAGGCCAGGTGCAGCACGTAAGGCCCGGGCGGCATCCCCGCCGGGGTGAAGCAGTTGCCTTCCAGGAGGTCCGCCACCGCCTGCTGCCGGTCCGCCTCCGCGAAGGGGGAGGGGAGGGGCGCGTGATCCGGCAGCTCGATCCGCACGATGTCCCGTGCCACGACGTGATCTGCCAGGGCCAGTTCAGTCATCCCGCGACGTGCCTGGCGAACCGGAGGGTGAGTTCTGGGGATGGTCGCCGTTCGCGAAGCCCAGCCTGATCATCCAGGCAACCACCGCCCCCTTCGCCGGCCGCAGCAGCAGGGTGCAGATCACGGTGAAAAGCGGCAGCCACACGACCATGTGGAGCCACATGGGCGGCTCATACGCCTTCTCGATCCAGAAGATCGGCGGCAGCAGCAGGTGCCCGGCCAGGAAGATCACGATATAGGGCGGCGCGTCGTCGGCCCGCAGCTCGCCGAGCGGCGCATGGCAGACGGCACATTCGGGCACCACCCGGAGGTAGCCCGCGAAGATCTTTCCCTCGCCGCAGACAGGGCACCGACCCATGATGCCGCGGCGCAGCGCGGTCCAGAACGACGTTGCCGGCACTTCGGCCTCGCCCGCGACCGCGTCGGGCCGCCACGTGACGGTCGCCTGGGGAACGCCGGGCTGGATGGGCATCTGTGCTATCCTCCGGAGATGGGTTCTGAACGCGGCCCCACCTCTTTTGTTGCAATGCAATATGGGCTCGCCCAGGTGATACGGCAAGGCACGCGCCGGTCTTGCCGGTCGGGAGGGCGAGCTTCACCATTGCCCCCATGGAACGCCGCATTCTGGTCATCAACCCGAACAGGGACGCTGCCTGCACCGCGGGCATCGCCGCCGCCGTGGCACCCTATGGCAGGCCCGGCTTGGTTCGCTACGACACCATCGGTCTGGCCGAGGGGCCGCCCGCCATTTCCTCCTGGCAGGACTGGTACGCGGCGGCCCTTCCGCTCTGCGATGCCGTCGGGCGCGAGGCAGCGGATGCCTATGTGGTGGCCTGCGTGTCCGATCCAGGCATCGACGCGTTGCGCGAGGTCACGGACCGTCCTGTCCTGGGCTGCTTCCGCTCCGCCGTGCTCGGGGCGCTCGCGCGGGCAGACCGCTTCGGTGTGATCGCCTTCGTCGAGGCCAGCAAGGCCCGGCAGCGGCGCGTGCTGCTGGCGCTGGGAGTGGAAGCGGGTCTCTCGGGCAGCGTGGCGCTCAACCTGCCGATGTCGGCGCTGACCCATCCCGAGGCAGCCCGGACCGCCCTGCTCTCGGCCGGACAGACGCTCGTGGAAGGGGGCGCCGGCGCGGTGGTTCTGGGATGCACGGGAATGGCTGGCCATCATGCCTGGCTCCAGGCCGCGCTGGGGGTTCCGGTGATCGAACCCTGTGCCGCGGCCGCGGCGCAGGCGCTTCTGGCCTTGAACTGAGAAGGGGCGCGCGTCCCGCGCCGCTTCAGTGGGCGGCTGCGACCTGATCGTGCAAGCCGCCGGCCTGTCCATCCACGGCGCCGGTGCGCCCCATGCGGGTTCTCTCGCTCTGCCACCGGGCGCGGCGAAGTTCCCGCGCTTCATGAGCACGTAGATCCCTCTCCGAGCCCTGGGGAGGCCATGGCTTTTCCGCGCCGGCCGGCCGGGTCAGGATGTCACCGAAAATTCCATCGGCCGCACGCGGCTGGGCCGGGAGAAGCAGGACGGTCCCGGCCAGAACCAGGGCGGCAGCACGTGCGGGCATGGGAAGCGTTCTCCTTCCCGGGGAACGCCGCCCCAGGCCGCCGGTTGCCCTCAGCGGCGGCGCCGGTCCTCCTCGATGCGGCGGCGTTCGTCGGCGATCCGCCGCTGTTCGTCATCCAGGCGGCGCTGCTGCTCCGCCAGTTGCCGCTCGCGGGCGCGGTCGTCGGAGAGGCCGCGCCGGTCACGGTCCCGGTCCCGGTCGCGATCGAAGGTGTCGCGGCGGCGATCCTCATCGTTCCGGGAACGGCCGCGGTCATCCCGCCGCTCGTCCTCCCGATCGCGCCGGAAATCGGCACGCCGCCGGCGCTCCTCCTCTTCCTCGCGGCGCCGCGCTTCCTCGGCGTTGCCGCCGCCGAACTGGCGCAGCGCCCCCTCCAGAAGCTGGTTCACGTCCTGCGCGTGGGCAGGACCGGATATCGCCGGTCCGAGAAGCGGCGAGAGCGCGCCGAAGGCCAGGGAAAGGAGAAGCTTGCGGCGCATGGTTTCCTCCATGTGAACGGAACGTCATGCAGGGAACGCGACCACGCAGGCACCGTTGCGGCCCCGGTGTGTCAACCCGGGGGCGGATCAGCGCTGCGGGTTGTCGCTCAGCAGCGGAACACCGGACTCCTGCGTGCTGCGCGAGGTGATCCCGGGCGTGGAAAGCCGCTCGGGCGTCAATCCCGGGCGGTCACGGTTCATGTCTTCGACCAAGGCGGGCGAACCGCCGCGCCCGCCAGTCTCGAGATCGCGCGCGACATCGCCGACGCGGTCCCTCGCCTGATCCCGGGCGACCTCCTGCTGGGCCTGGCGCTGAGCCGGACTTTGGGCGCCGGCCGGGGCGAGGGACGCGGCGATGAGCAGGGCAGCAAGGGCAAGGCGGCGCATGGCTGGGGTACCTCCGCCGGATCAACGCCGCCCGGCCATCAAGGGTTGTTCCGGCCGTTCCGTGCGCGGCGGCTCACCCGGCCGCCGGGTGCCACTCGGACGGCGCTTCCGCGCCCGTTTGCCCGGTGATGCGGCCATAAGCTTCCACGCGGCGATGGGCGGCGAAGTTGAAGATCGTCTCGCGCCCCAGGCGGCACATGCCGAGGTCGAGGTCGGCCGTGATCAGCTCGTCGTCCCAGGATGTCGCCTGGGCCATGATCTCGCCCTGGGGATTGACGATAATGGAATGGCCGAACAGCTCGTGCCCGTCCTCCACCCCGGCCTTGGCCGTCGCGATGCCGAAGGTGGCGTTCTGGTAGCAGCCCGCCTGGATCGAGAGATGCGAGTGCAGCACGCGCAGGTGGTGGGCCTCGAAGCCGCGGTTGTCCATGTTGAGGCTGGGCGTGTTGTAGCCGAGCATGACCAGCTCCACGCCCTGCAGGCCCAGCACCCGCCAGGCCTCCGGCCAGCGGCGGTCGTTGCAGATCATCATGCCGATGTTCACCGGCCCCGCGCCGCCCACCGGCGCGCGCACAACCGGGAAGCCGAGATCGCCCACCTCGAAGTAGCGCTTCTCCAGGTGCTGCACGGTGCGGACGGGATCGTGCTCGGCGTGCCCGGGCAGGTGGACCTTGCGGTACTTCAGCACGATCTCACCGGAGGGATGCACATAGGCCGCGGTGTTGAAGTGCCGGCCGTCCGGCGTCTTCTCGGCATAGCCCAGGTGAAAGCCGATGCCGTATTCGCGCGCGGCCTCGAACAACGGCGCCGTCGCGTTTGAGGGCATCGAGGTCTCGAACCAATGGTCCGCCGCGGCACGGTCCTCCTCATACCAGCGCGGGAAGAAGGTGGTGAGCGCCAGTTCGGGGAAAACCACCACTTCCACACCGCGGCGATGGGCCTGCTCCATCAGGCGCACCATCCGTCCGACGGCGACCTCCCGGCCCTCGGCCTTCTGGATGGGGCCGAGCTGGGCGGCGGCGACGGTCAGGCGGCGGGTCATGCGGTGCGCTCTCCGAGGTGGACCGCGCACACTATATAAGTGCGCGCGCCAGAACAGAGGTCGGTCCGAAAGTCAGAACAGGCCGAACCGCGCCGAGGAGCGCTTGCGCTGGTCGCGCTCGTTGTCGTTGGCGGCCGGCGGTCGCCCGGCTTCGGAGAAGGGCACGCTGACGGCGCGGCGGCGCTCCCAGTTTTCCACGTATTGCGCGGCCAGGGTGGGGTCGCGCAGCACCAGAAGGTTCTCCGCGTTGCGCTCCTGGGCGGAGCGGCTGAAGTTGAACGAGCCCGTGATCACGGTGGCGCGGTCGATCACCATGACCTTGCTGTGGGCGATGCCCGAGGGGTCGTCGACCCATACCTCCAGCCCCGCATGCGCCACCTCGTCCGCCTGCGAATAGCGCTCGGTCATCTGGCTGTCGTCCACGATGATGCGCACGCGCACGCCACGACGCCTCGCATCCTCCAGCGCGCGCGCGATCGGGGGGGAGGTGAAGGAATAGGCCTGCACCAGCACCTCCTGCCGTGCGGCGCCCACGGTTTCGATGATGCGCGCGGTGCAGTCGCCGCCTGGGGTGAAGCAGACCGCCGGGCGCGGAATGCTGCCGGCCTGCGGAGCGCCGGCGAGGGGCGCGCCCTCGTTGGTGAACCAGGCCCAGGCCAGCAGCGCCCCGAGCAGCACGCCCGCCAGGAGCGGCAGCAGGCCGGGCGGACCGGTGCGGGCACCGCTCACGGCGCGCGATCCGACGGCGCTTCCGGCCTGCCCTCGGGCGCGCCCACCGGCCGGCGCCAGGGCGCGGGATCGGCGGGAGGCGGCGCGCGGCGGCCCGCCGGGGGAGGCGAGGCGCGCCTCGCCTCCGCGGCCGCCGGCAGGGCAGGGGCATCCTCCTCCGGCAGGTCGCGCGCGGCGAGCGCCCAGGCGGCGCGGCCGCAGACCGTGGCGCAGAGCAGCGCAAGCAGCGCGTTCGGCACGGAGGTGCCGGGCCCGGTGAGCCAGACCCAGCCGCCGAAGCCGAGCAGTGCGGCCAGCACGGCGATCAACAGCGGGTTTCGCATGCCCATCCCTTCCTTGCGCTTCGCGCTGCGATCAGGTGACGGGGTCGGGCAATGCGACGGGCAGGGCGTTCTGGCGCGGCACGAAGCGTCCGTCGCCCGGCTTCGCGAGCACGGCTTCGCCGTCCCACACGCAGCGTCCGCGCAGGTAGGTGGCCGCCACCCGCCCGCGCAGCGCGCGGCCGTGATAGGCGGAGTGCTGGAATTCCGGCCGGTCGCGGATGGAGGCCTGGTCGAAGGTGAAGTCGCCACGCTCGATCACGCACAGGTCGGCATCGCCGCCGACGGCGATGCTGCCCTTCTTGGGAGCCAAGCCGTGGTAGCGCGCGGGCTCCGCCGAACAGTACTTCGCCATGAGGGTCAGCGGCAGGCCGCGCTCCTCCAGCAGGGTGAACATGACGGGAGCGAAGGACTGCATGCCCGTCAGCCCCGCACCGAGGGCGAAGATGTCGCCCTGGTAGATCTTGCGGTCGCGCTGCCAGGGCGCATGGTCGGTCGAGATGTAGGCGACCTTGCCGGCGAGCAGCGAATCCCACATGCGCTCCACCTCGTCCGCGGTGCGGAAGGGCGGGTTGCACTTGCCGAAACCCTCCAGCCGGACGACGTCCTCCTCGGTCATGCAGAGATAGTGCAGGCAGGCCTCGCCGGAGGAACGCGCCCCGGCGCGGCGGAAGTCCTCGGCGATGGCAAAGCCGCGCGCGAGGGAGGAGTGCGCGATATGCACATGCGCGCCCGTTTCCAGCCCGATCTCGAAGATGGCGAGGTTGGCCAGGTTCTCCGCCAGCGGCGGGCGGGTGCGGCAATGCATGATGGGATCGGTGCGCCCGGCGGCCTTGGCCTCCGCCGTCAGTTTCATCACCAGTTCCTGGTCCTCGTTGTGCACGGCGACCATGAGGTTGGTTTTGGCGATCTCCGCGAAGGCCTCCCGCATCAGCCCGGGATCGATGCGGGGGAAGCGCACGGCGTCGTATTCATAGGTGGAGAACTTGAAGGAGCAGGCCCCGGCCTCGGCCAGCCCCGCGATGGCCTCGACCACGCCACGGCCATGGGCGTCCTTGCGGATGGTGCCGTAGAGGGCGACGTCCACATGGGCCAGGCGGTGAAGCCATTCCACCTTGTCGCGCAGGATGGCGGCGTCGGTCACGGGCAGCGGAATGTCGTAAGGCATGTCCACGCAGGTGGTCACGCCGCCGGCGGCCGCGGACTGGGTGGCGCCCTCGATCCCCGGCCAGCCGATCGAGCTCGCGGTGTGCATGTGGCCGTCCACGAGGCCGGGGAACACCAGTCGCCCCGCATGGTTCTCGGTTGCGGCGGCGGGCGGCGCCTCGCCCTGGCCGATCGCCGCGATGGTATCGCCCCGGACCGCGACATAGCCGCCCGGCAGCACGCGGTCGGGAAGCACGACGTCACCGAGGATCACGCGGTCGAAGGGCTGGCTCATCAGGAATTCCCGGCGCTGTCTCTGCGGGGCGGAGGTTAGGGCAGATCGGCGCCGCCGGGTATCCCGCGGGAAGGCGGGGTGCCGGCCGGCTTGCCGGGGGTGCGGGGAAACAGCCCCTCCACCAGCGAAAGGGCCAGCGGCACCGCCTCGCCCTCCCGCTCCGCGTTCCAGGCCAGCGCGACGCCCACCGCGCGGATCGGTCCCGCGAGGACGCGAAAGGCCACGCCGGGCGGCCGCAGCCGCGCCATGCCGGATGACACCAGCGCCACGCCGAGCCCGGCCGCCACGAAGCCGAGCTGCGCCATGGCCGAGCCGACCTCCCGCACGGCGCGCGGCGCGAAGCCGGCCGCGTGGCAGGCGGCCACCATGGCGTCGGCATAAGCGGGGGAGATGGAGCGCGGCAGCATCAGCATCGCCTCGTCGGCCAGCAGCGCGAGCGGGAGTGGGTCGGGCAGGGCAAGCAGCGGATGCCCCTCGGGCAAGGCCGCCAGCAGGTGGTCCTCGCCCAGGGGGTGTATGCGGATGGGCGGACGGGCGCGGTCGTCGCGGAGAAGGGCGATGTCCACCTCGCCGCGCCGCAGCGCCTCCAGAGCGTCGGCCGTGTCCATCTCGCGCACGGCGATGGCGGTTTCCGGCCGCGCGGCGGAGATGGCGCGCACCAGCGGCGGCAGCTCCTCCAGCAGGGCCGAGGTGACGCAGGCGATGGCGATGGGCGCGTGCCGTCCGGCGCGCAGCTCCCGCGCCAGAGCCTCCAGCGCGCCCGCATCTTCCGCGAGCCGGCGCGCGAGCGGCAGCAGAGCCTCTCCCGCCCGCGTCGGGCGCGTGCCCCGTCCGCCGCGCTCCAGCAGCCGCACGCCAAGCTCCTTCTCCAAAGCCTGGATCTGCGCGGTGAGCGGCGGCTGCGACAGGCCGAGGCGGGCGGCGGCGCGGCCGAAATGCCCTTCCTCCGCCACAGCGAGGAAATGACCGAGGCGCCGGACGAGGCGGAAATCCATGCGTCATACCGAAAGCCTATCGCACGGCGCCGTCAATCGGATTGGACGATCACCCGCCACGGGTGCAGAACCGCGCCGGACTTTATCCAAGGGGAGAGAACCGGTGCAGTCGCATGCCGTGAAGGTTTATCCGTCGAAGGCGATGCTCAAGCGCGAGGACCAGCTCGCCTGGAAAATTGCGGGCGTCGCGGCCGATGCCGTCGCCGTGCCGGAGGAGACGGCGGCCATGATCATCAACCGGGTGATCGACAACGCTTCCGTCGCCATCGCCGCGATCAACCGCTCCGCGCCCACCTCCGCGCGCCAGATGGCACTGGGCCATGCGCGCGAGGGCGGCGCGACCGTGTTCGGGCTCGACCCCGCGCGCCGCTTCTCGCCGGAATGGGCGGCCTGGGCCAACGGCACGGCGGTGCGCGAGCTGGACATGCACGACACCTTCCTGGCCGCCGACTATTCCCACCCTGGCGACAACATCCCGCCCATCCTCGCGGTGGCGCAGACCATGGGCAAATCGGGCGCCGAGCTTCTGCGGGGCATCGCGACTGGCTACGAGATCCACATCGACCTGGTCCGCGCCATCTGCCTGCACGAGCACAAGGTGGATCACATCGCTCATCTCTGTCCGGCCGCGGCGGCGGGCATCGGCACGCTGCTCGGGCTCGACCAGGCCACCATCTTCCAGGCGGTGCAGCAGGCGCTGCATGTCAGCGTGACCTTCCGCCAGAGCCGCAAGGGCGAGATCTCCTCCTGGAAGGCCTTCGCGCCCGCCCATGCCGGCAAGCTGGCGGTGGAGGCGGTGGACCGCGCCATGCGGGGCGAGGGCGCGCCGAGCCCGATCTACGAGGGCGAGGACTCCGTCATCGCCTGGGTCCTCTCGGGCCGCACCCAGCGCTACCAGGGCGACGTCTACGGCCCCGTCTACTACGAGGTGCCCCTGCCGGCGCCGGGCGAGGGCAAGCGCGCCATCCTGGACAGCTACACCAAGGAGCACTCGGCCGAGTACCAGTCCCAGGCGCTGATCGACCTCGCCTTCCGCATGCGGGAGAAGATCGCGGACCTGGAGCAGGTGGAGAAGATCCTGCTGCACACCTCCCACCACACCCACTACGTGATCGGCACCGGCGCCAACGATCCGCAGAAGATGGATCCCACGGCCAGCCGGGAGACGCTGGACCATTCGATCATGTACATCTTCACCGTCGCCCTGCAGGACGGGCGCTGGCACCACGTGGACAGCTACGCCCCCGAGCGCGCTGCCCGCCCCGACACCGTGCGTCTCTGGCACAAGATGGAGACCCGGGAGGACCCTGAGTGGACGCGGCGCTACCATTCGCGCGACCCCAACGAGCTGGCCTTCGGCGGGCGCGTGGAGATCACCATGAAGGACGGCACCGTCCTGGCCGATGAGCTGGCCGTGGCCAACGCCCATCCGCTGGGCGCGAAACCCTTCGGGCGCGCCGACTACATCCGCAAGTTCCGCATCCTGACCGACGGCATCATCGACAAGGCCGAGCAGGACCGCTTTATCGCGGCGGCGGAGAACCTGGCTTCCCTGAAGGCGGGGGAGCTGGACCAGCTGACGGTGCGGCTCCCCGAGGGGCGGCTCGCGGCCGGCAAGCCCGGAATCTTCTGACCGCCGTCCCGCCGCGCCTGGGCCGGGGTGGCCATCCGCCCCCCCGCGCCCGACACACGCAACCGAGGAAAGTCCCATGAGCGAAAGCAAGACCGACATCCGCAAGGGCCTTGTCGGCGTCGTGGCCGATGTCACCGCCGTCTCCAAGGTCATGCCGGAGACCAACAGCCTGACCTATCGCGGGTATCCCGTGCAGGACCTGGCCGAGAACTGCTCCTTCGAGGAGGTGGCCTATCTCCTCTGGAACGGGGAACTGCCCAATGCCTCCGAGCTTGCCGACTTCCGCGCCGAGGAAGCGGCCGAGCGCGCGCTGAGCCCCGCGCTGCACGAGGTGATCCGCGCCTTTCCGCACGGCGCGCACCCGATGGACGCCATCCGCACCGCCGTGTCCTTCATGGGCATGGAGGACCCGGAGGCGGGCGACGTGTCCGAGCCGGCGACGCGGCGCAAGGCGATGCGGCTGCTGGCGAAGATCCCCGGTGCCATCGCGGCCGCGCACCGCGCCACCAAGGGCGAGGCGCCGGTTGCGGCCGATCCGTCGCTGAGCTTCGCCGAAAGCTTCTTCCACCTGGTCTTCGGCCGCGTGCCGCAGCCCGAGGTGGTGAAGGCCTTCGACGTCTCGCTGATCCTCTATGCCGAGCACGGCTTCAACGCCTCCACCTTCACCGCTCGCACCATCACCTCCACCGGCGCGGACCTGCACGGGGCCGTGGTGGGCGGCATTGCCGCGCTGAAGGGGCCGCTGCACGGCGGGGCGAACGAGGCGGTGATGCACATGCTGAGCGAGATCGGCGATCCCGCCCGGGCGGTGGAATGGCTGCAGTCCCGCTTCGACCACCGGGCGCTGGTGATGGGCTTCGGGCACCGCGTCTACAAGAACGGCGACAGCCGGGTGCCCACCATGACCAAGTATGCCGAGCGCATGGCCGAGGTGGTGGGCGACCGCCGCTGGATGGAGATGTCGCGCCTGTTGGCGGCCGAGATGCTGGCGAAGAAGAACATCCACCCCAACCTCGATTTCCCCGCCGGCCCCGCCTACCACCTGATGGGCTTCGACATCCCGCTCTTCACGCCGATCTTCGTCGCCTCGCGCATCACCGGATGGGCCGCGCACGTCATCGAGCAGTCGGCCGACAACCGCCTCATCCGCCCGCTTTCCGAGTACACGGGCGCCGCGCAGCGCAGCGTTCCCTCGATGGCGCATCGCGGCTGAACCGCGGCACGGCGGGCGCGCGACGTCCGCCGTGCCGCGCTCCTTTCCTGCGGATCATGCGTGGCACGCCGCAACGCGCTGACGTTGCGTTCGGCTGCATGCCAAAATCAGCACGCGCAACGTGTGTTTTCGTTGACAAGCCGGATGCGCGTGAAGATAGCGTTGCGGGCGCATGAACCGACACACGCGATTCGCACGCCACGCTGTCAAGCACCCCGTGCATCGAACATGCATCCGGCCTGCCGGCGAAGCGGCGAACACAGTGTTGGTGATCGGCGCGACGCAACGCGGAAGGATGGTTTTCGGCATCTCCGGATGAACCCGTGAACCAGAGGCAGGCGTGCACCGTGGTCCTCGCGAAGGGGAATTCGGTTGCCGCGCGAAGCCGGGCAGGGCGTGGCGCAGATGCCGGCTGGCAAGGCCCCGGCGCGCGCCAGCCGGACGGTCGCCTTTCCCTTCATCGTTGCGGAGACCCTGTGACGCCTCCCTCCCGAAAGGTGGGCGCGTCCTTGGGTCAGCATTGGCCCATCACGCGTCCCCATCGGCACGAATTCCACCAGGAGATCCAGCACGTGAGCGAAGAGAAGACCCCCCGGGCGGCCGCCATGGCCATGAGCGCGCCGCGCCGCAGCACGGCCTCGCGCAAGGCAAGCACCGCTGGCCGCGCCAAGCCCGCCGCCAAGACGACGAAGGCCCCGGCCGCCAAGAAGCCTGGCCCCAAGAAGGGCAGCACCACCGCGAAGAAGACCACCGCGGTTGCGCGCAGCGCGAAGAAGGCCGCTCCGGCCCGCAAGGCTGCCGCGAGCACCGCGCGCAAGCCTGCCGCCGCGAAGAAGGCCGCTCCGGCCCGCAAGACCGCCGCGAGCACCGCGCGCAAGCCTGCCGCCGCGAAGAAGGCCGCTCCGGCCCGCAAGACCGCCGCGAGCACCGCGCGCAAGCCCGCCACCGCGAAGAAGGCTGCTCCGGCCCGTCGCGCGACCGGTGCCAAGGCCGCCGCCAAGACGGCAACAGCCCGCCGCCCCGCCGCCAAGCGCACCAGCGCCGCCGCGAGCCGCACCAGCGCGACGACCGCCCGCAAGGCGCCGGCCCGCAAGGCCGTGACCGCCAAGCGCACCACCGCCGCGAAGCCCGCCGCCAAGGCGCCGGCCAAGCGCGCGGCCGCGACCCGCACCACGGCGGCCACGCGCAAGAGCGCGGCGACCTCGGCGCGCAGCGAGGCGGCGAAGAAGGGTGCGGCTACCCGCGCCCGCAGGAAGGCCGAGGCCGGTTCCGCACCGGCCGAGACTCAGGCGCCGGAGATGGAGGCTCCCTCCGGCACCGACGCGACCTGACCGCGCCGCACACGACGTGAAGGGGGCGCTCCGGCGCCCCCTTTTTTCGTCGGCGTCAGCCGGCGCCGAAAGCGCGCAGCATGATGTCGCGGCCGCCCGACTGCCCGGGCTTGAGCATCAGGTGCAGCGGTCCGTCCTCAACCCTGCACCAGGCAAGGCCCGCATCGGTCTCTGCGCCCATATGCAGCATGCGCGGCGCAAGTGTCGCGACCACCGCCTCGCAGGCCGTCTCGCCCGCCACCATCAGCCGCTGCACCCCGGCTGCGACCAGCGCCTGGGCAACGGCGCCGAGCGTTGCGGCGGAGCCCGGTGGCGCGACGATCACAACCGGACGCTCCTGGGAGAGGAGCGGCGCGGCTGCGGCGGCGGCATCCTCCGTGGCGGCAAGGTCGAGCACGGGTGCGTAGAGGCGGGCCAGACCGATCTGCGACAGCGTTTCCCGTGCTGAAGAGGCCGCGAGCACCACGCAGGCACCTTGCTCCGGGGGCTGCACGGCAGGACGCGCGATGGGCGCGAGCATGGAGGCCAAACCGGCCGCAAGCCCCGCGCCGCCAACCAGAAGCGCCTGCGCGGCGGCGGCCTCGGCCAGGGCGCGGAGGTGTTCGTCGGTCACCGCGTCCACGATGGCGAAGCGGCGTCCCCATTCGGCCATGCGCGACATTTCGGCGCGGATGGCGCCCGCGCCCTCGGCCACGGTGCGGAAGGAAAGCAGCCCGACCGGTTCGTCCGTCGCGGTGGTCAGGCGCCGGACCAGATTGGGCTCTCCCGGCGCCGGCACCGTGCCAAGGAAGAGGTGCCCGAGGTAGAGGCTGCTCCCGCGCGAGGGGAAAGCGGGCGACACGGGCGCGAAGCTGACCTGCAGCCTTCGCAGCAAGGCGTCGGCCAACGGCCCGGCCGCGGCGGCGTCGAGATCCGCCCCGACGACCTGCACGATCTGCCGCGCGCCGCCCGCGAGCAGGGCGTCGCAGGCAGCCAGCCCTTCGGCCACGCCGGGGCCGGTCAGCACAACCACGGCGTCCGCGTCCGGCGGCACGCCCTCCGGCAGGCCGATCGCCAGCGCGGTCGACAGCCCCCCCGCCGCCAGAGAGGTGCCGAACGCGACGGCGGCCGCCAGATTCTGCGCGATAGCGCCCAGCCGGGCCATCCTCAGCGCGCCCGCGCCGGGGGAAGCGCCAGCAGGTCGGCGTGACCGACGATGGCGCGAAGCGTGCCACGCCGCGCCTGGGCCGTGCGTGCCGTGGCCCAGCCCTGGATCGCGCGCCGCGCGCGCGGTGCCCGTGCCAGCGCGGCGGAGGCGTGCCCCGAGGCGAGTTGCGTCAGCATGCGTGTCTCGGACGCGCCGATCCGCCAGGGGGAGGGCGCGGTGCGCACGACGAAGCCCTCCGTGCGGAAGGCCGCGGCCATGGCGCGGGTGGCACCTGCCCCGAGGGCGCGGCCCGCAAAGCCCTTGTCGCGACCCTGGTCGCGCTCGAAGCCGCGCGCCACGGTCCCGTCCGCCGGATGCGGCGGCAGGAAGCGTGCGCTGCCCACCACGTTCAGGGCGGAATAGAAGGGGAGGCGCAATGCCCCGGCCATGCGCGCCACCCAGGGGCGTGAAACGAGGTCGCACAGCGCGGTGCAGGCCACGGCATCCGCACGGTCCAGCGGAAGGCCATCGGGCGCGTCGGCCAGGTCGCGCACCAGCCCATCCACGCGCCATGCGCCGGAGGGGGTATGCACCAGGAGCGTGCGCTTGTTGGGCGCGGAAACCTCGAAGCCGACCGACACGGCGCGGTCGGCGATGGTGTCGAAGGCGAATTCGATCAGCGTCACGTCCGCGTCCACGAGCGTCCATGCCTGCGGGCGGTTCAGGATGGGGGCGAGCCAGCGGAAAAGGCTGCCCGTGCCGGCGCCGAGGTCGAGCAGGCGCGGCCGGGCGGGCAGCGCCCTGGAAAGGGCAAGCGCGAGGGCGATGCTGCGTGCCCGCGCATCGGCGGGCTCGCGCAGTTCCAGCCAGTCGGCGTCGAAGCTCTCGGTCATGCCCCGGCACTCCCCTCGGGCCGGCTTTGCGAAGCCAGCGCCGCCTCGATCTCGCGCGCGAAGGCACCGGCGCGATCCGCCCAGCGCGGCAGCTGCTGCCCTGCACGCCAGGCGGCATCCGACATGGCCTGCCGCAGCCCCCGGTCATAGATCGGGCGGCGCATGGCGCGGGACAGGCTGTTGTGGTCGCCGGGCGCGCAGATCACGGCGGCATCGCGCGGCGCGAGGTCGGCGAGCGCCCCACCCTCGGTGACCGCGAGCGGCAGGCCGCGCGCCAGGGCCTCCGCGACGGCCATGCCGTAGCCCTCCCACCAGCTCGCGGAGGCGAAGAGATCGGAGCGTGCATAAAGCGCCTCCAGCGCCTCGCCCTGCAGCTCGCCGGCAAAGGTGATGCGCGAGGCGATGCCGAGTTCGGCGGCGAGGTCGCCCAGGGCGCGGGCATGCGCCGCGTCCCGCTCGCTGCCCACGATGGTGAGCGTCCATTCGAGGTCGGTCAGGCGGCCGAGGGCGCGCAGCAGCACGTCGTAGCCCTTGCGCGGCACGATGGTGGCGACCGACAGGATGGAGCAGCCCGGACCGCCTGAGCCGACGGCGCGCGGGGCGGATTCGGTTCCCGGCTCCACCGTTCCCAAGCGCGCGGGCTCCGCGCCGAAGTCGGCCGGCAGGCGCGAGGCGGTGAGGCGCGAGGTCGTCACCAGCCGTGCCAGGCGCGGGAACAGGGCGCGCTCGCGCTGGCGCAGCGCCTCGCGGCCGGCCTCGGGAAAGCCGTGCTCCAGCGCCGTCGGGTGATGGATCAGTCCGACCGCGCGGGCGGTCCAGGGCTGGTCGAGGAAGGGGGCAAAGGCCGGCAGGCCCAGTCCGTCCACCACCAGCGCCTCCTCGGCCGCCAAGCGCCCCAGCACCGCACCGGCCGCAGCCTCGGCATCGGTGTCGGGCAGCGGGTGGCGGCCCGGCATCTCCTCCACGCGAACCGCGTGGCCGAGGTCGCGAAGGCCAGCGAGGATGCGGCGGTCGTAACTGTAGCCGCCGCTGATGGCCGAGAGCGGTGCCGGCACCGCGAAGGCGATCCTCACGCCGAGGCGGTCCGGGGCACCTCGGCCTCATAGGCAGCCCAGGCGAGCGGGCTCTCGCGCAGCAGCACCTTCACCGCCAGAACGTCCCGCCCGCCCGTGCCGAGCTTGCCCTCACGCAGCGCCGCGCAGAGCAGGCCGTGCACATGGAAGCACAGGAACTCGGTGGTGGTGTTCTGCCCGGCAAAGGCGGGCAGGGTGTCCAGGTTGTCGTAGTCGAAGGTGTCCAGGATGCGGCGAAGCTCCACGCGGGCGGCGGCGATGTCGACCAGCAGGTTCGCGCCGTCCAGCCGGGGGGCACGGAACTCGGCCTCCACCACGAAGGTCGCGCCGTGGACACGCTGGGCCGGGCCGAAGCCCTCGCCGCGAAAGGAATGCGCGACCATGACGTGGTCGGCGACGGTCAGGCTGTACATGCGTGTCTCATTCATAGGTGACGACGGGGCAGAGCGGCGCGGCCTGCCCTTCGGGCGGATCGCCGAGAAGGCCGGGCATCGCGCGCGGCAGGTCGCGGAAGGCGACCATGGGGCCGCAGAGCGCATCCAGCGCGGGATCGGACAGAAGGGAGAGTGCCAGCGCCATGCGCTCCGCATGGGTGCGGCGCCCGCGCATCGGGCCCGCGACATGCCCGACCTGGGTGGAGCGGATGGAGACGCGGTTGGCGTGGAAGCCGCCGCCGAGCGGCAGGGTGCATTCCGCTTGCCCGAACCAGGAGGCTTCCAGGATGCGCGCCTCGAAGCCCGCGCAGCGCAGCGCGGTGCGCAGGCCCTCGGGGTTGCCGCTGGCATGCACGATCAGGTCGCGCCCGCCCGGCGCCTCCGCCGGGGCAACGAGGCGGAGCCCGAGCGCCCTGGCGACGCCCGCGCGCAGCGGATCCGGATCGGCGATGGCGATGGCGAGATCAATCGCCGGAAAGCGCGAAAGCAACCAGGCGGACAGCAGCCCGACCACGCCCGCCCCGATCACCAGGGCGCGCTCGCCGGCCAAAGGCTGCGCGTCCCAAGCGATGTTGAGCGCCGTTTCCATGTTGGCCGCCAGCACCGCGCGCCAGTCCGGCACGCGGTCCGGCACGATGGCGCAAAGGGAAACCGGGGCAACGAAGCGGTCCTGGTGCGGGTGGAGGCAGAAGACGCGCTGCCCCAGCCAGTCCGGCGGGCCCTGCTCAACGGTGCCGACGGCGGCGTAGCCGTATTTCACGGGAAAGGGGAAGTCGCCGGATTGCAGGGGCGCGCGCATCCGCCCCCATTCCCCCTCGGGCACCGCGCCCTGGAACACCAGGCGCTCCGTGCCGCGGCTGATCCCGCTGGCCAGCGTGCGCACCAGCACCTCGTCCGCGCGCGGCGCCCGAAGCGTTTCGCCGTGGATGGCGCCCTGGCCCGGCTCGGTGGTCCAGAAGGCCGTGGCGGTCAGCGCGTCGCTCATGCGCCCTCGCAGACGCGCGGACGCGTGCGGGCGAGAGGAATGTCGAGCAGGATGTCGCCGCCCTCCAGGGAATGGAGCGTCCAGGTGAAGCGCAGCCCGTCCGTGATGCGCGTCGCCTCCGGCAGGGTGAAGGCGGCGCGGCCGGATCCGAGGATCACGGGCGCGACGGTGACGTGAAGACGGTCCAGCAGCCCCGCCGCCAGGAAGTGCGACACGGTGACGCCGCCGCCCTCGACGAAGATGCGCGACAGCCCGCGCGCGTGCAGGGCGCCCAGCAGCGCCGCCAGGTTCAGGCCCTGTCCGAGGCGCGGCAGGCGCATCACCTCGGCGTCCCCATGCGACGGGCCGCCCGGCACGTCCTCGCGGCAGGCGAGAAGGGTGGGCGCGGCACCGTCGCGGAAAACCTTGCGCCCGGCCGGCAAGCGGCGCGCGGGGTCGAGCACCACGCGCAAGGGGCTCGCGCCGGGCACCTCGCGGGTCGTGAGGCGCGGATCGTCGTGCTCCACCGTGCCCGCGCCGACCACCACCGCGTCGCACAGCGCGCGCAGGCGGTGGGTGTGCAGGATGTCGCCGCGCCCGCCGATCCACTGGCTGGAACCGCCCAGCGTGGCGATGCGCCCGTCCAGCGTCTGCGCCAGCCGTCCGATGACCAGGCAGCCATCCGCCGCCGCGCCGCGGGCGAGCACGGGGTCGAAGAGGCGCGACAGCGGGCCGTAGGCGGTGCCGGTCGGTGCCGCGCGCCGCGCGAGGAGTTCGGCCCAGGTCTCGTCCGTCGTGCGGCTTTCGGCGGCAAGCGCTGCGGTCATGAAACGGAGCTATGCCCCAGCGCGCCCGTCCGCGCCAGGGCGCGTGTCACGCGGGGCGAAGGATGCCCGTTCACGCCCGGGCGCTGACCGCCAGCGCGGGCGCCTGCCGGGCCATCGCGCGCTCGCCGACGCCGCCATACGTGGTGGGGCGGCTGGCCGGGATGGCGGCGCCGGCGATGGTCTCGATGACGCGGGACTGCAGCCCGATCGCGCGCTCCAGCAACCGCCGGTTTTCCTCCGACAGGTCACGCAGGCGCGTGGCCAGCTTCTCGGCGGCACCGCGCAACTCGCCTTGCGCGCTGCCACCGGTCTTCATGGCGGTGCCGAAGGCGGCGGAGAAGCAGTCCGAGGCCTGCAGCTTGGCCGTCGCCAGCCTCGACGCGCTCGAAAGGTCCAGGCGCGCCAGCGCCTCGTTCTCCTCGCGCAGTGCCTCGGCCAGGCGGAGGCCGGCGTTCAGCAGGGCCTCGATCATCGGCGCATGGCTGGTGGCGAAGGGCTTTGCAGGGGTCTGGCTCATGGGCGTGTTCCTTGTGGAGGGAGGTGCTGGCTCGTGGTGGGACGGGCAGGGAAGGAGGGGGCGGCGCCCTGCTGCGCGGCCTGCGCGCGCAGCAGTTCGGAATAAACGGCCGGGGCGATGCCGATGCCGCCGCGGCCGGCCCAGGCGCGGGCGTGCTGCTCCACCAGCATGGGCCGCCATTGCTGCTCCGCCGTGCCGCCGGAAAGCAGCCCCTTGGGAGCCTCTCCGAAGACGGGCTTGAGCAGGGCGCCGAGCGCCTGCGCCTCGAATCGGCGCGCCACCTGGGCGAGGGCCGCGTTGCCGCCGGCGGGCGCAAGGTCCATCACCGCACCTCCAGTTCGGCCTGGAGTGCGCCGGCGGCCTTGATGGTCTGCAGGATGGTGATCATGTCGCGCGGCCCGACGCCCAACGAGTTGAGCCCGCGCACGAGGTCCTCCAGCGTGACGGATCGCGGGAGGATGCCGAGCCGCCGCTCGCGCTGGTCGTCCACGTCGATGGCCGTGCGCGGAACCACCACCGTCTCCCCGCCGGAGCGCGGCGAGGGCTGGCTGACCTGGGGCGTTTCGGTCACGCGGATGGTCAGGTTGCCCTGGGCGATCGCCACGGTGGAGACGCGCACGTTGGCGCCCATCACGATGGTGCCCGAGGCTTCCTCGATGATCACGCGAGCGGCCTGATCGGGCTCCACGCGAAGCTGCTCGATATCGGTCAGCAGGCGCGCGATGTCGCGCCCGCCGGTCAGCAGCACCACCGTGCGCGGGTCCGTGGCGGTGGCGCTGCCGGTGCCGGCGGCGCGGTTGATGGCGGCGGCCATGCGCTGGGCCGTGGTCAGGTCGGGGTTGCGGAGCGAAAGGCGGATGCGGTCGCGGCCGGCCAGCTCGAAGGGAACCTCGCGCTCGACCACCGCGCCGCTGCTGATGCGCGCCGAGGTCGGCACGCCCCGCTGCACGGATGCGCCGGCCCCGCGCGCGGCGATGGCGCCCGTCGCCACCGCCCCCTGCGCCACCGCATAAACCTCTCCGTCGGCACCGAGCAGCGGCGTGACCAGCAGGGTGCCGCCCGTGAGATTGGTGGCGTCGCCGAGGGAGGAGACGGCGATGTCCAGCCGGCTGCCCGGGCGCGCGAAGGCGGGAAGGTTCGCCGTCACCATCACCGCGGCCACGTTGCGCGTGTCCAGCCGCGCTTCCTGGTCACGCGTGTTCACGCCGAGGCGTTCCAGCATGCCCACCAGGGACTGGCGGGTGAAGATCGCTGTTCTGAGCCGGTCACCCGTGCCGGGCAGGCCGACAACCAGGCCGTAGCCGACGATCTGGTTGTCGCGCACGCCTTCGATGTCCGCGATGTCCTTGATGCGCACCTGCGCGAAGGCCGGCGCCGTCGGCCCGGCAGCGAGGAGGAGAGCCGCGACCAGGGCAAGGGTTACCCTGCCCCCCATCCTTCTCACCCGCGCCGCGCCGGGCATGCCCTTCGGGGTTCGGAAACCGGTCCCGTGCAATGTGACCTCCAGCCAGGCGCCTTTCCTGGCGCGAAGCGGCCGGCGCAACGGTTGTGCCAGCACCTTGGCGGTGAAAGGCGGCAGGGCTTGCCGGGAGGCGGCTCTTCCGGGCCGGGCGACCGGCAGGATTGATCAAGGCAGGAGAGTGCGGTGGCAGGGATGTCTGGTTCGGGAATGGCGGGGATCGGATTGTCCGGAACCGGCGCGGCCGCGCGGTCGATGGCAGGCGGGCGCCCGGCCCGGGCCGGAGCCTTCCGCCTGCCTGGACACGCAGCGGAGGCCACGGCGGCGGAACTGGCCCGGTCCGTTTCTCCGCTCGGGCTCATGGCCCTTCAGGAAGCGGAGGACGCCGCCTCGCGCAACCGGCGCGGCGCCGCCCGTGCGCGCGACCTCCTTCGGGAACTGTCCGCGCTCCAGGCCGGACTGCTCGGAGGCGGCAGCGACTCGGCCGGGCTCCAGCGAATCGCGTCGCTGGCGGAGGGGGAGGCGCCCCCTGACCCGGCACTGGCAGATACCCTGGCCGGGATCGCCCTCAGGGCGAGAGTCGAGCTGGCCAAGCGGGGCATGTGACACATCCCCGGCCGCCATCCGCCGCTTGCGTCCGATCCGTCAGTGGCACTTCCGTTGCATGTGATGTTTCATGGTTATGAAAGCCTATCGGTTTCAGGCCAATACCGAGGCTGGCCCCTTGTTCTGCGCGGCGCGCGGTCGCTATACGCGGCTACCTGACCGACCGGTCGACCGGACGCCTCAGACCCAGGCCATCAGGATGCCAGCCATGCTCATCACCCTGCCGCCGGATTATAAGCCCTCGGACGACGAGGCCTTCATGAACCCCCGGCAGCTGGCCTATTTCCGCCAGAAGCTGCTCCGCTGGCGGCAGGATCTTCTGCGCGAGGCCGGTGAGACCCTGTCCTCCATGGGCCAGGGGGGCATCGTGGAGGCCGACCTGACCGACCGAGCCAGCGTCGAGACCGACCGCGCGCTGGAGCTTCGCACCCGCGACCGCGCCCGCAAGCTGGTCAGCAAGATCGACCAGGCGCTGGAGCGCGTGGACAACGGCACTTACGGCTACTGCGAGGAAACGGGCGAGCCGATCGGCCTGCGCCGCCTGGAGGCCCGCCCGATCGCCACGCTTTCGATCGAGGCGCAGGAGCGCCACGAGCGCATGGAGCGCGTGCACCGCGACGACTGAGCCGCGGGCCCGCCGCCGCCCAGGCTGGCTCAGGTCCGGAGTAACCCCCCTTTGGCCTCGATCCCCTCGCTGCCGGGAAAGGCCGCGGCGACCGCCGCCGGGGACAGGCCGAGATGGTCCCGCAACAGCCCCTTCGCGACGGCACGCAGGTCCAGCGTGGGCGCGAGGTCCCGGTTCTCGTAGAGGCGCCCTTCGCCGAGCCCGGGCCAGTCCGCCAGCACCATTCCGCCGGCCACCGCACCGCCCAGCAGGAAGGCGGCACTGCCCGTGCCGTGGTCTGTCCCCAGGTTCCCGTTGATCCCGGCGGTCCGGCCGAACTCCGTCATGACCAGCACCGCCGTCCGGCTCCAGGCCGGCCCCAACCGTTCGCGCAGTGCGTCCAGTCCTTCGTCGAGCTGGCCGAGCATGCCGCGCAGCCGGTTGGCCTGCCCGGCATGCGTGTCCCATCCCCCGATCTCGAGCGCTGCCACCCGCGGCCCGCCTGGCGCGGCCAGGAACCGGCCGGCGGCGGCCGCCAGTTCCACGAAGCCGCTCCGCTGCTCGGGCGGGGGAAGGATCCCGGCGGTGAAGCCGCGCGCGCGCAGTCCCTCCGCGATGGCCGGGCCTGTCATCGGGTCCGCGTGGTTGATGTCCAGCAGCCGCGCGTAAAGCTCGTCCGAGGGGCGCTCCGGGCGGGAAGGGGCGTACATCCCCACCGGTTCGGCCCCGCGCATGATCAGCGGCAGATCCGTGCCGATCGCGAAGGCAGGGCGGGTGGTGCCGCTCCCATGGCCCGGCAGCCCCGCCAGGGCGCGGTTCAGCCAGCCCGAGGCCAGCCGCTCCTCCGCGCCGGTCTCCATCATGTCCTGGGCCACGAAATGGCTGCGCGAGCGTGTCGGGCCGCAGACCGCCTGCAGCGGCATCGCCTCACCCGCGCGGAACATCGTGTGGAGCCGGGTGAGGCTGGGATGCAGCCCGAAGAAGCCCCCGAGGTCCAGCAATCCCCCATCCTGCCCGGGATCGGGCAGGGCGAGCGGGCCCCGCAGCCCGGACAGGGCCGGGTCGCCATAGGGCTGCACCGCCGAAAGCCCGTCCAGCGCTCCGCGCAGCAGAACCACCACAAGCCGCGAATCGCCGGACGGACCGGCCCCGAGCGCCAGGCGCGAACGGCCCAGCACGGCGCCGGCGGCCAGGCCGAGCAGCAGGCCGCGGCGGCCGAGGAAAGGAAGATGGCGCGTCATCGACGCTGGAACTCCGGGCTTCCGAGCAGGAGGGTGAGGGCATCGCGGTTCGAGCCGGCCCGCAGCACGGCCTCGCGCGTTTGGTCGGAGGCCAGGGGTCCGAGGGCGACCTCCAGCGCCTCGCGCGCCGGGTTGCGGGAGAAACGGCCGGTGAAGGCGTGAAGCCGGTCCAAGCGGAGGAGCATGCCCTCCGGGTGGATCCAGGCGGCGCCGACGTCGGGCCAGCCATTCGGCGCGCCGGGGGACCAGATGGGGTGCCCCAGCGCCGCGCCGCCGTTCACGGCCAACTCCGCACGGTCCGCCCCCGCGCCCATGGCGCGAAGGGCCGCGACAAACAGTTCCGTGGGATTCCGCAGCTTCGACAGGGGCGGGGACCAGGCCTCCGGCAGGGCCACCAGCTCGCGGGAGACCGCGCCAAGGTCGCCGCGCGTGTCGCGCAGCACGCCGGCCAGCCGGTTTACCACGGCCGGGGGCGGCTCGTCGGCCACGAAGTGCCGGGCAAGCTTGAACGCCAGGTGCCGGTGGGTGGCGGGATGAACGGCCAGCCAGTCCAGCGCCGCCTCCACCGAGGCCTCGCCGGGCGGAAAGACCTGGCCCATCACGGTCTTGTCCCCGGGCTGGTGGGCGCTGAGCCGAAAGACGCCGCCGGGATTCCTTGGGTCGCGGTCCACCTGCAGGCCGGTGAGCAGCCTGGCGAACTCGGTCACGTCGGCCTGGGTGTATCCCGCGGCCGGGGAGAGGGTGTGCAGTTCCAGCACCTCCCGCGCCAGGTTCTCGTTCAGCCCGCGCCCGCTGCGGCGTCCGGCGGGGCTGTCCGGCCCAACGGAGGAGCCCTGGTTCAGATAGGCCAGCATGGCCGGATGATGGATCGCGGCCTTCAGCAGCGCGGCGAAGGGGCCGGTGACATGCGGGCGAATGGCGTGGCGGATGTAGTCGCCCAAAAAGGGCGCGGTGTTGCCGTCGCGCCCGCTGACGGCGAAATGGTTCGCCCAGAAGGCGACCAGCCGCTCGCGGAAGGGCGTCGGCGTTTCCACCAGCCGCCCGACATAGGCGCGCTGCTCCAGCGCGAAGAGCGTCCTGCCGCGGTTGCCCTGCCCACCCGGCAAGGGTGAGCGCTGGTCCAGCTGCCGCAGGGCCATGGCATCGGCCAGGGTTGGTTCCTGTTCCCAGCCCTGCGGCGGCGTCGCCGGGTCGGGTGGCGCGACCAGCTGGGCCAGCAGCCAACCCCCGGGATCCCCGGGCGGAGGCGAATCGGGGCGTGGGCCCAGGCCGAAGCGCAGGGCGGCCACAGCGGCGGAAGGATCCATCGCGAAACAGCTAGCACCGCCGAATGCCTCTCGTTCAAGTGAGGATACGAGGCGAAAGGTGGCGCCGGGAGCGGCCACCCGCGCACCGGACCCACGGCGTCAGGCCGGCTGATTCCGCGCATGGCGGGCGGGAATGCTTGCAAAATGCCTCCTGGGAGAGCATGTGTCCGCCCGCAGCAAGGTCGCGGCAGCGGCGCCCTGCGGCATCAGGCAGACCGGATGGGACACGGGCGGAGCGACTTGGTCGCGAAGGCCCGCGCAGCCGCATCCGGGAAGCTGGGCCAACCCGGCGGAAAGGGCGGTTCATCCCGACCGGTCGCACGGGGCGACGCAGCTGCAGCACCCAGGCGCGCGCGGAGGACCCGCAGCGCGCCGCACGATCGCGCGGCCTGGCCGTGCACGCTTCGCGCGGCATTGCCGCGCAACCACGGCGCGGCTCCGGCCGCACAACCAAGGCGCGGCCCCGGCCGCGACATCACTGCGCGGCCTGGCCGCGACTGACGGAGGCCCCAGTGGCGCGCACCCCCCTAGACCGTATCCGCAACATCGGCATCACCGCGCATATCGACGCCGGCAAGACGACGACCACCGAGCGGATCCTCTACTACACCGGCAAGAACCACCGCATCGGCGAGGTCCACGAGGGCAACACCACGACGGACTACATGGAGCAGGAGCGTGAGCGTGGCATCACGATCACCTCCGCCGCCGTGACCGCCGAGTGGAAGGACCACCGGATCAACGTCATCGACACCCCCGGCCACATCGACTTCAACATCGAGGTGAACCGCAGTCTTCGCGTGCTCGACGGCGCCGTCTTCATCATCGAGGGCGTGGCCGGCGTTCAGCCCCAGTCCGAGACCAACTGGCGCCTGGCCGACCGCTACAACGTTCCGCGCATCATCTTCATCAACAAGCTCGACCGCACCGGCGCCGACTTCTACCGCGCGGCCGCCACGCTGACCGAGAAGCTGGGCATCAACTGGGTCACCCTCCAGCTGCCGATCGGCATCGAGGACACGCTGAAGGGCGTGGTGGACCTGGTCGAGATGAAGGCGCTGATCTGGGAAGGCGACGAGCTGGGCGCCAAGTACCACGACGCCCCGATCCCCGACGACCTGAAGGAGAAGGCGGCCGAGTACCGCCAGATCCTGCTCGACACCGCGCTGAGCGTCGACGACGCTGGCATGGAAGAATACTTCGAGAAGGGCGACGTTTCCGTGGAGACGCTGAAGCGCGCCATCAAGCGTGGCACGATCGACGGCACCTTCCGCCCGGTCTTCTGCGGTTCCGCCTTCAAGAACAAGGGTGTGCAGCCTCTTCTTGACGCGGTGATCGACTACCTGCCGGCGCCGACGGACATCGCGGGCATCAAGGTCGCCTATGACGAGGGCATGGACGAGGTCACGCAGCCCGACCGCCGCATCATCCCGGCCAACGTGGAAGCGCCCTTCTCCGGGCTCGCCTTCAAGATCGTCAACGACAAGTACGGCAACCTGACCTTCGTGCGCGTCTACTCGGGCGTGCTGAAGTCCGGCGACACCGTGATGAACACGACGAAGGGGAACAAGGAGCGCATCGGCCGCATGTTCCAGATGCACGCCGACAAGCGCGAGGAGATCAAGGAGGTCACGGCCGGCGACATCGCCGCTTTCGTGGGCCTGAAGGACACCGGCACGGGCGACACCCTGGCGGACTCCTCCGACCCCGTCGTGCTCGAGCGCATGGCCTTCCCTGTCCCCGTGATCGACATCTCCGTCGAGCCGAAGACCAAGGAGGGCGTCGAGAAGATGACGCTCGGCCTGCAGAAGCTGGCCGGGGAGGACCCCTCGCTGCGCCTCCGCACCGACCAGGAGACCGGCCAGACCATCCTGTCCGGCATGGGCGAGCTGCACCTCGAGATCATCATCGATCGCCTGCGGCGCGAATATGGCGTGGACGCCAACATCGGTGCCCCGCAGGTCGCCTATCGCGAGACGATCACCAAGCCGCACATTGAGACCTACACCCACAAGAAGCAGTCGGGCGGCTCGGGCCAGTACGCCGAGGTGAAGATCGCCTTCGAGCCGAAGGAGCGCACGACGGGCATCGAGTTCGTCAACGCCACCACGGGCGGCTCGGTGCCGAAGGAATACATCCCGGCGGTCGAGAAGGGCATCAAGGTCCAGGCCGACACGGGCGTGCTCGCCGGCTTCCCGACCGTGGACTTCAAGTTCTCCCTGGTGGACGGCAAGTACCACGACGTCGACTCCTCGGCGCTCGCCTTCGAGATCGCCGCCAAGGCCTGCTTCCGTGAGGGCATGAAGAAGGCCAGCCCGGTGATCCTGGAGCCGATCATGGACGTGGAGGTCACCACCCCCTCCGACCATGTCGGCGACGTCGTCGGCGACCTGAACCGCCGTCGCGGCGTCATCCAGTCGCAGGACATGGCGTCCACCTCGGTGATCATCCGGGCGCATGTGCCGCTGAAGGAGATGTTCGGCTACATCTCCAACCTTCGCGGCATGACGAAGGGGCGTGCCTCCTTCTCCATGCAGTTCCACCACTACGATCCGGTCCCCCGGAACGTGGCGGAGGAGATCATGAAGGCTTCGGCCTGACCGGAAACCGGCCGCGCCCCGCGCGCGGCCGATCCAGCGGGGAAGGGGGCGGCACCGGCATGGTGCCGCCCCTTTTCGCTTGCGGGGCCGGGCTGTCCGGGTGGGCAGCCCTTACCGCCGGAGGTGGTGCAGCCCCGTCGCATCCAGCACCACCACCCCGTCCGCCACCCGCGTCGCGACGTAGCGCAGCCGTGCGGAACCGCGATCCCGCCGGGCGCGGGAGGGCTTCACCTCCACCACCTCCATCGTCACCATGACCTCCTCCCCGGGGTGCAGCGCGGCGGGCCAGCGCACGTCCATGGCCGAGCCCGCCAGGCTGATGTCCCGCAGCAGGGGGCTGGCCATCAGCAGGCCGAAACAGGCCGAAAGCGTGTGCAGCCCGGCCGCCACCACGGTTCCGAAAATGGAAGACCGGGCCGCCTCCTCGTCGAGGTGGAAGGGCTGGGGATCGAAGCGGCCGGCGAAATCCCGGATCTCCTCCAGGGAGAGGGAAAGCCGCCCCAACTCGTAGCGGTCGCCCGGGTGCAGGTCGTCCAGGGAGCGGAGGCGGGGCAGCGTCATGCTCCCTCCTACCCTTGGTGGGTCGCCTCTTGAAGCCGGGTGGGGGAGGGGCGACATCACGGCCATGCTCCAGGAAGATCGCCGCCCGCCGGTTCTCGACATGACGCCCGAAGGCGCCTTCCGGGATGCGCCGCGCGAGGCTGCGCGGGCATCCTGGCTCGATCGCGCCTTGCTGCGGCTGGGCGGGGTGGCCGTCCTCGCGACGGTGATCGCGGGCGGCCTAGTGCTCGCGGCCTCCGCCGCGCTGATCCTGGGCCTGCTGATCCCCGTGGTGCTTGTCATGGCCGCGGTGGGCTTCGGCTCGCTGTGGTGGCGGATGCGGCGAGCCCGGCGGACCGGCGCCGCGATCTTCGTCGTGTCCCGCCGCTGACCCTTCCGCCTCCTTGTCCGGGGCCTTCAACCCGGATCCGGAGCGTCTCTACGAGGTAGGGCGCGACGGCCTTCCCTATACGCTGGACCCCGAGCCGGCCGGCGCCACGGAGGCGTTGGAGCAGCATGCGCGGCGCTGGTGGGTGGGCGCCATCCTGATGAACGCGGCCACGATGGGCCTGGCGGCCGGGGCGGCGCTCCTCGGCACGCGGGTGATCGCGGCTTGGTTCGGCATCCTCCCCATCCTGACGGCGCCGCTTCTGCTGGTCGCGCCTGCCCTGCGGCGCCGGGGATCGCGAAGGCTCCGCCGCGTTCACCGCAGCCGCCCGCGCGACTTCCCGCCGCCTCAGATCTGAACCGGTTGCGCTGGCTGGCACGCCATGGAAGCCTCCCGCCGGAGGCCGAATGGCCCTTACAGGAGGAAGCCGCCATGAAGCGCCGCCATTTCGCGGAGGGAGCGGTCGTCGCCGCCCTGGCCCAGGCCGTCGCAGTCCCTGCACACGCACAAACCCGCCCGGGTGGGGCGGGATGGGTCACGAGTTGGGCCGCCTCGGTGCACGGTCCCTATCCCGTCGGCAACCCGTCCGCCCAGCCCGAGCAGCGCTTCCTCTTTCCGAGCCCGCCCGATGGCGCGCGCGACCAGACCCTGCGCCTGGTGCTGCGTCCCTCGGTCTGGGGCAGGCGTGCGCGGCTCCGCTTCTCCAATGCTTTCGGAACCGCGCCACTGGTGCTGGACGGCGTCCATGCCGGGCTCCAGCTCGGCAGTGCCACGCTGGTTGCCGGCACCAACCGCCCCGTCTCCTTCGCCGGCACGGGCTCGGTCACCATCCCTCCCGGCGGCCAGGCCTGGTCCGATCCGGTGGAACTGCCTTTCGCCGCCGAGCCCGCCTCCCCTCTGCTCGCGGGGCGCAAGCTCGCCGTCTCCTTCCACGTCGCCGGGACGAGCGGACCCATGACCTGGCACGCGAAGGCGCTCCAGACCTCCTACGGCACCGCCCCCGGCGCGGGCGCCAGGGGCGCCGAGGAGGGTGAGGACGCCTTTCCCTTCTCCACGGCGTCCTGGTTCTTCCTGGACGCGCTGGACATGGAGGCGCCGGCGGGGACGCCGGTGGTCCTGTGCCTCGGCGACTCCATCACGGACGGCACCGCCTCCACCATGAACGGCGACGACCGCTGGCCCGATGTTCTGGCGCGGCGGCTGAACGCGGCGGTCCCGAACCGCGTGGCGGTGGTGAACGCGGGCATCGGGGGAAACCAGGTCGTCGGCCCTGCCGAGTACGGCCCCGGGAAGCCCTTCCCCGGCGGCCCCTCGGCCCTGGCCCGGCTGGAGCGGGACGTGATCTCCCTGTCCGGCGTCACCACCGTGGTCTGGCTGGAGGGCACCAACGACTTCAGCCGGAACGGCAATGCGAGCCTGGAGGCCGTGCGCGACGGCATGGTGGAAGGCGTGAAGCGCATCCGCGCGGGCGTCCCGGGCGTGCGGGTGGTGGGCGCCACCGTGACCTCCGCGCTGGGCAGCAGCAGCGCCGCCCATGGTCACCAGGGCCAGGACGAGAACCGCAAGGCGCTGAACACCTTTATCCGGGATGGCGGGCTGTTCGATGCCGTGGTGGACTTCGACCGGGCCACGCTGGATCCGGGAAGCGGCGGGTTGCGGCCGGAGATGATCCCGGAATCCACCACCGGCGGCCCGGGCGACAAGCTGCACCCGAACCGCGCCGGTTACCTGGCGATGGGATCGTCGATCGACCCCGCCGCCGTGCTGCCCGTCCGGCGCTGAGCGAAGGCGGCGCGTCAGGCCGCCCTGGCGCCGCCCAGCCCGGCCCGGCGGTCGAAGCGCGCGACGCGGGAAAGGAGGTAGTCCACCTCCGCCCGCGCCGTCGCGGTCAGCCCGGCGCCCGGGCGGCGCTGCGCCTCGCTGGCCAGGATGCCGCGACGCTTGAGCACATACTTGCGCACGGCCAAGCCCACTCCCTGCTGCTGCTCGTAGCGGATCAGCGGCAGGTGGGCGTCGAACAGGTCATGGGCGGCGTCGCGCTCGCCGGCCTGCTGCATCCGCACCACGTCCACCAGCATGTCCGGGAAGGCGTAGCCGGTCATGGCGCCATCCGCCCCGCGCTCGCACTCGAAGTCGAGGAACAGGCCGCCATTGCCGCAGAGGATGGAGATCGGCTTCATCGAGCCGTCCTTCTGGAAGCCGCGCAGCGCGCTGATCTTCTCCAGCCCTGGCCAGTCCTCATGCTTGAGCATCACGCAGGACGGGTTGCCCTGCACGATCCGCCGGATCACCCCGGGCGTCATGAGCACGCTGAAGGAGAGCGGGTAGTCCTGGATCACGAAAGGCACGTCCGTGCCGATCGCCTCGGCGGCCTGCGCGTAATAGGTGACGATCTGGTCGTCGGTCCGCAGGGTGTTGGGGGGCGCGATCATCACGCCCGCCGCGCCCGCGTCCATCACGGCCGCCGTCAGGGACTTCATCGCCGCGAAGCCGGGCGCCGAAACCCCGACGATGATGGGGATGCCGGCCCGCTTGATCATGCGGGATGCGATGGAGACGCTCTCCGCCATGTCGAGCTTCGGGGCCTCGCCCATCTGGCCTAGAACGGTGATGCCGGTCGCGCCGCTTTCGACGAAGAAGTCGGTCAGCCCGTCGTTTGAGGCCTCGTCCACGCGGCCGTCGTCGTGAAAGGCGGTGGGCGCGATGACATAGACGCCGCGCGCGGTGCTCAGGTCGCTCATGGAAGTCAGCCCTCCTTCTTCCAGGCCTCGTAGCGGGCCTTGTTCTCGGCATTGGGCGGGTAAAGGCCCGGCAGGGACGCGCCCTTCTCCACCTCGCCCATGATCCAGGTCTCCTGGCGCTCCTGCTCGACCGCGGCCTCCACCACGGCCTCCAGAATGGCCTGCGGGATCAGCACGGCGCCGTCCTGGTCCACCACCACCACATCATCGGGGAAAACGGCGACCCCGCCGCAGCCAATGGGCTGCTGCCAGGCGACAAAGGTCAGCCCGGCGACGGATGGGGGCGCCGCCGCACCGTTGCACCAGACCGGCAGGCCGGTGCCCAGCACCCCCTGGATATCGCGCACCACGCCGTCGGTGATCAGCGCGGCCACGCCCCTCTTTCCCATGCGGGCGCAAAGGATGTCGCCGAAGATCCCGGCATCCTGCACGCCCATGGAATCGACGACGGCGATGCAGCCCTCCGGCATCGCCTCGATGGCGGCGCGGGTGGAGATGGGGGAAGACCAGCTTTCCGGCGTCGCCAGATCCTCCCGCGCCGGAACGAAGCGCAGGGTGAAGGCGCGGCCGACCAGGCGGGGCTGGCCCTCGCGGATCGGCTTTGTGCCGCGCATCCACACGTTGCGCAGGCCCTTCTTGAGCAGCACGGTCGTCAGCGTGGCGGTGGAGACGCCTTCGAGCGCCGTCCTGATCTTCGGGTCGAGGTCCAAGGTGTCATTCCTCCGGCAAGGGCCGCCGGCGGGCTTCGCGCGCCCGGCGGGGCGCGTCAAGCGCGCAGGCCAGGACGGCGCCGGAACGTTGCACCGCGTCAAATTCATTTGCCGACAGCGCCGGTCGTCCTATGTAGCGGCGGCATGATCCGTTCATTCTGCATCGGCGGCCTCCAGGTCGCGGCATTGCTCGCCGGCTTGGCGGTGCAGCCCGTCCAGGCGGATGCCGGGGGGCGGCGTTTCTTTTCCGTCGCGCCCGGGCCCCGGATCGTCACGCAGGAACTGCCGGCGCTGAATGATTCGGCCGCGATCCGGCGCTGGCTCTGCCCCAACGGCGGCACGCCGATGCGCGGCCGTCCCGGCCGGTGCGATGGACGGGGCATCGCCCGCGGAGGCGGCGCGGGCCGCGGCGATCCGGAGGTCGCGGGCTGGTATGCCGACCTGCCACCCGCTTCCCGCCGTCAGGTGGCCTGCCCCGCCGGCACGGTGCCCACCGAGGCGCGGGCCAATCCCGGCACCGTCCGCTGCCTGCCGGGCCCGGGCTGAAGGAGGCCGCCGCGCCGGGCGCGACGCCACCGGCGCGCGCGTTCCCTCCCGTGCTCGGCGCGACTACTCCCTGACTCCGCGCGGCCGGGGCAGTTGCGTCTGGCGGCGGAAGACCTGCCGCGCCGCCCACCAGACCCCGGCCAAGGCGAACAGGGCTAGCCCGCCGACGAGAACCCAGACCGCCGGGCGGATCTCGAACTCCAGGTCGAAGTTCGCCGCGAAGATCATGTCGGCCGGCAGCTTGGTCGCCAGGGCGTACCAGGCGTATTCCAGGCCGGCGGCCCCGGCAGCCGCGAGCACCGAGATGGGCGCGAGCGGCAGCGGATTGGCCCGCCAGCGTGCGGGCACAAAGCGCCACAGCATCAGCCACAGGAAGAGACCGGTCATCAGCACCGGCTCCGACACGTTGATCTTGGACTGCATGAAGAAGTGCAGGATGCCGAGCGCGGTGAGCGGATAGGCCAGCTTGTGCAGCGGCTTCCACTCGCGCCCGAGGCGCCGCAGCGACCCGTCGGTCGAGGTCCAGCCGAGAATCGCGAGTCCGATCAGGGCGGTGAACCCGGTCGAGAGATAGGGCCGCTTCACGATCTCTAGTAGCACATGCCAGAGGCGGAGGTGCTCGTTGCCCACGTACAGGGCGAGGTGGACCAAGCCATAGCCCAGCGCCGCGAGCCCCAGCATGCGCCGGACCTGCAGGACCTTGGGCTGGTCGAAGACCCAGCGCGCCGGGGTGGCCGCGAGGCTGATCAGAAGGAAGCGCACGCACCAGTCGCCCGTGTCGTGCGTCGCCCGTGTCAGCGGCTCCGGGCCAAGGTTCCGCGTGGCCCAGTCCCAGCCGAGCAGCGCCAGCGGGACGAAGCAGCCCAGCAGCACCGCCGCCTTGAACCACGAGAAGCGTCCGCCGCGGTCGAGCCAGGGCCAGGGCCCCGGTGCCGGCGCGGGCGGCCCCTCGCCCCGCGGGCGGCGGGGGCGGGTGGCGGAGGGAAGGGCCGCGTCGCTCACGTCGGTGCTCCTGCGTAATCCCTGAAGGATGATGGCCTCATGCGGGCCCCGTCACATCGGGGGAACCACGCCATCCTTCGCCACGGTCACGCGCGCGGCGGTGAAGGTGCCGTCGGTGGCCGGGGTGGCGGAAAGGAAGACCTGGGCGCCCGGTTTCAGATCATCCATCGTTCCGGGGATCAGCGTCACCACCGGCACGTCGGGCGGCACCATGACCCGCACCTGCTGGCCACGGGCCGTCAGGGTGAGGCTGCGCCCGTCATTGGCCTGCACGGCGGAGTCGACGGTGGCATTGGTCATGGAGGAGGTGGGGGTGAGGTCCCAGGCGAAATGGCCCTCGCCCGTGCCGCGCATCGCCTCCGGGAAGACCAGCACCTCGAGCGCGCGCCAGACGCCGTCCGGGCCGGGCTCCGCGGCGGTGCCGATGAAGGAGCCCGGCGCGATGTCGGCCAGGGCAAGCTTGCGCATGCCGGACACGCCCACGTTCTCGGCCAGCCGCACCGTGACCTTCTGCCCTTCCCGCGTGGTCACGACCATGTCACGGCCGGACACGCCATCGATGGTACCGCGGATGCGCCGCTGGGCACCCTGGGCATAGGTGGGCAGCGACCCCGCGAAGGCGAGGGCGCTCGCGGCAAGAAGCAGGTGTCGGCGGGTCATGGGTACACTCCTATCCGGCCCGCGACGCGGCGCCGTCCGATGCATGAACGCGTTACGCTCGCATAATGCTCGCCGGCTTCGCCCGGAGGAGTGCGGGTGTTCCGGGCACCGCCCCAGCGCTCACGCGGTTGTGTCCGCGTGCCGTGCGAACGGACAGGCGGCCGCGGCGCGCCGAGCCGTTCCGGAACCGCGCCGCCCGCGAGCCGGCTGCGGCGATCGTGCGGATCGGAGGTGCCGCTGGGCCGCCGGAGTTTCCACCGCTGCGGAGATCGGGTGGAATGGCGGATCGTCCAGCTTCCGCCATCCCCGGGGCGGACAGGGGCGAACGGGGCAGGCCACCGGTCCGGCGTTCAGTCGACGCGGATACCCGCGGCCTCCGCCACGCCGCGCCAGCGGGCGAGGTCGGCGCGAAGGAAGGCGTCGCCCTCAGCGGCCGGACGAGGCGTCGGGGTGGCGCCCTCGCTTTCCAGGTAGGCCGCGAGGCGGCCGCCCGAGAGGGCCTCGTTGGCGGCGGCGTTCAGGCGGTCCCGGATGGCGGACGGCGTGCCGCGGCGGGCCAGCAGGCCCCACCAGATCCCCGCCTCGAAGTCGGGGAGGCCGCTCTCACGCGGGGTGGGCGCGCGCGGGCCGGTGGCGGGGCGGTTCTCCGAGGTCCAGCCCAGCACCTTCACGCGCCCGCCGTCGATGATGCCGCGCGCGGAAGGCAAGGTGGTGAACAGCAGCTGGATGGTCCCGGCCGCGAGATCCGTGGTGGCCGGGCCCATGCCGCGATAGGGCACGTGCTGCAGCGAAAGCCCGCCGCCCTTCTGCGCGAACAGTTCCGCCGAAAGCTGGTTGATGCTGCCGGGCCCGGCCGAGCCGTAATCGACCTTGCCCGGATTGGCGCGCAGATGCGCCAGAAGCTCCGTCAGGTTGTTCGGGGGAAAGGAAGGCGCGGCCAGCACCACCAGCGGCGCGACGGCCAGCATGGCCACAGCCTCGAAATCGGCCGCCGCGTCATAGGGGGTGCGCTGCACGGCGGCGCTCGTCGAGAAGGTGGATGAGGTGACCATCAGCGTCAGCCCGTCCGCGGGCGCGCGGGCCACCTCGGCGGAACCGATGGTGCTGCCGGCGCCCGGGCGGTTCTCCACCACGAAAGGCTGGCCGAAGCGGGACTGGAGGTGCTCGGCCAGCGGGCGGGCCACGGCGTCGTTGCTGCCTCCGGGCGGAAACGGCACGACGATGCGCACGGGCCTGGATGGCCAGGCGGCCTGTGGCGGGGTTTGCGCCCGCGCGATCGCCGGGGCCGCGAGGGCCGAGACCACGAGGGCACGGCGGGTGATCCGCATGGACAGCATGCTCCCGTTCACTCCTTTTCGCCGGAAAGGCCCAGGCGGCGCGCGAGTTCGAGCACCATTTCCGCCCCCGCCACGAAAGGTCCATCCACCATGGCGCCATCCACCATGAAGGCGCCGGTTCCCTCTGCCAGCCGCTGCCGGGCGACCTCCACCACGCGGCGGGCCCTGGCGATCTCGGCGGCGGAAGGCTGGAACGCCGCGTTTGCAAGCGCGATCTGCGTCGGATGGATGCAGCTCTTTCCGGCGAAGCCGAGGCGGCGCGCGGCCTCGGCCTCGGCGCGATAGGCCTCCGGCTGGTCCACCCGGGCGAAGGCGCCGTCATAGGCGGCGACTCCCGCCTCGGCGGCGGCGAGGCGGACGGCCATGCGTACGTGGGCGAGCATCGCGGGCTCCGCCCGGTCGATGCCGGCGGGCTCCAGAAGGTCGGCGTAGCCGATTTGCAGGCCGGTGACGCGCGGATGGGCGGCGGCGATGCCATGCGCCAGGCGGAGGGCGCGGGGCGTCTCGATGTTGCAGAGGATGCCGATGGGCGCGGTGACGCCGTTGCGCCGCTCGGCCTCGTCCAGCGCCCCGGCGGCGCGCACGACATCCTCCGGATCGCGGATCATGGGCAGGTTGATCATGCGCGTGGCGGGCAGGGCCACCGCCGCCAGGTCCTCGGCGAATTCGGGCGTCTCCAGCCCGTTCACGCGGACCACGACGACCTTGCCCTCCGATGCCTGGGGGCCGCGGCGGAGAAAAGCGGCCAGTGCCGCCCGCGCCGCCTCCTTGCGGTTCGGCGCGACGGCGTCCTCAAGGTCGAAGGACAAGGCATCGGCGGCAGAGGCCGCGGCCTTGGCGAAAAGCTCCTCGCGCGACGCTGGCACGAAAAGCTTGCTCCGCATCGGCGGAATGGGGGGGCGTTCCATCGCGCCGGAGGCTAATGGCCGCCGCACCCGCATGGAACCGCCGCGCCGATCACGAAAAAGGACGCGCCAGGGGCATCCTCAGCCCGCCCAATGCCGGCGCCTCTGCTGCGCGGCCCTGCGGCCACACGCCCGTCGCGCGGACCTCCCTCGCTCCGGAAGGCATGCGGCACAGCAACCACCCCGCGCTCAGTCCTCCTTGCGCGGGATGATGGAGATGCTGCCGCTCACCTCCAGCACCGCGAGGTGAATATCCTCCAGCCGCGACAGCCCGTATCCCTCCCGTGCGCTCTGGAGAACTTCTCCCACGCCGATGCGGGCCTCGCGCATCCGGTCCTCCAGCGGCGCCCCGTCCACCACCAGGATGGTCGGCAGCCCCTCGAGCGCGCGGCCGGTCCGGCGGTTGTTCACCTTGAGCCAGCGGACCGTCACGTCGAGCAGCAACAGGGTGGCGATCACCAGCAGGCCGTTCGTCATGGAGACGTCCTCGCCCAGCAGCGCCTGCTGCGTCGCCTCGCCCACCACGAGCAGGAGCACGAAGTCGAAGGTGGTGATGTGGCTCATGCTGCGCCGCCCGGTGATGCGGAACATCACGAACAGCGCGACATAGATCGCCAGCGCGCGGAGGACGCTTTCCATCGGGCGCTACGGCAGCACGAAGAGGCGGAGCGGGACGGAGGACCCGTCGAGCGCGATCTCGCCGCGCAGGATGCCCGGCCGGTCGGACCGGAGCTTCAGCACGATCTCCGCCCGTCCCCCATCCTCCGGCGGCTCGAAGCGGAGCCAGTGGCGCCGGGGCCCGCGGGACTCGGATGTCGGAACCGGCGTCACCGATCGCGCCTCCGCGCCTTCCGCCAGCCCATCCGCCAGCAGCAGGACGATCGGGCCCTCGCGCGGGGCCAGGGTGCGGACCCGCAGGACGCTGTCGCGGCCGACGCGCTCGATCCGCTCCCACTGCACCTCGATCGCGCCGTCCGCGCTGCGCGAGGTGGCCACCGCCAGGACGCCGTTGCCGAAGGCTCCGGCAAGCCCCAGCTGGACCAGCACGGCCATGCCCGCCCAGCCCAGCCGCTGGGCGCGCCACACCCGGCGCTGAAAGCCGAGGTCCTCCCCGACGGCGCGGGAGGCTTCCTGCAGTGCGGGGTGGGTCATCCCGGGGCAACGCCGGCTGGTTTGCGCCGTTGCCTGCGGCCTTCACGGGCCTGTCCCTCCATGCGAAAGCCTGGGGCATGCGCATCCACATCCAGAACCCGCCCGACGATCCGCATTTCGAGATCACGGAGGCCCAGTGGCGGGCCGCCCTGTCCCGCAGCCCCGGCCTGCCGGAAATGGACGTCTCCTTCGCGCGCGACGACGCCGGCTTCGCGGCCGCGATCGGGGAGGCCGAGGTGCTGCTGACCTGGACCCGCCAGCTCCGCGCACGCTTCCCCAAGGGCGCGCTGCCCGGCATCGCGCCGCGCCTGCGGGTGATCGCGACCACGTCCGCCGGCCTCGACCCGGCCGCGCCCTTCGACTGGCTGCCGGATTCCATCGCGCTGCTGAACAACCGCGGTACCCATGCCGACAAGGCCGGGGAGTTCGGGATCATGGCGCTGCTGATGCTGCACACCCACATGCCCGCCTTCGCGGACCAGCAACGGCGCGGCGAGTGGACGCCGCACTTCGCCTCCACGATCGAGGGGCGGCGCGTGGTGATCGTCGGGGTCGGATCGCTGGGTGGCGGCATCGCGCGGCGGGCGCGGCAGTTCGGCATGCATGTGATCGGCGTGCGCCACGGACGGGACCCGCATCCGGACTGCGACGAAACCCACCCCAACGAGGCGCTGGACCAGATCCTGCCCGGCGCCGAGTTCCTGGTGCTCACCTGCCCGCTGACGGAGCGCACCCGCAACCTTCTGTCCCGCGAGCGGATCGCGCGCCTTCCCCCCGGCGCGCGGCTGGTCAACATGGCGCGCGGCCCCGTCTGGGACCAGGAGGCGGTGCTGGACGCCCTCGAGTCAGGCCATCTCGGGGGAGCGGTGACGGATGTGACCGTGCCGGAGCCGCCGCCCGCCGAGCACCGGATCTGGCACACCCCGGGCATGGTGGTGACGCCGCATGTCTCCTCGGACGACCGCGCGCGCTACAACGACCGGACGCTGGACATCCTGATGGAGAACCTCCGCGCCTTGCGGGACAACCGCCCGCTGCCCAACCGCGTGGACCCTGCCAAGGGCTACTGAGGCCTGTCAGGACGTCGGCGAGGGCGGCGTCCGCTCGCAGTCTCGCCGGGGCGGCGGCAAGGGGCTGGATTGCGGCCCCACGGGCGGCTGGCTCGTGGCAGGCGGGCCGCCCGGCACCGGCGCGGGCGGGACGGCCTGAGCCAGCACCTGGGCGCTCGGACCGGCCGCCAAAATGAGCGAAGCGGCCAGCAGGGCCTTGCTCGGGCGGGGCAGGGGGCACTTTGGCATGGGCCTCTCCGGATCTGGCGCGCGAAGACTGCCGCAGGGCCATGGCGGAGCGCCAGGATTTCCGTGCGCGGCAAACCCGGCGGTGCGGCCGGGCGTTCCGATCCTCATGCGAGTCCATGCCATCGAATGCGGTTCCATGCGGCCCTTTGGCGGCGGCCTCTGGGATGGCGCCACCCGGGGGATCGGCCCGGCGCACCTGTCCTGCCGTTGCCTGGTGGTGGAGACCGGAGCGGGCCCGGTGCTGGTGGACACCGGCTTCGGCCTGGACGACGCCGCCCGCCCGGTGCCGCGCCTGAGTCGCGCCTTCTACGCCGCCGACCGCCCGCACCTTGAGGCGGACGAGACCGCCGTGACCCGGCTGCGCCGCATGGGGATCAACCCCGGTGATGTCCGGCACATCGTCATGACCCACCTGGACTTCGACCACGCGGGCGGGTTGACGGACTTTCCCATGGCCACCGTGCACGTCGATGCCCGTGAGGCCGCCGCCTCACGCCGGCGCGGCAACCCCAAGGAGCGCGCGCGCTACCGACCGGCACAGCTTGCCCATCCCATGCGCGAATACGCCGGACCCGGCGAGCCCTGGTTCGGCCTTCCCACGCTGCGCGGGCTTGAGGGGCTCCCGCCCTCCATCTTCCTGGTGCGGCTGCCCGGCCATACGGAGGGACATTGCGGGGTGGCCATAGACACCGGCGACGGCTGGGTGCTGCATGCCGGCGACGCCGTGTTCATGCATTCGGAGCTCCGCGAGCCGCCGGCCATGCCGCCGCTCGCCGCGGCCTATGCGAACTTCATGCAGGTGGACCGCGGCGCACGCCTGGAAAGCCGGCAGCGGCTGATCGACCTCGCCCGCGAGCACGGCGACGAGGTGACCATCCTCTGCACCCACGACCCCGTCCTGCCCGAAGGGGCGGGACGGCGCGTTTCAGCCTAGCTCAGGCCTGCTCGAGGGCCGCCACGCCCGGAAGGGTCTTGCCCTCCAGCCATTCCAGGAAGGCGCCACCGGCCGAGGAGACATAGGTCATCCGCTCCGCCACCCCGGCGTGGCGCAGGGCCGAAACCGTGTCGCCGCCGCCGCCGATCGACTTGAGCCCGGCGGACTGCGTCAGTCCCGCCACGCTCTCGGCCACGGCCACCGTCGCCGCATCGAAGGGCGGCGTCTCGAAGGCGCCGAGAGGGCCGTTCCAGACCAGGGTGGAGGCCTTGCGGAGCCGCTCCTCGATCGCGTCCACCGTGTCGGGTCCCACGTCGAGCGCCATCATGTCGGCGGGAACGGAATCCACCGAAACGGTCCGGGTCTGCGGGTTCGGCTTGAACTCGGCGGACACCACGAGGTCGCGGGGCAGAAGGATCTCGCAGTTGGCGGCCTTGGCTTCATCAAGGATGCGCAGCGCCGTGCCGTGCATCTCCGCCTCCTGCAGCGACTTGCCCATGTTGTAGCCCTGGGCCGCGAGAAAGGTATTGGCCATGGCGCCGCCGATCACCAGCACGTCCACCTTGCGGGACAGGTTGCCCAGCAGGTCGAGCTTGGTGGACACCTTGGCACCGCCGACGATGGCGACCACCGGGCGTGAGGGCGTGCCGAGCGCGGCCTCCAGCGCCTTCAACTCCGCCTCCATCAGTCGCCCGGCAAAGGCGGGCAGCAGCCGCGCGACGCCCTCGGTGGTGGCATGGGCGCGGTGGGCAGCCGAGAAGGCGTCGTTGACATAGGCGTCGCCGAGCTTCGCGAACTCCGCCGAAAGGGCCGGGTCGTTCTTTTCCTCCCCGGCGTGGAACCGCGTGTTCTCCAGCAGCAGCACTTCGCCCTCAGCCATCTTCGCGACGGCGGCCTCGGCCTCGGGCCCGATGCAGTCATCGGCGAAGCCGACGGGGCGGCCGAGGACGGAGGAAAGCGCCTCCACCAGCGGGCGGAGCGACATCTCGGGCACGCGCTTGCCCTTGGGCCGGTCGAAATGGGAGAGCACGATGACCTTCGCGCCCTTCTCCGACAGCTCCTTGATCGTGGGGCAGAGCCGCTCGATCCGCGTGCGGTCGGTGATGGCCCCGTCGCGCACGGGCACGTTCAGGTCGGCGCGCAGCAGCACGCGCTTTCCCTTGGCGTCCAACTGGTCGAGCGTGCGGAACGAGGCCATCGGCATTTCCTTCATGAATGAAACGGGGGAGGGGGGTGCGGGCACCCCCCTCCGGGTATCAGAGCGTGCCGAGAAGGGCGGCGGTGTCGCTCATGCGGTTCGAGAAGCCCCACTCGTTGTCGTACCAGGACATCACCCGCACCAGCCCGCCATCGACCACCTGCGTCTGCGTGGCGTCGAAGGTCGAGGAATGCGCGTCGTGGTTGAAGTCGATGGAAACCAGCGGTGCCGTGTTGTAGCCGAGGATGCCCTTCAGCGGCCCGCTCTCGGAAGCCGCCTTCATCACCGCGTTGATCGCGTCCTTGGTCAGCCCCTCGGTCTTGGCCGGCACGAAGTCGAGGCTGACGAGGGAGACGTTCGGGGTGGGGATGCGGATGGCGGTGCCGTCCAGCTTGCCCTTCAGCTCCGGCATCACGAGGCCGACGGCCTTGGCGGCACCGGTGGAGGTCGGGATGGCCGAGACGGCGGCGGCGCGGGCGCGGTGCAGGTCCTTGTGCAGCGTGTCCACCGTGTTCTGGTCACCCGTGTAGGCGTGGATGGTGACCATGTAGCCGCGCAGGATGCCGAAGTTGTCGTGCAGCACCTTGGCGATGGGCGCCAGGCAGTTGGTGGTGCAGGAGGCGTTGGAGACGATCTTGTGCTCGGGCTTCAGCACCTGGTGGTTCACGCCATAGACGATCGTCGCCTGCGCGCTCTCGTCGGCCAGCTCCTCGCCCCAGGTGACGGGGGCGGAGACCAGCACCTTGCGCACCCCGGCCTGCAGCAGCTTGGCCGCGTCCGGCGACTTGGTGAAGATGCCCGTGCACTCGGCGCCGACATCCACGCCCTGCCAGGGCAGCTTGGTCGGGTCGCGCTCGGCCGTCACCTTGATCGGCTTGTGCGTGCGGCCGGCGGCGGTGATGACGAGGCTGTCGCCCTCCACCCGGACCTCGCCGGGGAAGCGGCCATGGACGCTGTCGTAGCGGAACAGGTGCGCGTTGGCCTCGATGGAGCCGAGGTCGTTGATGTGGGTGAACTCGACGTCGTCGCGCCCGCTTTCCATCGCCGCGCGCAGGACCAGCCGCCCGATACGCCCGAAGCCGTTGATCGCAACCTTGACCGCCATGTGCTTTCCTTTCCCGGAATTGATCTTGAAGGCGCCTTGATCAGGCAGCCTGGTTCACGCGGCGCTTCACCGCCGCCACCACGGCCTCGGCCGTGATGCCGAAGTGCCGGTAGAGTTCCTCGGCCGGCGCGCTGGCGCCGAAGCCGGCCATGCCGACGAACACCCCGTCCGGCCCGAGCCAGCGGGACCAGCCGAATTCCAGCGCCGCCTCGATGCCCACCCGCAGCGCGGAGCCGAGCACCTGTTCATGCCAGGACGGGTCCTGCAGCTCGAAAAGCTTCCAGCAGGGCAGGGACACCACCGCAGTCGGGATGCCCGCCTCCTCCAGCGTTTCCCGCGCGGCAAGGGCCAGCATGACCTCGGACCCCGTGGCGATCAGCGTCGCGCGGCGCTCGCCGCTGGCCTCGGCCAGCACGTATCCGCCGCGGGCGCTGCGGTTCTCGCCGACATCCGTGCGGAGGGTGGGAAGGTTCTGGCGCGACAGCGCGAGCACGCTCGGGCCGTCGGTGCGCTTGACAGCCAGTTCCCAGGCCTCCGCCGTCTCGATCACGTCGGCGGGCCGGAACACGTAGAGGTTGGGGATGGCACGCAGCGCCGCCAGGTGCTCGACGGGCTGGTGGGTCGGGCCGTCCTCGCCCAGGCCGATGCTGTCATGGGTCAGAACATGCACCGCGCGCTGGCGCATCAGCGCCGCCAGGCGGATCGCCGGGCGCATGTAGTCGCTGAACACCAGGAAGGTGCCGGAGTAAGGAATGATGCCGCCGTGCAGCGCCATGCCGTTCATCGCGGCGGCCATGCCGTGCTCCCGGATGCCCCAGTGCACGAAGCGCCCGCCGAAGTTCTCCGGCGTGAGCGCCGGGATGCCCTTGACGTTGGTGTTGTTGGAGCCGGTGAGGTCGGCCGAGCCGCCGATCATCTCGGGCACCGCCGGCACCAGGGCCTCCAGCGCCTTCTGGGATGCGACCCGGGTGGCGATCTTCGGCTTCTCGGCGGCTGCCTTCGCCTTCCACTCGGCGAGCGGCGCGTCCCAGCGCTCGGGCAGGCGCCCGGCCATGGCGCGCTCGAACTCGGCGCGGCTGGGGTGCTTGGCAAGGCGCTTCAGCCAGGAGCGGCGGGCGCCGCCGCAGCGCTTGCCGGCGGCCTCCCAATCCTGGCGGATCTCGCCAGGCACCTCGAACGGGGCGCCTTCCCAGCCCAGCGCCGCCTTCGCGGCGGCGGCTTCCTCCGCCCCCAGCGGCGCGCCGTGGCTGCCGGCCGTGCCGGCCTTCTTCGGCGCGGAGAAGCCGATGATGGTGCGGCAGGCGATCAGCGTCGGCTTGCGGGACTTGGTGGCGGCGGCGAGCGCGGCCGAGACCGCCTCGTGGTCATGCCCGTCCACCCGCCGGACGGACCATCCATAGGCGCGGAAGCGGGCCAGCGTGTCCTCGGAGACGGAAAGCGCCGTGTCCCCGTCGATCGAGATGTGGTTGTCGTCCCAGAGCACGGTGAGCTTGCCCAGGCCGAAATGCCCGGCCAGCGACGCCGCCTCGTGGGAGATGCCCTCCTGCAGGTCGCCATCCGAGGCGATCACCCAGGTGCGGTGGTCCACCAGGCTCTTGCCGAAGCGCGCCGCCAGATGGCGCTCCGCCATCGCCATGCCCACGGCGGTGGAGATGCCCTGGCCCAGCGGCCCCGTCGTTGTCTCGATCGCCGGGTGCTCGCCGACCTCCGGGTGCCCGGCCGCCGGGGAGTGAAGCTGGCGGAAGCGGCGGAGCTCCTCCGTCCCCATGCCGGCATGGCCGCTGAGGTGCAGCCAGGCATAGAGCAGCATGGAGCCATGGCCGGCGCTGAGCACGAACCGGTCGCGGTCCGGCCAGCGGGGATCGGACACGTCGTGCTTGAGGAAGCGCGTGAACAGGACGGTTGCGGCATCGGCCATGCCCATGGGCATGCCGGGATGGCCGGATTTCGCCGCCTCCACCCCGTCGATTGCAAGCGCCCGGATCGCATCGGCCATCCGGCGCACGGGCGTGGCGGGGCGCGAAAGGATCGCGTCCTGCGCAACCAGCGCCGGGCTTTGCTGAGGTGTTGCGGGCTGACGGTCGGGTTCGGAGGTGGCCAAGAGAAAGGTGTCTCCAGCGGCAGCGCGGGCGCGGCCCCTCGCCGGTTCCGCGCAATCCCGGCGCGCGGAGGTCGCTATAAAGGCGGGCCGCACCGATGCCAACCCTGCCGGCTGTCCCAGCACGGGAGACGAACAAACAAAAAAGGTGCATAGGGTCGGCGAAACTCTTAGAAGAAGATCAAGCCCATGGTCGGCACATGCGCCATGGTCCGATTATAATAAAACGATTCCGAAACGAAAAGGTGAACCGTTGAGGCCCTGGGGAGAAGCCCCGATCCGCAGGTTGAAGCCGCTGGCGAGGGCCGGTGCGGCACTGCTGGCCCTCTGCGGGGCCGCCGCGCCGGGCTGCGCCCTGCTGCTGCCGGCGGCGCTGGCCGTCCCCGCGCTGGCCGGCCTGGTCTTCGCCCTGGCATGCGGCGCGCTGCTTGCCGGCCGCGTCGCATGGCCGCACCTGCGCCGCGCCGCCCTTCTGCGCGAAGCGGTCAACAACACGGCGGTCCGCTACGCCGTCTTCGCCCCCGACCGCACCCTGCTGGACCGCAGCCCGTCCTGCGACATGCCCGGCTTCGACGTTCCTGGCCTCGGCCCACGCCCTTTGCCGCCCGGGCTGAAGCTGGACCATCTGGCCGCGGCGGCCGCCGGGCCGGGCCAGGACCGGTGCCGGTCCGTCACGGAGGTGATCGCCGCGCACGAGGACGACTCGATGGCGGAATACGACTGGGCCCTGCCGGACGGCCGCATCCTCCAGGTCAGCAAGCGGCGACTCTCGGGTGGGGAAGTGGCCCGATTCGCCCTCGACGTCACGGCCTACCGGACGCGGGAGATGCGCGCGCGCGCCATCCACGAGAGTGTCCCGGCCGCGATCTGGCACCTCGACCCGGAGGGCCGGACGCTGGCCGCGAACCGGCGGCTGCTGGACCTTTTCGGCGGCACCCTGCCCGACAACCTCGCGGCCGCCGGCCTGCAGCAGCTCGGCCGTCCCGGCGGCGGCCCCTTCGGGCTGCAGCCCGGGCAGGAGGTGGAGGGCATTCTGCCGGCCACCCGCGCGATGGCCGAGCGGCGGGTCATCGTCGTCGCCTCGCCCTGGCTGCCCGGCGAGGAAGGACAGCTCCAGGCCGTGCTCATGCTGTTGGACGTGACGCGGCTGCACGCCGCCCAGGCCCAGGCCGCCCATTTCGCCTGGCACGACCCGCTGACCGGCCTGCCCAACCGCTTCCGCTTTCAGCAGGCCCTGACCGATCTCGAGGCCGGGCCGGAGGGGGGAGCACTCGTCCTGGTGGAGCTGGCGGGGCTGGGCATGGTGAACGACGCGCTCGGCCTAGCGGCCGGCGATGCCTTGCTGAAGGAAGCCGCGCGGCGGTTGCGCGAGCAGGTGCGCCCGCTGGACCAAGTCTTCCGGATTGGCGGCAGCGAGTTCGCCGTGGTGGCCGCAGGCCTGCGCAGCCAAGGAGGCGGAGCCGCGATGGCCGCGCGGATCCGCCAGGGACTCGCGGCGCCGGTGGATCTCGGCCGGGGCGGCTCGCCCATCCGCGCCTGCATCGGCCACGCCATGCTGCCCGAGGATGCGGCCGATGCCGACACCCTGCACCGGGCCGCCGGCCTCGCCCTGGCCCTGGCCAAGCGCGAGGGCGAGGGCACGATCCGCGCCTATGAAGCGGCGCTCGGTGAGCAGGTGACCCGCCGCCTGGTGCTGCGGGAAAGGCTGAGCGCCGCGGTGGCCACGGGCGGCCTGCAGCTGGCCTGGCAGGCACAGGTGGATGCGCGCACCGGCGCGATGCGCGGCGCGGAGGCGCTGCTGCGCTGGCCCGATGGCCCGTTCGGCCCCGTCGCGCCCGGCGACTTCCTGCCCGAGGCCGAGGCCGCCGGGCTGATGCCGGCTATCGACGCCTGGGTGCTGGAGGAAGCCTTGCGGCAGAAGGCCGCCTGGATGGCCGCGGGCACCGGGCCGGAGGTGGTCGGCGTCAACATCTCGCCCATCACGCTGCGCGACCCGGCCTTCCCGCGCCGGGTTTCCGCGGCGCTGGCCCGCTATTGCGTGCCGGCCGAGTCGCTGGAGGTGGAAATCCCGGAGGTGGTGGCCGCCCGCGACCTCGATGCCATCGCACCGGTGCTCTACGAGCTGATCGCGGAGGGGGTGCGGCTCTCGCTGGACGATTTCGGCGGCGGCAGCTCGGCGCTCGCCCACCTGCTGCGCCTGCCCGTGGACCAGGTGAAGCTGGACCGCTCCATCGTCGCGGGACTGCCGGGCGGGGCGCGGGAGCGAGCGATCCTGCGCGCCGTCTCGACGCTCGCGCGCGGCATGGAAATACCCCTCCTCGCCGAGGGCGTGGAAACGGAGGAGCAGCGCCAAGCCCTTCTGGAGGAAGGCTGCTTGGTGATGCAGGGCTGGCTCTTCGGACGAGCCGTGCCGGCGGGGCGGCTGGCGGCGCGCTGAGCGCGCCCCCCGCCGCGGGCAGGCCTGCACAACGGCAAGCCCGCGGCGCGGCCGTGGCTTCAGAGCGCCCGGTTGGCGCGGGCCAGGATGGCCTCGAACAACACCTGGCACCCGTCGGCCGCTTCCTCCGGCAGGATGCTCTCGGCCTCGTTGTGGGACAGCCCGTCCTTGCACGGGGTGAAGATCATGGCGGCGGGAATGCGGCGCGCGACATAGATCGCGTCATGCCCGGCGCCCGAGATGATCTCGCGCGCGGGCAGGCCGAGCCGGGCCGCGGCATCGCGCACCAGCGCGACGCATTCGGGATCAAAGGGCTGGGCAGGGATGCGGAACAGCTCCCGCAACTCCAGCGCGAGGCCCAGCTCGGCCGCGATGGCGGCGGCGCGCGCCGGGAAATCGGTGGCCAGCGTCTCGATCTCCGCGCCGGACGGGTGCCGGAACTCGACGGAGAAGCGGACCTCGCCGGGGATGACGTTGCAGGAATTCGGCATGACCTGCAGCCGCCCGACCGTGCCGCGCCCCTCCTCGCCCCGCTCGCGCATCAGCGCGTCCACCAGCGAGACGATGCGCGCCGCGCCCAGCAGCGCGTCGCGCCGGGCCGAGGGCGGCGTGGTGCCGGCATGCGAATCCTGCCCGGTGATCACCGCGTCGTACCAGACCTGTGCCTGCCCGCCGGTGACGATGCCGATGCGCTTTCCCTCGCGCTCCAGGATCGGCCCCTGCTCGATGTGCAGCTCGAAGTAGGAATCGGCGGGGAAGGGGGCGGCGGGCGCCTCGCCGCGGAAGCCGATCCCGTCCAGCGCCTCGATCACCGAGACACCCTCCGTGTCGCGCAGCGCGTAGGTCGCGGCCTGGTCGTACACGCCGGACCAGACCCCGCTGCCCATCAGGGAATGGCCGAAGCGGCTTCCTTCCTCGTCGGTCCAGTTCACCAGTTCCAGCGGGGCCTCGGTCTCGATGTTCAGGTCCTGCAGCGTGCGCATCACCTCCAGCCCCGCGATGACGCCGAGCGCACCGTCGAACTTGCCGCCCGTCGGCTGGCTGTCCAGGTGGCTGCCGAAAAGAACGGGCGCGCGCTTCGGGTCGCGCCCGGGGCGGCGGGCGAACATGTTGCCCATGCTGTCCACCCGCAGCGTCAGCCCGGCCGCCTCGCACCATCCGGCGAAGCGCTCGCGCCCTGCGCGGTCCACCTCGGTCAGCGTCAGGCGCTTCACGCCGCCCTTGGGGGTGGCACCCACCTCGGCCATGGCCATGAGGCTGTCCCAGAGGCGGGTGGGATCGATGCGCTGGTTGGTGCCGGACATGGGCCGATGGGTCTTCCCGTTGATCGTCGCGCCGTGATGCGGCGGCGCGGCGTGGCGGGCAAGGGGCTGGCTTCAGCCCGCCAGTTCCGTCCGCACCGCCGCCAGCACCTCCTCCGACAGCGGGTCCTTCTCGCCCACCGCGCGGGCCAGGGAAACGGCGCCGATCATGGCGGCGAGCGCCAGCAGCGCCCGTTCCCGCCGCCGGCGCTTCACGGCCGCGGGCAAGAGGCGCTCCATCACTCCGGCCAGGCCGCGGATGCCGGCCGCATAGGCACCGCGCACGGCGCCGCCCGGCGTGTCCCGCGCGGCTTCCGCCAGAAAGGTCGGGGCCGCGCAGCCCCTGCCGGGCGCGTCACGGTGGGCGGCGCAGAGGTACTGCTCCAGAAGGCGCGCGAAGCCCTCGCCGCCCGGATCCGCCGCGAGCGCTTCCCAGCGCGTGCAGGCGCGGCCGAAGGCATGGCCGCAGGCCTCCGCCGCCAGGGCCTCCTTGGAGGGGAAGTGGCCGTAGAAGCCGCCATGGGTCAGCCCGGCGGCGGCCATCACCTCGGCCACGCTGACCGCCTCCACCCCGCGCTCCCGGAACAGGCGGGCGGCCACGTCCAGCACCGCCTGGCGCTTCTCCGCCACTTCCGCCCGCGAGGATCGCGCCATGCCGTACACTCCCTTTCGCCCGAAGCGGTCCCCCGAGATTACCTGATTGACTTTATCATGACGAGCGTCATGGTTATACATGACAGACATCATGATAATGCGATGACCCGACCCTCCAACGCCACCCGGGCGGCCGCGTGAGGCTGGCCGGCACCCTGAACGCCCGGCTGGCCCGGCGCGGCATCCATTACGGCTGGGTGATGGTGGCGCTCACCTTCCTGGTCTCCCTTTCCTCCGCCGGGGCCATGGGCATCCTCGGGGCGCTTCTGCTGCCCCTGCAGCGGGAAACCGGCTGGGACACCTCTGCGATCTCCGGGGCGCTCACGCTGCGGCTTCTCCTGTTCGGGCTGATGGCGCCCTTCGCCGCGGCGATCCTGGCGCGCTACGGCCTGGCAAGGACCATCGCCCTGGCCATGGGCCTCGTGGTCACGGGATGCGTCCTGTCCCTCCGGATGACGGCGGTCTGGCAGCTCTGGCTGTGCTGGGGTGTCATGACAGGCATCGGCACGGGAATGACGGCCCTGGTGCTCGGCGCCACCGTGGCCAACCGCTGGTTCGTCCAGCGGCGCGGCCTGGTGCTGGGCCTGCTGACGGCGGCCAACGCCACGGGGCAGCTCGCCTTCCTGCCGCTGGCGGCCTGGCTGGCTCAGAACCAGGGCTGGCGGATCGCGATGGCGCCGGGAATGGCCGCTTGCGTGGCGACCGGCGGGCTGGCGCTCCTGCTGATGCGGGACCGCCCCTCCGACCTCGGCCTCGCCGCCTATGGCGAGGTGCCCGGTGCCGCCACGCCGCCAGCCGCGCCCTCGGCCAACCCCGTGCGCAGCGCCTTCGCCGCGCTCGGCGAAGCCTCCCACAGCCCCGTTTTCTGGATCCTCTTCGCCACCTTCGCGATCTGCGGGCTTTCCACGGCCGGGCTGATCCAGACCCACTTCATCCCGCTCTGCGTGGATTTCGGCATGGCGGAGGTGCAGGCGGCCTCAGTGCTGGCGATGATGGGGATCTTCGACTTCGTGGGCACCATCGCCTCCGGCTGGCTGTCCGACCGCTACGACAACCGGCGGCTGCTGTTCTGGTACTACGGGCTGCGCGGCCTCTCGCTCCTCTTCCTGCCCATGAGCACCTTCTCCCTCTACGGCCTGTCAGTCTTCGCCATCTTCTACGGGCTGGACTGGATCGCGACGGTGCCGCCGACGGTGAAACTGGCCGGACAAGCCTTCGGACGGGAGAAGGCGCCCCTGGTCTTCGGATGGATCTTCACCGCGCACCAGCTCGGGGCCGCCGCCGCGGCTCTGGGCGCTGGCATCAGCCGGGACGTCTTCGCGAGCTATCTTCCCGCCTTCTACCTCGCCGGCGGCGCGTGCCTCGTCGCGGCCGCGCTGGTGCTCGGCGCGCGGCCGAAGGCGACGCTCCGGCGGGCAACGGCGTAGCGCCGGCAGCGGCCAGCCTCGCGGGCCGCGTCCGGGGACAGCGGCCTTGCAGGCCGCGTCTGGGGACAGCGGCCTTGCAGGCCGCGTCTGGGGACAGCGGCCTTGCAGGCCGCGTCTGGGGGAGCGACCTTGCGGGCCTCCTGGCGCGGACCCGCGCGCCGGTCATCGCCGGAACCAAGCATGGCGCAGCCACATCCATCCGCCCCAACCCTTCTCCGCAACAGCGGGCTCGATACGCCGGAGGTGCGCCAGGCGCGGGTAGACCTGGCCGCGTGCTTCCGCATGGCCGCGCGGCTCGGCCTGCAGGAAGGCATCTGCAACCACCTCTCGGTGGTGGTGCCCGGGCGGCCGGACCTGATGCTCGTGAACCCCTACGGCCTGTCCTTCGCCGAGGTCACCGCCTCGCGCCTGCTGATCTGCGACTTCGAGGGCAACGTGCTGGCGGGGGAGGGGGTGCCGGAGGCGACGGCCTTCTTCATCCATGCCCGGCTGCACCTGCGCCACCCGCGGGCGGTCGCGGCCTTCCACACGCATATGCCGAACGCCACGGCCCTCTCGATGCTGGAAGGGCCGCCGCTGGTCTGGGCGGGGCAGACGGCGCTGAAGTTCTACGGCCGCACGGCGGTGGACGAGGAGTACAACGGGCTCGCCCTCGACACCGCGGAAGGCGACCGCATCGCCGCGGTGATGGAAGGCGCGGATATCGGCTTCCTCAAGAACCACGGGGTGATGGTGGTCGGCCCTTCCATCGCCGAGGCATGGGACGACCTTTACTACCTGGAACGGGCCGCGGAGGTGCAGCGCCTGGCCTTCTCCACCGGCCGCCCCCTTAAGCCCGTGCCGCGCGAGGTGGCCGAGCGCACCTATGCCCAGATGCGGGAGGGTGGCGACGAGAGCGCGCGCCTCCACCTCGAGAGCGTCAAGCGAATCCTGGCGCGCGCGGAGCCCGACTATCTCGACTGAGCGCGCCGCGCCCCAAGGGCGGGCGCGGCTGATCGGCTTGCTCTGCCTTTCCTTCACAGCCCTGGGCTGGGGGCTGAACTGGCCGGTGGTGAAGTCGCTGCTGGGCGAGATGCCGCCCCTGGCGGCGCGCGGCTTCGCGGGGGTTCTCGCGGGGCTGGGGCTTGCCCTGGTCGCGGCGATGCGGGGCCGGTCGCTTTCGGTGCCGAAGGGGCGGCGCGCTCCCCTGGCGGCGGCGGCGCTGCTGAACGTCACGGCCTGGATGGGCCTGCCCACCCTCGGGCTGCTGTTCCTCCCCGCGGGCGAGGCCGCGATGATCTGCTACACCATGCCCGCATGGACCGCGCTGGCTGCCTGGCCGGTGCTGGGCGAGCGGCCTTCCGCCACGCGCGTGCTGGCGCTGCTGCTGGGGATGGCGGGGGTGGCCGTGCTGGTGGCGGGAACGGGCGTTTCGCTGGACCACGGCAAGCTTCCCGGCGTGGCCCTGCTGCTGGCGGCGGCGCTGCTCTTCTCCCTGGGCACGGTCTGGTTCAAGCGCCACCCGCTCGGGCTGGACCCCATGATCGCGGTGGCCTGGCAGGTGGGGCTGGGCTGCCTGCCCCTCGCGGCCGGATCCCTGGTGCTGGAACACTTCGATCCCGCCGCGCTTTCCGCCCGGGCCTGGGCGGAGTTCCTCTACATGGCCACGCTGCCGCTCTGCCTCTGCTATCTCACCTGGTTCGCGGCCCTGGCGGCGCTTCCGGCGGGGGTGGCGGCCATCGGCACGCTCGCGACGCCCCTGATCGGGGTGCTCTCCGCCGCGCTCCTGCTGGGGGAACCTTTCGGCTTGCGCCAGGGGGTGGCGCTGCTGATGACCATGGCTGGCATCCTGCTGGCCATCCGGTCTCCCTCGAGGCGCGGGAGAGCAGGGGAAGGGGCTTGAACGGTCAGGCGCCCTGCCCATTTTGCTCACTATGTTAGCTTGCTACGACACACTGCCATGGCGCTGAAGGCCGAGTTCGTGATGGCGCTCCGCCGCGTCACCCAACGGTGGCGCACGCGCTGGGACGCGGAGCTTCGCGACAGCGGGCAGACGCTCGGCCGTGCCCGCGCCCTCATGCTTCTCTGGGAAGCCGGCGGCGGGGAGATGCAGCGCGACCTGGCCGGCCAGCTATCCGTGGAGCACCCGACCCTCGTGCGCCTGCTTGACGGGCTGGAGCGGCAGGGGCTGATCCGGCGCGATCCCGTGCCCGGCCATGGCCGGGCCAACCGCATTGTGCTGACCGAGGCGGCCGCGCCGGTCGTCGAGGCCGTGAACACGGCTTCCGAGGCGTTGCGCGAGCGGGTGTTGCACTCGATCCCGTCCGGCGACCTCGAGACGGCGCTGCGCGTCCTGCAGCGGATCGCCGCCAACCTGGACGCCATGGACGCCGTTCAGGCAGCAGGCGCCACCCGGCCGCCGGAGGCAGAGTCGTGAGCGAGAGCAGGGCGGCGGCGCCCGAACCGGCAGCGGACCCCGCCGCGGAGACGATCTCCGTTCCGAGGCTTGCCCTCTACACCCTGGCCTCGCTGACCTTCGGCCTGGCGCAGGGCCTGGGGAACAACCTGGTCGCGGCCAACCTCCAGGCGGTGCAGGGGACCTTCGGCGCCACCACGAACGAGGCTGCCTGGCTGATGGCCGCCTACAGCTCCACCAGCATCACGGCCTCTCTGCTGCTCTGGAAGCTGCGGACGCAGTTCGGGCTCCGGCTGGTCGCCAAGATCAGCCTGGTTTTCCTGGTGCTGCTCTCGCTGGCGCATGTGGTCGTGCACGACCTTCCGGCCGCCGTGGTGCTGCGGGCCGTCGCCGGCTTCGTCGGCGCCATGCTGAACACCCTCGCCTTCCTCTACGTGCTGGAGGCGCTGCCGGTCCGGCACAAGCTGACCACCGGGATCGCGGTCGGGCTCACGGGCTCGCAGATCGCGGTGCCGCTGGCCCGGCTGGTTTCGCCGGGGCTGCTCGACATCGGGCTCTGGCCGCAGCTCAACCTGCTGGAACTGGCGCTGTCGCTGATGGCGCTGGCCTGGGTCTTCGTGCTGCCCATCACCCCGCCGCCCCGTGCGAAGGTCTTCGACCGGGTGGATGCGGTGAGCCTGCCGCTGCTGATCCTCGGCCTCGGGCTGTTGGCCGTGGTGCTCAGCCTCGGTCGCTACTACTGGTGGGCCGAAGCGCCCTGGCTGGGCGTCTGCCTCGCGGGCGGGATCGGCGCGCTGACCCTGCTGGTGGCGGTGGAGCTGAACCGCGAGCGGCCGCTGGTGAACCTGCGCTGGCTTTCCTCCACCGACATGATCCTGTTCGGCGGGTCCATGTTCTTCGCCCGCTTCGTGCTGTCGGAGCAGACCACCGGCACCGTCGGGTTCTTCCAGAACCTCGGGCTGCTGAACGAGCACATGGCCGGCATGTTCTGGGTGATCTTCGCGGCCACCCTGGCCGGCTTCGTGGGCGTCGCCTTCATCAACCGGCCGGAGAACCGCCCCGCGATCCACATGGTGGCGCTGGCCATGATCACCCTGGGCGCCTGGCTGGAAAGCCATGGCACCAGCCTGACGCGCCCGCAGGACGTGTATCTGGCGCAGGGGCTGGTGGCCTTCGGCGGCGCCATCTTCCTGCCGCCCGCCGTCGGCTGGAGCTTCGCGCACACGCTGCGCTGGGGCATCCAGCACCTGACCAGCTTCTTCGCGGTCTTCCTCGCCTCCCAGAACCTGGGGGGGCTGCTCGGCGCGGCGGCACTCGGCACGCTCGTGACCGTGCGGGAGAAGTTCCATTCGAGCCAGATCGTCGAGAACCTGACCCTGGCGGACCCGATCGTGGCCCAGCGCATCCAGCAATACGGCGGGTCCTATGCCCGCGTGCTCGGCGACCCCGCGCTGCGCGGCGCGGAAGGCTCCGCGCTGCTGGGCCAGGTGGCGACGCGCGAGGCCTATGTGCTCGCCTACAACGATCTGTTCCTGGTCGTCGCGATCGTGTCCGCCCTCTGCCTGCTCGGCCTCGTGATCCATCAACTCATCGCCCGCCTCGGCGCCGCCCGCCGCGCGCAGGCGGCCTGAACCCCATCCCGGAACCCCATGTCCTTCCCCAAGCTTCCCGGCTCCCGCGCCACCATCCCGGCCATCCTGGCGGGCATCGCGGGCATCCTGCTCGTGCTCTACGCATGGCGGCTGCCGCCCTTCACCTCCTCGGTCCAGACGACCGACGACGCCTATGTGCGCGGGCTCGTGACCGTGGTCAGCCCGCAGGTGGCGGGATACCTGGTGGAGATCCCCGTGCAGGACTACGCCGCCGTGAAGGAGGGCGACCTGCTCGCGCGGATCGACGACCGCATCTTCCAGCAGCGCCTCGCCCAGGCACGGGCGCAGCTCTCGACGGCGCTGGCGACCCTGTCCAACCTCGAGCTGCAGCGGCGGACCAAGGAAGCGGGCGTGGACGTGGCCCGCGCGCAGGTGGAGAACGCCGAGGCGCAACTGGTGAAGGCCCAGGCCGACCAGCGCCGCATGGCGCCCCTGATCGAGGCGAACATCCAGTCCCGCGCGCAAGGCGACACGCTGCGCGCGGCCTTGCGCCAGGCGGAGGCCGGGGTGGCGCAGAACCGCGCATCGGAAACCGTGGCGGAGCAGTCCCTGGCGGAGACCCTGGCCACGCGCCCGGGCCTGGAGGCCGCCGTCCAGAATGCAGAGGCCGCCGTCCGCCTCGCGGAGATCGACGTCCAGAACACCCGCATCCTCGCCCCGCGGGATGGGCGGCTGGGCGAGGTGGGCGCCCGGCTCGGCCAGTACGTGACGGCGGGGACGCAGATCACCTCGGTGGTGCCCTCGCTCCGCTGGGTGGTGGCCAACTACAAGGAAACGCAGCTCGCGGGCATGCAGGCCGGGCAGCCCGTCAGCGTCCGGGTGGATGCGCTGCAAGGCGCCCGCCTGAGCGGGCGGGTGGAGCGCTTCTCCCCGGCCACCGGATCGGAGTTCAGCGTGATCCGGGCGGACAATGCGACGGGCAACTTCACCAAGGTGGCGCAGCGCCTGCCCGTGCGGATCGTGATCGACCCCGGCCAGCCGCTGGCCGACCGCCTGTCGCCGGGCATGTCGGTGGTGGTCAGCATCGACACGGCGGCGGCCGTGCCGGCAGGGGAGGAGCGGCGGGCGGTCGCGCAGGACTGAGCCGGCCGCCCATCAGGCGGCCGGGCTGGCGCCGGGCAAGGTGAGGCGGGCCGTCGTGCCCCGTCCCGGGGCGCTCTCCAGCGCGAAGCGGCCTCCTTGCAGCTCCACCAGCGCATGGGCGATCGGCAGCCCGAGGCCCGTCCCGCGCTCGCCCGTGTTGCCCAGGCGCCCGAAGGGTTCCATGGCGACGCGAAGCTGCGCCGCGTCCATGCCCGGGCCGTCATCGGACACGCGGATCGTCACCTCGCCTCCCTCACGCTCCGCGACGATGGCGGCGCAGGCTCCGCGCCCCGCGTACTTCATGGCGTTTCCGAGGAGATTGAGTAGCACTTGCAGCAGCGAGCGGGCGTCGGCCGTCGCCGTCAGTCCCGGCGGGATGCGGACGGATACGTCCACCCCGCGCGCGGCGGCTTCCGTTCGCAGCAGCCGCGCGGCGCGCTCGGTGAGGGTGGCCAGCTCGACCGGGAGCAGGTCCAGGGTCTGCTTGCCCTCGCGCAGCGCGGTGAAGCGCTGCACGTCCTCGATCAGGGCCAGCATGTGCTGGCCGCCCTGCGCGATGTCCTCGACGAACTCCGCATAAAGCCGGTGGCCCAGAGGACCATGTGGCTGCATCTGCAGGAGCTCCGCGAAGCCAAGGACGGCGTTCAGCGGCGTTCGCAGCTCGTGCGTCACCTCCGCCATGGCGCGTTCCCGCCGGCGTACGGACTCCACGGCGTCCCTTTGCGCGCCACGGGCGGCTGTCAGGGCGGTGGCAAGGTCGGTGAGGGTCTCCTGGGTCGCCGTCATCAGCCGGCCCGCGAGGTCGGGCATCCCGATCGGCAGGGCGGGCAGCGCCTCGGTGGCCGCGAAGGCGGTGAGGGCCTCGGTGCTCTGCCGCACCGGCACGAGGAGGGCGCGGATGCCCGCCAGAGCCGCGGCGAAGCCGAGCAGGGTGGCACCCAGCAGGACGCCAACCAGCTTCCAGTCCGCCTCCCCGTCCCGCAGCATCACGCCCAGCGCGGCCAGGAGGGGCAGATGGGTCGCGAGAAAGGAAAGCAGAAAGAACTTGCCGGCGTAACCGAAGGGCAGGCGCATCCGGGAAAGGAGATTGTAGAAGTTCATGCGGAACGCTGCCTAACCTGTCGCTCCGCGTGATCCCAGGGAAAGCCTTCCGGCGTTGCGTAAGGAAAGGTCGGCGGACGTTCCGGCGGCTCGCTGAGACCTATCCTGGTCTGACGCCCGTTGGGTGGGAAGGGTCGGGATCGGGCGCGTTCAGAGGAAACGGGCGCGAAGGTCGATGCTGTCGCGCTGGCCCAGCGCACCCCTGTTTTCCTGGAGCCAAGCATCGGCGGCCGCCCGACCATCTTCCCTCAGGCTGGTCAGAAAACCCCAGTCGCCGTTGTATTTGCTGGACATGCCAAGCCGGCGCATGCGCTCCTCATCCTCAATCAGATGCATGAAGAGGCGCTGGTACCGGGGTGGCTTGAGAACGCCCTCGTCCACCAGTCGCTGGACGAACTCGATGGCGCGCATTTCATAGATCAAGGACGCATTGAAGCTGATCTCGTTCACCCGGGTGTTGATGTCCTGCACCGTCTGCGGGATGTCGGGACGGGAGAGCGGGTTGATGCCGACCAGCACGATGTCGGGCGGCCCGCCGCCGTCGTAGAGGGGCCAGAGGGCCGGGTTGCCGAGGAAGCCGCCATCCCAGAACGCCTCGCCCTCGATCTCCACGGCGCGGAACAGGGCAGGAAGGCAGGCAGAGGCGAGCAGCGCCTCCTGCGTCACCTCATGCCGCGAGAAGACCCTGGGCTTTCCGGTGCGGACGTTGGTGGCCGTGACGAAAAGCCGGGGCGCCTCGGGGTGGCTGCACAGGAGTCCCAGGTCGAGCACTTCGTCAAGAACCTGCCTTAAGGGGTTCATATCGAAGGAAAATGGGTTCAGCTGATACGGCGAGAAAACCCGCGTCATGGCGTCAAAGGCCTGCCAGGCGATGCCGTTGCTCAGATCGGGGCCCCAGAGCAGTCGTTCGAGCGGATTGTTGCGCAACGGGCTGAGGGCCGCCCGCGCGCCGATTGAACCCCAGAGGCGGTCCAGGGCCGCCGCCGCGCCGGCACGCCCGCCCGCCGCGATGCCCTGTGCGAAGGCCGCGCCGTTGATCGCACCGGCGGAGGTGCCGGAAAGGGCGGCGACCTCGATCTCCTCCTCCTCGAGCAGGCGAAGCAGCACGCCCCAGGTGAAGGCGCCGTGCGTGCCGCCACCCTGCAACGCCAGGTTGATCCGCAGCGGCCCCGCGGGGCGGGCAATGGACGGGGAGGCGGGGGTGCCGTCCAGGGGCGGCATTCCCTCCGCGCCGCCTCCCGAACCGCTCCCCGCGCTGGCCTCCGGAGCGCCGTCCTTTGACGCCGCGCTCAAGAGGCGGTCCAGGCGCCATCGATGGAGAGGGCGGCGCCGTTCACCGCGCCGCTGTTCGGCCCGCAGAGATACACGGCCATGGCCGCGACCTCCTCCACCTCCACCCAACGCTTGCTCGGCTGCTTCTCCAGCAGAAAGTCGGTCAGGGCGGTTTCCTCGGAAACGTTGTGCTTCTGCGCGAGCGGAGGGATCTGCGCCTCGGCGAGAGGGGTGCGGACGAAGCCCGGGCAGATGGCGTTGCAGGTGACGGCGCTTCGGGCGACCTCGATGCCAACCGTCTTGGTCAACCCGACCACGCCGTGCTTGGCGGTCACGTAGGCCGACTTGAAGGGCGAGGCGACGAGGCCGTGGGCGGAGGCGACGTTGACGATCCGTCCCCAGTTCCGCGCCTTCATGCCGGGCAGCAAGGCCTTGATCGCGTGGAAGTTCGAGGAAAGGTTGATCGCGATGATCGCGTCCCACTTCGCCTCGGGAAACTCGTCCACGGGGCTGGTGAACTGGATCCCGGCGTTGTTGACCAGGATGTCCACCTGGCCGAGCGCGGCGGTCGCCTCGGCGCACATGGCGCGGATCGCGGCCGGGTCCGACAGGTCGGCGGCGGAATAGGGCGTCGCCCCGCCCTGGACGGCCGCCACCTCGTCGCGCGCGGCCTGGATGGCTTCGGGCGTGCCGAAGCCGTTCAGCATCACCCGCGCCCCTTCGCGGGCGAAGGCCAGCGCGATCGCGAGGCCGATGCCGCTGGTGGAGCCGGTGACAAGGGCCGTGCGGCCTTCGAGGAGCTTGGTCATGCGGGATTCCCGGGGATGGTGCGGCGCAGAAAAGGCCTAAGGCAGGCGCTTCGCAATCCCCGCCAGCCAGCGGAGGGTGGCGCTTCCCAGGGCCGGGGCGCGATGTTCCAGCGCGGCACGGGCGATGGCAGCCGAGAGGGTGGGGTGCGGCAGGGTGGCGCCAGCCAACTCCGAAACGGGCCGTCGGAGTGCGAGGGAGAGCATGCCCGCCATCTCCAGCCCTCCGGGTGCGAGGAGGCCCGCGCCGGAAAGGCGGCCGCGCCGGTCGACGTGCAGCTTCACCAGTCCTTCCGAGATGCCGTCCGCCGCCGCGCGGGTGGTATCGGCCAGCGGCCAGCGGAGGGTTTCATCGGCGTCGCCGGGCGCGCCGATCTCCACCAGTGCGGGCTCGGTCCGGATGCTGCGAAGCGGCGCCGCCTCGGCCGGGGTGCCAGGAATGCGAAAAAGCATGGTGCGCGCCAGGATGCCGAGGTCGGCGGCTCCCTCCCGCCCGACCGCCCCGCCCGCTGCCCAGACCCGCCGGTTGCCCTGGACGCGGAGCGCGCGGTCCACCACCGGCACGGCGGACAGTCCGGCGGCGGCGAGGTCGAGGCCCGCAAGCTGCGGTTGCCGGCCGGGCGCCAGCAGAAGATGCGAGCCCTCCACCTGCTGGCCGTCCGAGAGAAAGAGCGCGAGGCCACCGGGGCGGCGCTGCACCCGCAGGGCAGCCTGCCCCTCCAGAAGCCCGACGCCGTCCCGGCGGAGAACACGGGCCAGCCCATGCGCCAGGTCGGGGTCGGCGCCGGGGGCGATGCGGGCGGCCTCCACCACCGTCACGCGGGCGCCGAGGCGGGCGAAGGCCTGCGCCATTTCCAGGCCGAAGGCCGTGCCGCCCAGCACCAGGAGGTGGGAGGGAAGAGCATCGAGGGCGGCCAGGCCGGCCTCGTCGAGGTAGGGGATGGTTTCCAGCCCCTCCAGCGCGGGCACCGCGGGAACGGCACCGGTGGCGATAAGCGCCCGACGGAACCGCCACTCCCGCCCGCCCGCGGCCACCGCGTCGGGCGCGGCGAAGCGGGCGGCGGCGCGGACCACCTCCACGCCCATGCCCTGGAAGCGCGCCTCCGTGGCATCCGGCGCGGCCTCCGCATCGGCCTCGGCGAGTCGCGTCCGCACATCGGCCCAGCCGGGCGGGCCGCCGGCGCAGGCCGCGCGGTTCGCCATGGCGCGCAAGGCCGCCTGGGTGGTCTCGGGGTCCGGCGCCTCGCCGCCCATCGGGCCGCGCTCGAAAAGGGTCACCTTCAGGCCGAGCGCGGCGGCGAGCCCGGCCAGGCCCCGCCCCGTAAGTCCCGCGCCGATCACGGCGATGTCGGTTTCGGCCATGCTGTTCCCATCCCGTCGCGGCGCTCTGGATAACGCGGCTGCCGCGGAAGGGTAGGGGGCTAACCCTTTGGCGTCGCGCCCGGCATGCTTTGGTTGACGGGGGTGCGGCGCTCTACCTATACACCGCCACCCGCGCCGGGCGTCCCGCCGCGGCCGCCTGCGTCCGCGTGCCCGTTTCGTTCGGGACCGGCGAAGGTGGCCGGGCCCGCCAGGCGAAGCCGGACCGGCCCCGCCGGTCCGAGACGACCAAACCACGCCGTGCCCCACCGAGGCCGGCCAGCACCCAGACGGAGCGCCCTGCCGTGAAGCGTACTTACCAGCCCTCGAAGCTCGTCCGGAAGCGCCGCCACGGCTTCCGTGCCCGCATGGAGACGGTGGGCGGCCGCAAGGTCATCGCCAACCGCCGCACCAAGGGCCGCGCGAAGCTTTCGGCCTGAGGCAAGCCCGGGGTGGCACCGAAGCCGGTGCGCCCCGAACCTTGGTTCAAACCATGAAGCTGCCCCGGATGAAGAAGCGGCGCGATTTTCTGCGCGCCGCCCAGCGCGGCAAGCGCGCCGCCCGGCCGGGCATGGTGATCCAAGCCCTGCCGGGTACGGGCGGGCCCCTGCGCCTTGGCTTCACCGTCACGAAGAAGGTGGGCAACGCCGTCGTGCGGAACCGCACCAAGCGCCGCTTGCGTGAAGCCGCCCGGCTGCTTCTGGGCACCTCCCCTCCCGCCGGGTGGGACGTGGTGCTGATCGGGCGTGACGAGACACGGGCCCGCCCGTTCCTTCAGTTGCAGGGCGATCTGCGTGGCGCGCTCCGCCAGGTGGGCGTCGACCTGTGAGTGCCGCATCGTTCGATCCGGTGGCCGAGACCTTGAAGCTCGGCATACGCGCCTACCAATTCACGCTGCGCCCCTTCATCGGCGCCCATTGCCGCTTCCACCCGCATTGCAGCGCCTTCGGCATCGAGGCCCTGTCGACGCACGGCGCATTGCGCGGAAGCGCCCTGACGGCGAAGCGCATCCTGCGCTGCAACCCCTGGAACCCCGGCGGATACGACCCCGTGCCCCCCGCAAAGAAGACCTGAACGCCGGTATCCCATGGACAACAAGCGACTCCTCGCCGCGATCGCCATCTCGATCGGCATCCTGCTGCTGTTCGACGTCTACAACCGCCCCGCGCGCGAGGCGCAGCGGCAGGCCGCGCAGAACGTGCAGCAGTCCCAGTCGTCCAGCACCCCGCTGCCGCAGGCGAACACGGCGCTGAACCCGGCGGGCGTCGCGAGCACCAGCCAGAACGACGGCGCGCCCACCACCCCGGCACCACGGCTCCGCATCGAGAGCGCCCGGGTGGAGGGCAGCGTGAACCTGCGGGGCGCCCGCATCGACGACCTCGTTCTGCGCGACTACCGCGAGACCATCCAGCCCGGCAGCCCCAACGTGCGCGTGCTCGCCCCGCGGGAAGACAATGCCGCCTACTTCGCCCAGTGGGGCTGGACCGCGGCCGATGGGCGCACGCCCGTGCCCGGCCCCAACACCGACTGGACGGCCGAGGGTGGCCCGCTGACCCCGGCCAACCCGGTGACGCTGCGCTGGGACAACGGCGCCGGGCAGCGCTTCGAGATCGCGCTCTCGCTTGACGCCAATTTCATGGTGACGGCGGACCAGCGCGTGGTGAACACGGGCGCCGAGGCCGTGCAGGTGCTGCCCTGGGCGCGCGTGCGCCGCGAGCACACGCCGCAGGTGGCGGGGTACTACATCCTGCACGAAGGGTTCGTGGGCGTGCTGGACGGCCGCCTCCGGGAAACCAAGTACGCCGATGCCAAGACCGAGGCGGCGCGCCGCAACGGCGGCCCCGCGCTGGAGCAGGACGGCCCCGGCGGCTGGGCCGGCTTCACCGACAAGTACTGGCTGGCGGCGATCGCACCCGTGGAGCAGTCCTCCCAGAACCGGGCGGCCTTCCGGGCGGTGCAGGAAGGGGGCCAGGACCGCTGGCAGGTGGACTTCGCGCCCACCGCCGCCCTGGCCGCCGCGCCCGGCGCCACCGCGGGCTTCGCCACGCGGCTTTTCGCCGGCGCGAAGGAAGTGCACCTGCTGGACGCCTATACCTCGAACCTCGGCATCACGGACTTCGACAAGGCGATCGACTTCGGCTGGTTCTACTACATCACCAAGCCGTTCTTCTACGGGCTGGACTGGCTGTTCAAGCTGACCGGCAACTTCGGCGTGGCGATCCTGATCTTCACCGTCGCGCTCAAGATCCTGTTCTTCCCGCTGGCCAACAAGTCCTACAAGTCCATGGCCCGCATGAAGACGCTGGGCCCGAAGATGCAGGAGCTGAAGGAGCGCAACAAGGACGATCCTGCCAAGATGCAGCAGGAGATGATGGCGCTCTACAAGTCGGAGAAGATCAACCCGGCCGCGGGCTGCCTGCCGATCCTGCTGCAGATCCCGGTCTTCTTCTCCCTCTACAAGGTGCTGTTCGTCACCATCGAGATGCGGCACGCGCCGTTCTTCGGCTGGATCCGCGACCTTTCGGCGCCCGACCCCACGAACCTGTTCAACCTGTTCGGGCTGATCCCCTGGGATCCGCCGCTGTTCCTGCACATGCCGGCCTGGGCGATCATCATGGGCATCACGATGTTCATCCAGTTCAAGCTGAACCCGACGCCGCCCGACCCGATCCAGGCGAAGCTGTTCTCCTTCATGCCAATCATCTTCACCTTCATGCTGGCCAGCTTCCCGGCCGGGCTGGTGATCTACTGGTCGTGGAACAACCTGCTTTCGGTCGCGCAGCAGTACTACATCGGCCGCGAGGACCGGATCGCGCGGGCCAACGAGAAGGCCCTGGCCCGAACGTGAGCGACGCACCCGGCCAGAGCACGGCGAAGCGGAGTCCCGAGGAAGAGGCGATGATGGAGGCGGGGCGGCTGCTCTTCGCCCGCCCCGTCCGCTTCTTCTTCGCGGCCCAGAAGCTGGAGGGCCTGCCGCCCCCGGATGCGCCGGAGGTGGCCTTCTGCGGGCGCTCCAACGTCGGCAAGTCTTCGCTCATCAACGCGCTGGCGGGGCATCACGGCCTGGCCCGGGTGTCGCACACGCCCGGGCGCACCCGGCAGCTCAACTTCTTCATGGCCGGAGAGGCCGCACCGGGCGACGATCCCGCGCGCAAGCCGGCGCGCCTCACCCTGGTGGACATGCCTGGCTACGGCTTCGCCGCCGCCAGCAAGGCGGTGAAGGCGGACTGGCAGGGCATGATGTTCGACTACCTGCGGGGCCGCCCCACGCTGCGCCGGGTGATCCTGCTCATGGACGCCCGCATCGAGACAAAGGACGGCGACCGCGCCGCCATGGACCTGCTGGGCGAGGCCGCCGTGCCCTTCCAGATCGTGCTGACCAAGTCCGACGACGCGAAGCCTGCCTCGCGACTGGCGAAGCGGCAGGCCGAAATGGCGGAGATCGTGCGCAAGCGGGTCGCTGCCCATCCGGTGGTCATGACCACCTCGGCGAACAAGGGCACGGGCATCGCGGAGCTCCGCGCGGCGCTGGCCGAGATCGCGCAGTCGGGCTGACACCCCGCCCGCAGGGGACGCCCATGCGGGCGCACCGGGTTGACCGGCCGGGCCGCTGCCCCTTACCACCGCCGCCCAGCTGCGGCCTTGGCCGCGCGCGCCCCGCCTGGAATCGCCATGAACACCGACGCGCAAGACCAGATGGCGATCCTCGCCGGTTCGCTGCCCTACCTGAAGCGCTACGACGACCAGGTCGTGGTGGTGAAGTACGGCGGCCACGCCATGGGCGAGGAGGAAAGCGCGCTGCGCTTCGGGCGCGACATTGCCCTGCTCGAGCAGGTGGGCGTGAGCCCCGTGGTGGTTCACGGCGGCGGGCCGCAGATCAACGCCATGCTCAAGCGGCTCAACATCCAGTCCACCTTCGTCAACGGCCTTCGCGTGACCGACGAGGCCATGGTGGACGTGGTGGAGATGGTTCTGGCCGGAAGCGTCAACAAGCAGGTGGCCGAGGCGATCACCCGTGCGGGCGTGATCGCGGTCGGCATCTCCGGCAAGGACGGCAACCTGATCCGTGCCCGGAAGGCCTTGCGCACGGTGCGCGACCCCGGGAGCAACGAGGAGCGCGTGCTCGACCTCGGCTTCGTGGGTGAGCCGGAGCACGTGGACACCAAGGTGCTCTCGCTTCTCATGGGCGCGGACATCGTGCCGGTGGTGGCGCCGGTGGGCGTGGGAGCGGACGGGCAGACCTACAACATCAACGCGGACACGGCCGCGGGCGCCATCGCGGGGGCGTTGCGCGCGGTGCGGTTGCTGATGCTGACGGATGTTCCGGGCGTGCGCGGGCCGGACGGCCTCCACATTCCGGAGATGACGGTGGCCGAGGTGCGGGCGGGCATCGAGGCCGGCTGGATCTCGGCTGGCATGATCCCGAAGGTGGAGACCTGCATCTATGCCATCGAGCAGGGCGTGCAGGGTGCGGTGATCCTGGACGGGCGCGTGCCGCACGCGGTGCTGGCCGAGCTGTTCACGGCCGGTGGGCCTGGAACTTTGATCAAGCCCTGAGGGACGGTTCAGGCCGGGGATTGGGCTGAGGGCGCGAAAAGGCCTTCGATCAGGGCCTGCATCCGCTCGGGCGGCATCTCCCAGGCGCCGCCAGGCAGGACCAGCAGTTCGTCGGCCGTGCTGGAGGTCAGCCTGAGCTGGGCGAAGGCGGCCGTGCTGGGCGAAAGGCGCGCCTTCCAGCAGAGCGCGACGAGAAGCGACGCCTCCCGCCTTTGCAGGGCGCGGATCACCACCCCGGCCGGCAAGCCGCAGAGCGCCGCGAGGATGCGGCCGCAATCGGTGAGCTGCCCCCGCCGCGCCGCGCTGACGAAGCCCGTCTCGTCCATGCCGCAGGCATCGGCAGCCGCGGCCTGCGACGGCCCGGGCATGTCCGTGCGGCCTGCCTTGAGCTCCGGGCGCGCGAGCAGCACGTTGAGGGCTTCCTCCGCCAGCACGCCCTGCAGGCTGCGGATCACGGCCTCGCTCAGCGCCGGGCGGCGGACCAGCGCCGCCTGCCAGGCCGCCTGGTCCCCGCACCGGTGCGCGATGGCGAGCAGCGTGGCTTCCCGCAGGCGGGCGGTCGCGTTCGCCAGCAGGGCGGCGACGGATGGCGGGTCCGCGCGGGCGGCGATGGCGTCGGAGGGCGCCTCGGGCAGGTTCGGCCGGCGGGCGATGGCGCACAGGGTTCCCGGTGCCGGTGGGGCCGCGATGAGGGAGAGAAGGTCGCTCTCCCCCAGCAGGGGAGAGCCGCGGAGCACGGGCTCCGCCACGGCCATGGCGATGTCGCGCGCGAGGCGCAGGATCAGGGCGCGCGGCACGTCCGGCTGCTCGGCCACCAGTTCCGCCACCGCGAGGCGGACGGGCACGGCATCGTCCTCCACCAGGCGGCACAGGGTGTCCCAGGTGACGCGGCGGTGCCGCTCCGTGGCGGCGGGGTCCAGCGTTGGGGCGAGCGAGGCGAGCTTGCGGGCCAGCACGCGGCGCACTCCCTGCTCGGTGTCGCGCGAGAGCACCTGGTCGGCCAGTGGCGGGGTCGCGGCGTTCGCGGCAATGGCGGCGCGGACGGTGGTGGTGGGATCATTGGCGAGGAAAAAGAGAACCTCCGGCGGCGTATCGGCCCGTTCCGCCAGCCGGGCCCTTTTGGCTTCATCCATACGCCGGGGGGAGAGCGCGATCGCGGGATCCATCATCGCGTCCTTTCCATCCGGCGGGAGCCCCGCGAAAGGCTCCGGTCCGGCTGGCATGGTGCGCGACCATGATGAAGACCGGGTGAACGCGGCCGCCGCAGGCCTTCGCGCCAGGGATCGTTGACAGCGTGGCTTGGCCGGGCGAAGGGGGCCGCGCCCGGGAATCAGGACTTCGCACATGGACCTCGCCGCCCTCCAGCCCCGCATCGAGGCGCTCTGGGAGCGCCGCGCCGATCTTTCGCCCGCGACCATGGGCGAGGACCGTGACGCGGTGGAGGCGGCGCTGGAGGCGCTCGACTCCGGCAGGGCGCGCGTGGCCGAGCCGGACGGGCAGGGTGGCTGGCGCGTGAACCAGTGGCTCAAGCAGGCGGTGCTGCTGTCCTTCCGGCTGGAGGAGAGCATGGTGAGCGACACCGCCGCGGGGGCCTATGACAAGGTGCCGCTGAAGTTCTCCGACTGGGGCGAGAACCGCTTCCGCGAGGCGGGCTTCCGGGCCGTGCCGGGCGCCGTCGTGCGCCGCTCGGCCTTCATCGCGCCGGGCGTGGTGCTGATGCCCAGCTTCGTGAACCTGGGCGCCTATGTGGACCGCAACACCATGGTGGACACCTGGACCACCGTGGGTTCCTGCGCGCAGATCGGCCGGAACTGCCACCTTTCGGGCGGAGTGGGCATCGGCGGCGTGCTGGAGCCGCTGCAGGCGAACCCGGTGGTGATCGAGGACGACTGCTTCATCGGCGCGCGCTCCGAGGTGGCGGAGGGGGTGATCGTGGAGCGCGGCGCGGTGCTCTCCATGGGCGTGTTCCTCGGCGCCTCGACCAAGATCATCGACCGGGCCACCGGCGAGGTCTTCGTCGGCCGGGTGCCCGCCTATTCCGTGGTGGTGCCGGGGACGCTCCCGGGTCGCCCGCTGCCGGATGGTTCGCCGGGACCGAGCCTCTATTGTGCGGTGATCGTCAAGCGCGTGGACGCGCGCACCCGCGAGAAGACCTCCATCAACGAGCTGCTGCGCGACTGATGGCCGGCGATCCCCTTCCGGTCGCGCAGGCGCTGATCCGCTGCGCCTCCGTCACCCCGGCCGATGCCGGGGCGATGGCGGTGCTGGAAGGGGCGCTGGCGCCGCTGGGCTTCGATTGCACGCGGCTGCGCTTCGGGGAGACGGAGAACCTGTTCGCCATCCGCCGCTCGGGCGGCAACGGGCCACATCTCTGCTTCGCCGGGCACACGGACGTGGTGCCGCCGGGCGAGGGATGGCGGCATGGCCCCTTCGAGGCCGCGCTGGAGGACGGCATCCTCTACGGCCGGGGCGCGGTGGACATGAAGGGGGGCGTTGCCGCCTTCGTGGCCGCCGCCGCCGATGCGGTGGCGGACGGCACGGCGGACCGCGGCACGCTCTCCTTCCTGATCACCGGGGACGAGGAGGGCGAGGCCACCGACGGCACCACCCGCGTGCTGGACTGGATGGCGGAGAACCACCTGGTGCCCGACATGTGCCTGGTGGGCGAGCCCACCAGCAAGGCGCGGCTGGGCGACACCATCAAGGTCGGCCGGCGCGGCAGCGTCTCGGCCGCCATCACGGTGCTGGGCACCCAGGGGCACGTCGCCTATCCCGAGCGGGCGGACAACCCGGTCCACCGGCTCGTGCGGGTGCTGCACCGCCTGGCCGCTGAGCCGCTCGACGCCGGCACGGACTGGTTCCAGCCGAGCACCCTGCAGGTCACCACCGTGGATGTCGGCAACGCGGCCGGGAACATCGTGCCGGCCCAGGCCGCCGCGCGTCTGAACATCCGCTTCAACGACACCCACACGGCGGCGAGCCTGGAGGCCTGGATCCGCGGCATCCTGGCGGAGGAGGCACCGCGCCATGAGGCACGCTTCTCCTGCTCCGGCGAGGCCTTCCTGACGAAGCCCGGCCCCTTCGTGGAGGCGCTGCGGCGCGCGGTGCGCGACGCGACGGGCGAGGAGGGTGCGCTGGACACGGGCGGCGGCACCTCGGATGCCCGCTTCATCACCCGCCTCTGCCCGGTGGCGGAACTCGGCGCGGTCGGCACCACCATGCACAAGGTGGATGAGTGCACGCCGGTGGAGGAGCTGCGGCGCCTGTCCCTGCTCTATGGCGCGGTGATCCGGGAGTGCCTGGGCTGAGCGCCCCCGGGGTCAGCACGGAAGTGCAGGTGGTCTCGGGAATCCGGGCCGCCACCCTGCTTGCCCGCGGGCGGGAGGAGGGCCTGCGCCTCGCCCTCCTTTCCATGGAGGGCACGGCGCGCTCCTTCTGGGCGGGCGCCATCTGCCTGATGCCGTTCCTGATCATCCGGGCTATGGGCAACGACGCCCTGCTGAGCGCCGGGCTCGGGGTGGAGCTGATCGGCTACGTGCTGGGCTGGGTGGCCTTTCCGCTGGTCTCCCTCACGCTTGCGGAGGCTTGGGGGCGCGGTCCGCTCTGGCCGCTCTTCATCGCGGCCTGGAACTGGGCCAACCTCGCGACCTACACGGTTCTTCTGGGCTCGACGGTGCTGGGATCGATCCTGCCGCCGGGAATGGGCGGGATGCTGACCCTGATGGCCTTCGCCTACGCCCTTTGGCTGGAATGGTTCGTCGCCCAGCGGGCGCTCCGGATCAGCGGCTTCCGGGCCGGGCTGTTCGTGCTGATGGACACGGCGATCGGGTTGCTGATCGCCTCCACCGTGGCGCGCATCGGAGGCTGACGGCTCAGCGCGGCACGGGGAGCCCGCGTCCGGCGCGGACCGCCCCCTCGCCGAATCGGGCGCGCAGCGCTTCCATGGCGGCCCAGCGCGCGGCGCGGCGGGGTGCCTCGGGGTCGGCCAGGTCGCCCCGGTCCGCGCCGGCCGCTTCCACCAGGGGCTGGGCCCCGATGCCGATCAGGCGGAAGGGCGTGCCGTCGGCCTCGCGCGCCAGAAGGGCGCGGGCGGCGGCGTAGATCGTTTCCGGCACCGCGCTGGCGCCGGGCAGCCGCACGTTGCGGGTGCGCTGGGCGAAGCGGGCGGTCTTGAGCTTGAGCACCACGCCACCCGCCGCGAAGCCCTTCTCGCCGAGGCGGCGCGCGAGCTTCTCGCAGAGGCGCCAGAGGATCGGCTCCATCTCCGCGGCAAGCGACAGGTCACGGTCGAAGGTGGTCTCGGCGGAGATGGACTTGGTTTCGCGATCGGGCGTCACCGCCCGGCCGTCCTCGCCGCGGGCGCGGGCGACGAGGGTCGCGCCTTCCTCGCCGAAGCGGCGCATCGCCTCGCGCGCATCGAGCGTCTGGAGCTGGCCGAGCGTGGCATAGCCGAGGGCCGCCAGCTTCGCCGCGAAGGCCGGGCCGACGCCGGGCAGGATCGTGACCGGTTCCGGCGCCAGCAGGGCGGCTGCTTCGGCGGCGCCGATGCAGGCCATGCCGCGCGGCTTGTCCCGCTCCACCGCGATCTTGGCCAGCAGCCGGTTGGGGGCCAGGCCGACGGAGACGGTGACGCCCACCTCCCGCTCCACGCGCCGTGCGAAGCGGGCCAGGGTGGCGGCGGGAGGCGTGCCGTGCAGGGCCTCCGTGCCCGAAAGGTCCAGCACGGCCTCGTCGATGGACATGGGCTGCACCAGCGGCGTCAGCTCCTCCATCAGGGCGCGGATCTGGCGGGAGGCGGCGACGTATTTCGCGAAGTCCGGCTTGATCACCACCGCGTCCGGGCAGGCTTGCAGCGCCTTGAACATGGGCATGGCCGAGCGCACGCCCCGCGTGCGGGCGACGTAGCAGGCCGCCGACACCACGCCGCGCTGCCCGCCGCCGATGACCACCGGCCGCGCGGCCAGTTCCGGCCTGTCGCGCTTCTCCACGCTCGCGAAGAAGGCGTCGCAATCCACATGCGCGATGGCGAGGGAGAACAGTTCCGGGTGGCGGGCGAGGCGCGAGGAGCCGCAGGCTGGGCAGCGGCGGTGCTGTTCGCTGGGCCGCGCCAAGCAATCCCGGCAGAGCACGGGCACGCTTTGGGCTTCCCGGAAGGCCGTGGGCATGGCCCGCTCTAGCACGGGCCCGGCAGGGGATGCCCGAGTCGGGTCAGCCCTTGTCCCAGAGGCGGGCGGCGCCGAACACGCCGGAGCTATCGCCGTGCCTGGCGCGCACCAGGTTGACCGCCTTGGCGTCTCCGAAGATCCAGGGTGCCATGAGGCGGGGGACCTCGCTGTAAAGGTGGGCGTGGTTGGACACGCCGCCGCCCAGCACGATCACGTCGGGGTCCATGATGTTCACGATGGCGGCGAGCGCCCGGGCCAGGCGGTCGGCATGGCGGGCCAGCGCGGCGCGGGCCGCCTCGTCCCCTGCGGCGGCGCGCTCCACCACGCGGCCGGCGTCGCGGTGGCCCTCGCCGTCGCAATCCCGCGCGATCGCAGGGCCGCAGAGGAAGGTCTCGAGGCAGCCCTGGCGGCCGCACCAGCAGGCCGGACCCGGGAATTCCTCCGCGCGCATCCAGGGCAGGGGCGTGTGGCCCCATTCACCGGCCACGCGGTTCAGCCCGTCCAGCGGGCGGCCATCCACGACCCAGCCGCCGCCGCAGCCGGTGCCGAGAATGGCGGCGAAGACAACGGAGTGACCGGCGCCAGCGCCGTCGGCGGCCTCGCTCATGGCCAGGCAGTTGGCGTCGTTCATCACCCGCACCTCCCGGTTGAGGAGGGCGCCGAGGTCGCGGTCCAGGGGATTGCCGTTCAGCGCCTGGGTGTTGCCGTTGCGGACCAGGCCGGTCTGCGGGTTGATGCTGCCGGGGATGCCGACCCCCACCGTGCCGCGCTCACCAAGCTCCGCCTCGGCGGAGGTCACCAGGCCGGCGATGGTTTCGACGATGGCGCGGTAGCCCTGCCCGGTGGGCACGCGGTGGCGCAGCAGCACCTCCCCGCCGGGATCGAGTGCTACGATCTCCGTCTTGGTTCCGCCGAGGTCCACGCCGAGCTTGATCGCCATGGAGCGATGAATGCCGGGGTGCGGGCGGCCCGTCCAGCGGGGGCGCGTTCACGGGCGCGTCGGCCCGCCGACTTGCGTGGCCCGGCGCGTGACCCTGGACTTGCAGCGCCCGTGGTGGTGGATTGCCCGGCCCCATGGCACCGCCCCCCGCCCCCCCCAAGCCGCCGAAGAACGAGACCCTGCTGGACGTGCAGGGCCTTACCTGCCCCTTGCCCGTGCTGAAGGCGAACAAGGCGCTGCGCGCGCTGCCCGCGGGCGCCCGGCTGACGGTGCTGGCGACCGATGCGGCCAGCGTGGCCGACTTCCAGGCCTTCTGCCGGGAAACGGGCCATGCGCTGGTCTCCTTCAGCGAGAGCGCGGGGGTTTATCGCTACACGCTCCGCAAGCGGGAGGAGGACAAGGGCGCGAGCCCCGGGCCGCCCGCCGCGGCGGGGGAGGCCGGGTGATGCTTCTTCTCACCCACCCCGCCTGCCTTCGCCATGACAACGGCGAGGGCCACCCGGAATGCCCGGACCGGCTCCGCGCCGTGCTGCGGGCGCTGGAGACACAGGAATTCTCGACCCTTGTGCGGGCCTCCGCGCCGGAGGCCACGCGCGAGCAGCTCCTGCGGGTGCACCCCGAGGCGCATGTGGAGCGCATCCTTTCCACGCGCCCGGCGGAGGGGCGGCGTATCCACCTGGATGCCGACACCTCCATGAACGCCCATTCGGCCGAGGCCGCGCTGCGCGCCGCCGGCGCCGGGGTGGAGGCGGTGGACAGCGTCATGCGCGGCGAGTTCCTGCGTGCCTTCTGCGCCGTGCGCCCGCCCGGGCACCATGCCGAACCGGCCGAGCCCATGGGGTTCTGCCTTTTCGCCAACGCCGCCGTGGCTGCCCGCCATGCCCAGGCAGCCCACGGGGTGGAGCGCGTGGCGGTGCTGGATTTCGATGTGCACCACGGCAACGGCACCCAGGCCTGCTTCGAGCATGACCCGAGCCTGATGCTGGTCTCCTCCCACCAGACGCCGCTTTATCCCGGCACGGGGGCGGCCTCCGAGACGGGGGCCGGCAACATCCTCAACCTGCCCCTCGCGCCCGGCACCGACGGCCCTGCCTTCCGCCGTGTCTGGGAGGCACAGGGGCTGCCGGCGGTGGAGGCCTTCGCGCCGGGCCTGATCATCGTCTCCGCCGGCTTCGATGCCCACCGGCTCGATCCCCTCGCCGCGCTGCGCCTGGCCGAGGACGACTTCGCCTGGGTGACCGAGGCCATCGCCGCGGTGGCGAACCGCGTTTGCGGCGGCCGGGTGGTCTCCATGCTCGAAGGCGGCTACGACCTGCACGCCCTTGCGCGTTCCACCGCGGCGCATGTCCGCGCCTTGATGCACGCCTGACCACCGGAAGCCCCGATGCCTGAATCCGATCCGCCCGCGGTGGAGAGCCTTTCCTTCGAGGAGGCCATGAACGAGCTGGAAGCCATTGTCCGCCGCCTTGAGGGCGGCCAGGCGAAGCTGGAGGAGGCGATGGATTCCTATGCACGCGGCACCGAGCTTCGCGCGCATTGCGACCGCAAGCTGGCCGAGGCCGAGGCCCGGGTCCAGGCGCTGGTGCCCGGCACCGGCGGCCCGACGCTGAGGGACGTGGAATGAGCGACGCTGCGGAAGCCCCGGGCATGGCCGGGGACGAGGCGCTGAAGGCGGCGCTCGCGGCGGCGGCCTCGGAGGTGGACGAGGCGCTGGACGCCCTGCTTCCCGCCGAGGAAGGGGACGAACGCTCCCTTTTCGCGGCCATGCGCTACGCCTGCATGGGCGGCGGCAAGAAGATGCGCGCCTTCCTGGTGCTGGAATCCGCCCGCCAGTTCGGTGTCGCCCCGCAATCGGCCCTGCGGGTCGCGGCGGCGGTGGAGATGCTGCACGCCTATTCGCTGGTGCATGACGACCTGCCCGCCATGGACAACGACGACCTGCGCCGGGGCAAGCCGACCGTGCACCGCGCCTGGGACGAGGCGACGGCGATCCTGGTGGGGGATGCGCTCCAGACCCAGGCCTTCGTGGTGCTGGCCTCCCCCGAGACCCATTCCGATCCGGCGGTGCGGGCGGAGCTTTGCCTGCACCTGGCCCTGGCCGCAGGCGCGCGCGGCATGGTCGGCGGGCAGATGCTGGACATGATGGCCGAGAAGGCCACCGAGCCGCTGGACGAGGCCGCGGTGGGGCGCCTGCAGCTTCTCAAGACCGGGCGGCTGATCGAGTTCTCGGCCGAGGCGGGGGCCATCCTGGGCAAGGCCGGAACCCACCAGCGCCAGTGCCTGGGGGCCTATGGGCGCGAGGTCGGTGCCGCCTTCCAGATCGCCGACGACCTGCTGGACCTCACCGCGACGCCGGAGGAGGCCGGCAAGGCGACCGGAAAGGATGCCGGCGCGGGGAAAGCGACCCTGCTGGGGCTTCTCGGCCCGGAGCGCGCCCGGGCCCAGGCCGCGCGGCTGGTGGACCAGGCCGTGACGCACCTGGACAACTTCGACAAGCGGGCCGACCTGCTGCGGGCCTTGGCGTCCCACGTGATCCGGCGCAAGAACTAAAGCCGCCCGAGGAAGCTTCTGATGACTGTTCCCCCTGTTGTGTCGCCTGGCGTGTCGCGCGCGCGGACGCCGTTGCTGGACCGGGTTCGTGTTCCGGCGGACCTGCGGAACTTCTCGGCCGAGCAGTTGCGGCAGCTGGCGGACGAGTTGCGCGCCGAGACGGTGGATGCGGTGAGCACCACGGGCGGGCACCTGGGGGCGAGCCTGGGGGTGGTGGAGCTGACGGTGGCCTTGCACGCCATCTTCGACACGCCCGGCGACCGGCTGATCTGGGATGTCGGGCACCAGGCCTATCCGCACAAGATCCTGACCGGGCGGCGCGACCGCATCCGGACGCTGCGCCAGGGGGGCGGGCTGTCCGGCTTCACGCGCCGCGCCGAGAGCGAGTACGACCCCTTCGGCGCCGCGCATTCCTCCACCTCCATCTCGGCCGGGCTGGGCATGGCGGTGGCGCGCGACCTTCTGGCGCCCCAGGGGCTGGGCCAGGGCGCGGGGCAGGCGGTGATCGCGGTGATCGGCGACGGCGCCATGTCGGCCGGCATGGCCTATGAGGCGATGAACAACGCGGGCGTGCTCAAGTCGCGGCTCATCGTGGTGCTCAACGACAACGACATGTCCATCGCCCGCCCCGTGGGCGCCATGTCGGCCTATCTGTCGCGGCTGATCTCGTCGCGCCCGTTCCTCTCCATCCGCGAGGTCATGGCCCGCCTGGCG